>DAOTYF010000168.1:0-21337 GCA_034434995.1 Anaerolineae bacterium
GTGGGAATATGATCGCGATGGTCGTGCCCGATCGCGTGGGACAAGTGGAATCGGCGCTTAGGCAAGCAGGGGCGGTCCGTACGATTTACACAGTGGTGAGCTAGCCATGCGAATATTCCTGAAGCTGGGCGGCTCTCTGATTACTGAAAAATCACGCCCTCAGACAGCGCGCCATGACGTGCTTGCCCAGGCAGCGCTCGAAATCCGGGAGGCTTTGAACGCCCGGCCTTCTCTTTGTCTGCTCATCGGGCACGGTAGCGGTAGCTTCGGGCACACTTTGGCATCGCAGTATGCCACACAGGCAGGGGTATCGGGCCGGGAAGGCTGGATCGGCTTCGCACAGGTGTCGGTCGCAGCCGCTGAACTAAACCATCTGGTTCTTACCGCACTCGACCGAGCAGGAGTGCCGGTGTTCCGGGTACAGCCATCCGCATCGGCCCTGTGCCAAGATGGGGAGCTGGTCGATATGGCAACGCAGCCTATTGAACGCGCTCTTCAGGAAGGATTGATCCCGCTGGTCTACGGTGATGTGGCCATCGATGCTATACGTGGCGGCACGATCATGAGCACAGAGGCTATCTTTGCCTACCTCGCTGAACGCCTGCACCCCCAACGCATTCTTCTGGCAGGTGATTACCCCGGCGTCATAGATAGCCAGGGCAGGATCATTCCCCACATCACACCCACCAAACTGGCTGCCATAGAGGAAGCGCTCGGCGGCTCGGAATACCGCGATGTCACTGGCGGCATGGCTGCGAAAGTCAAAACAATGCTGGCCCTATGCACACGAGTCCCAGGACTGACGATTCAGATCTTCCCAGGGGACGAACCAGGCATGATTCGCCAGGCACTGCTAGATGATGGGTACGCCATCGGCACCCGATTGAGCGTCTGAGGTTATTACTCTCCTCGCAAGAAGGCTGCATGGCTGACTCTATCGCTACCGCCCGCGCCTGTAGTAACATCGCTTTCATCAAGTACTGGGGGAACCGCGACGACTTGCTAAGACTCCCTGCCAATGGCTCTATCTCCATGAATCTGGCGGGGGTCGAGACCATCACGACTGTTCGGTTCAGCGACTCCCTTGAACGAGATCGCCTATTCCTCAATGGTCAAGCCAGACAGGGTGACCCTCTCGCCCGTGTCAGCCGCCAACTGGATCATCTCCGTCAGATGGCTGCCAAAACGCAGCGTGCCGAGATAATTTCCCAGAACAACTTTCCTGCCGGAACGGGGGTAGCCTCGTCGGCATCTGCCTTTGCCGCGCTGACCGTCGCCGCTGCTGCTGCGCTGGACCTGACCCTGGGAGAAAGAATGCTTTCGGCACTGGCACGGCTGGGATCGGGGTCGGCCTGCCGCTCAGTACCCGGCGGTTTCGTGGAGTGGTATACAGGCGATCAGCACGAAACCTCATTTGCTGAGACCATTGCGCCACCCGGCCATTGGGATCTTATTGACCTGATCGCCATCATCAGCCATGAGCACAAGGCAGTAGGTTCAACTGAGGGCCACGCCCTGGCATCAACCTCCCCTCTCCAGGTTGCCCGCGTCGCGGACGCTCCGCGGCGTCTGGCGATGTGTCGTGAGGCGATCATCCGGCGCGACTTTGCACTATTGGCCGAGATCGTCGAGCAGGACGCCCTGATGATGCACGCCGTGATGATGACCTCTCATCCCCCTTTGATCTATTGGCTTCCCCCTACTCTGAAGGTTGTAGAGATGGTACGAGCCTGGCGTGATGATGGCATCCCGGTTTGTTTCACCATCGACGCCGGACCAAATGTTCACGTCATCAGCACATCGGCATACGCCGATGTAGTCGAAAGCTATCTCGCTCAGCTAGAAGGAGTCACTTCCGTGCTGGTTGGGAAGCCAGGCGGCCCCGCGCAGGTGCTCCCTCACCACCTTACCCCACCAGCCGCGCTGAGCGGGAGTGGATAAGGTGATGGGTATTCAGGGCAGTTGTGAGCCATTCCTTGCATAGATATCCTCGTGGTTATCCACTCCCCGCTGAGCAAGGCGGTGGCTTCAGGGTGGAGGGGCGGGTATAATCACCCTCGCAAGTAATCGTTCCGATAAACCCGCCAAACAGCCATCCTGAAAGGTTTTAGTGTTACATGAGTCTGAACAGCACGGAGTTATCGATCCTGGCGTTCTTTATCGTGATCGGGCCGCTGATCTTCCTGCACGAACTGGGGCATTTCATCGCGGCCCGCCTGAACCGCATCAGGGTTGAAGAATTCGGGATCGGTTATCCGCCCCGCATGTTCACCTTGTTCGAACTTAAGGGGACAAAGTATACATTGAACTGGCTACCCCTTGGTGGCTTCATGCGCCCAGCAGGCGAGGATGACCCCGCTGTAGGGGGAGGATTTGCATCTGCATCCAAAGGGGCACGCCTCACCGTACTGATCGCTGGGCCAGCCGCCAATGTGTTAGTTGCCTTCGCCCTCTTGGTTGCCATGTTCATGATCGGCGCCCCTACCCCTGTCGATGAGCCAGGCGCACTTGTGGCGAGGATCGAACCTGATTCCCCAGCAGAGCAGGCGGGCCTTCAAGTTCAGGATATCATTCTCTTCGCCGACGACGTTGAGATCGACCATTATGAAGCCCTGACTAACCATATCCGCAATCGGGTTGCCGAAGCACCGGGGGAGCCAATTGTATTGACCGTCATGCGCGGTTCATCAACGCTGCATATCGAAGTGACGCCGCGCACAAACCCACCCGAAGGGCAAGGCCCCATTGGCATCCAGATACAATCCAGGTTCGAAATCCGACAGTATGGTCTGCTTGAGGCAGTGGGGGAAGCACTGAAGGAGCTGGCCACCTACGCCCGCGCCTTTGTTGAGCTGCCGGTTGCGGTCATTCAGCAACAGATACCGGCGCGCTATCTACGCCCGGTCAGCGTCATTGGGATCAGCCAGCTAGGCGGGCAAGCTATAGACAGTTCGATTGACCAGAACGTTGCTTGGCCGATTATCCGTCTGACAGCCGCCATCAGCATCGCGTTGGCAATCACCAACCTGCTGCCTCTGCCCGCGCTAGACGGGGGCAGGATTCTGTTTGTTCTGATCGAAGCCGTTCGTGGCAGGCGCGTTGACCCTCAGCGCGAAACGGTAGTTCACCTCATTGGTTTTGCGATCTTGGTCACGGCTATGCTGGTGTTCGTCTATCTAGACATAGTTGATCCGTTGGTGGTGCGTTGAGAGACAAACAAGCCGAAACTTTCGATGCGCTGCTCGACAGCCTGATCGATCCAACAGATCGGCTGCGTGCAGCCCTGATCTACCGCCTGTCCGATCCAGCGCCGGAGGACTTTGCCCTGCTCAAGCAACGCTGGCACGAGGTGCCTGTGGAACGGAGGCAGTTGCTTTTGAGCCGGATGGCCGAAAGTAGCGAAACCAACTTCGATCTGGACTTCTCCACAGTCGCCCAGTTTGCGTTGCAGGATGAGGACCCGACCGTACGCCGCTACGCTATCTCCGCGCTCTGGATCAGCGAGGACATAGCCACGATGCACACCCTTATCCATCTGCTCCAGATGGACGAAGCCGCTGAGGTCAGGGCTGCCGCTGCCGAAGCGCTGGGCCGTTTCGTCCTCGCAGGCGAGCTGGGAGACCTGCCCGATGGCAGCACGGCAGAAGCAGAGAGCGCTTTGCTGGAGGTCTTCGACTCCGATCACGAGGAGCTGGACGTGCAGCGCCGGGCACTGGAAAGCTTGGCCTATTCAGGGCGCGAGGGTATTGATGATCTGATTGATAGCGCCCGGCAGCATGAAAGCATTGCCATGCAGGCGACAGCGTTGTTCGCAATGGGTCGTAGCGCCAACCGGCGCTGGGCACGCTATGTTATTCGGGCACTGGATGAAGCCGAGCCAGAGCTGCGCTACGAAGCAGCCCGAGCTGCCGGTGAGCTTGGGCTGGCCTCGACCGTGCCCCGCCTCGCACGTCTGGCAAGAGACCCTGACCGTGAGATCAGGGAAGCCGCCATCTGGTCGCTGGGGGAGATCGGAGGCTTAGAAGCGCAGAATGTGCTGCTCCGGTTGATGAATGAAGAGGATGATGGCGACCTGCTGGAGGCCATCGAGGATTCTATCAACACCGCTGCCCTGTCAACTGGCGATTTTGTGACGTACATGTTCACACCCAGTGCCGACTTCGAGGACGAAGACGAATTTGACGACCTGGAAGATGATGACGAAACATGATCTTCCTGCCTCGCCCGGGAACGGGAGCCGGGAAACTCATTTCTGTCGGACGGTGATTGGCGGGGTGGTTCTGCTGGCTTTGCTGATGGCAAGGCCACCTCTTATGGCGGAGGCCCAGGATGGTATCCTCATCCCTGCAGAGCAAACGGTCATCGCGCTGTACGGGGATTCGCTGACCTTCAATGTGCGGGCTGTTGCGTCCTCTATAATCACAGGCGCTCGCTTGACCGTTCAGATACTCAACCATCCTGATCAGACCATAGAGTCCGTGCCCGTCGAGCCGGGGACCACCGTCACGGTATCACATACGATCCCTGTTGGGACACTGCACCTTCCTCCTGTTGCAACTTTGACCTATCACTGGGACTTTCAGGACGCAGCAGGTAGCCAGTTCCGTTCCGAAGCGGCAACCTATCAGTATGAAAACAACGCCACACCCTGGGAATGGTCGGTTGAGAGGGTGGGGAATATCACGGTGCACACCGACGGGCGCGACCCAGCAGTGAGCCAAGCCGCTCTCCAGGTAGCAACTCAGGCAAGCTCGCAGGCCAGCCGTATTGTCGGAGTTGCTGTTGATGCGGAGATGATACACATCTATGTGTATCCCGACCTTGCCTCAATGGCATACAGCCTGCGGCTGCACCAGCTCCAGGTGCATGACTGGGTAGCCGCCTATGCTGTCCCTGATCAATCGGCCATCATCCTGGCCGCGGAGCCAGGGCCGGAAATGGTGGCTAATCTCCAACGAGACCTGCTACACGAGATGATTCACTTGGCGGTGTTCGCCGCGGCGTGGGATCGGGCTGGGAACGTGCCGGGCTGGTTTAACGAGGGATTGGCCCTGATGACCGCCCCCGAGCCGGACTTGACCCTTCGTGACGTTCTATATGAAGCATCTCGAGGTGGCGTGGTGCTCTCCCTCGACACGCTATGCGTGCCCAGCTTTACCAACATGTCGCCCCACGATGCAGCACTCGCTTATGCACAGAGCGAAAGCCTGATGCGTTACATCACTGAGCGGTATGGAACCTCACAGGTCACCGCCCTGATGAACGCTTATGCCGACGGTTTGGGATGCAGTGCCGGTGTAGAGCGAGCGCTCGGCATTCCGCTTGCCGACCTGGAGCGCCAATGGCAGGCAGACCTGAGTGAGAGACTGGCACGAACACCGCGTTCTAATACCTCGCTGGTTCCCTGGCTAGTCGTCTGGCTGGTAAGCATTTCCTTGGCTTTGCTGTTCATCGCGCCCCAACCGTCGCGCCAGGACGAGCGACCCCTGTTTGACACGCGCGTTGCGCTCAAGCCGATCTCCCAGGAAGAGGCAACAAACCAAACGGGAGAATGAGCGAGTATGAACGATTCATCTCCGCAAGAGGATAAGAAACGCCTACATGCAATCGTATATGGGCGTGTGCAGGGGGTGAACTTCCGCGCTTACACTGCCCGCAGGGGGCGCGAACTCGGCCTGACAGGGTGGGTACGCAACCGCCCTGATGGCACAGTTGAAACGTTAGCCGAGGGGGATCAGGCATCGCTCGAGGCACTGCTTGAATTCCTGCGTGTTGGCCCGCCATCCGCACATGTGAGCCGGGTCGAACATCTGTGGGAGGAGGGGTCGGGCGATCTCGAGGAATTCACGATCCGTTACTTCTAGCGTCCCTCTACAACAACCCTTGTTTTGGCATCATGCATCATAACCCTGAACAATTGGCCTGGCGGATTCTGCTAGCCTCATTCGCTACCTTTCTAGCGCTATGCGGGACAATCGTCTATGCCGCCCAGTGGTTTGTGTTCCAATCCACTGTCGATTTGGATATCCGCCTCACCGTCGCACGCGGCACGGCCAGCGTCATTCTCCCCGATACAGGCCAACCCATTGCGGTGAACGATCTGCAGCGAGACCTGGAGCCGGGCGCTATTATCCAGACCGATCCGAATACACAAGCTGTCCTGACCTTCTCTGATCCTCGCAACGACCAGCCTATCGCCTCAGTGGTGATCTTTCGCGATAGCCACCTTCTGATCCGCGCTGCTCGCGCCCCCCGCTATGGACTCAATCAAAGCCCATACCTGGTTCAGATTCAGAGCGAGGTTGGTAGAGCCGAGCTTTTGGTGCTCGATCCCCCTAACCGATCCACTCACTTGGAAATCGTGACGCCCCATACGTTCGCACGGATAGCAACTCAAGGGCAATGCTTGGTTAATGTCTCACCGCGCAACACAGACATTACCAGCCTTGAGGGTGAAGCCTGGGTCGTGGAGAGCAGCAGCGGGCGTCATGTGACCCTGAGGCAGGGCAACCGAACGATTATTCAGGAACGCAACAGTGAGCTGGTTGTAGAGGATGCTGGGGAGTCCCTACTGGCTAACAGTGACTTCGAGCAACCGTTTGAGGTCGGCTGGCGTTTCTACAACGACCGAGAGCCTCCTGGCACAGCTTACAACGGATCGTTCGATGGACGGACGATCGTTGTGATTGATCGATCTCAGGCAAACTGGCCAGGCCAAGCATTGGGTCATGGAGAGACGGGATTGGTCCAGCCCTTGTCTGTTGATGTGTCGCGCTATCGTTCGTTGGAGCTGCGGGCCACTTTCTATATCGCCGAGCAATCACTCTCAACTTGCGGCATTGCAGGGAGCGAGTGTCCCATGATGCTCCACATGAAATACATTGACCCTACGGGGGCGGAACAGGTTTACATTCATGGTTTCTATTCGACATACGATCCAGGATTGAACTACCCCATGACGTGCTTGACCTGCCGCACCGACCACGAACGCATCAACCTAGGGAGCTGGTATACCTACGAGACGGGGAATCTGCTGTCTCTGCTGCCAGCAAGTCAGCGTCCCGTACGCATCACGGAGGTCAGTTTCTATGCATCAGGACATGCCTACATGGTCTATGTATCGGAGATCGAGCTGCGTGCTGGGCACTGAGTCCCAAAGTAGCCCTATGTTGATCCCCCTACCCCAGCTCCGGCGGTTTGCCCAAGTCCAGAGTCTGAAGCACAGCCTGTAAGTCGTCCGGCGAAACGGCTGTCACTGGATGAACAGCTACCTGAGGATACCACATCTCCAGCCAGGGAATAATGGGGTCAGGCCAAGCAGATGGATTGATCACAATGACAGTGCGCCGGTCGAGATCGCCGATCCCGGCATCGTCGGCGCTGTAGCCAACCGTCCAGCGCTCACGTTCCCATGCCCCGCTATTGAGGATAGCTTGAACCCACTCTTTGCCCGCTGTTGGTGGCAACAACACGTAGACACGGTGATATTGGGTGCGAGGGCGCCCACGCGCGCTCATTGGTGCTGGTTGGGTTGAGCCTGTCCCAGTGGATACGGCTGGAGTTAAAACACCTCCAATGCGGACGCTGGAACTGACCGCCTGGATGCCGTCCGCGCTGAGCGTAGCTGTGTAAGGGCCCGCGACCCGCGGAACGAACTCCCAGCGCCAGACAGAACCGCGCTCGCCCTGCTCTACACCCCGATATCGGGTTTCCACAGCGCCAGTTGGGCCGCTGACGATAAGCTGGACATGAGTCAGGGGCATAACGCTGCTTGCGCTGACCACGACCGGTGACAACGGCTGCTGTGTCGCGCTCTCCAACATCAACAGGACATCGCTATCGCTCAGGGCAGTTCCACCAGCGATGACTTCTAACTCCACATCATCCCAGTAGATATCATTGTGCTTCTTTGGCCACAGCGGTGCGCTGAGAAGAAAAACGGTCGCTTGGGGCCCTGTGGCTATCACCTCGACCGTGAACCCCGCATCGTAGGCGTCGTAGACCGACCGCTCCGCCGACCATATGACCGTCGAGGCAAAGGGATTAAGGCCACCCGCCGGATCGATACCAACCCGCATCCGAACCTGCCCAGGGTTGTCGCTATGCTCAGGCGTATCCGAGTCAGTACTCCAGGCGTGACCGTAGGCAGTCAGCCGAAGGCGTTGGCCTGGCGTTACAGAGACAGTCTGCATGATCCCGGCGATGTGAGTCCCCCAACTTGTGTAGTACATCTGAGCCGTCTGACCCGTGCGTACGCGCCGAGCATCCAGCGAGCGCGGAGCTGCCCGGAAAATCGGACGGCGGTTCTTCCATGCTTCATCCGATGGCTGCTGAGCCACCCAAAAGGGAAGCCAGCCCTCAGCCACGCTGATGTCGGGCAATCCGTTCCACGCCCGGAAGTTCCCTTCAAAACCAGGGTTAGTGAGCAGGTTAGCCATCGCACTATTCTCCTCTTCGCGCCGTTCCTCAGCAGGCTAGAATGCACGCATACCCACTATCGATGCAACTGGTCTGAGCCGCCCATCTTCGGAACGCCAGGTTTCGTTCTGAAAGCTGGAGGAGGCGGAAATAGCAAACGAAAGGGCCGCCCCTAGGCCCGCCTGATCGTAAAGATACCTATAGTATCGGAGGTACTGGCTAGCTCTGGTTTGCCAATCAATCTGGGGGGAGGGGTTGCTGAACTCGGTGATGAAGATCAGCTTGTCAGGCCAGCGAGCACGATAAAATTCAAAACCCAGCCCCCCTTCGGGGGAAAGCATGTCTCCCTCACTGTGCCAATAACAGTGGCATCCGATCCAATCCGCCTGGTTGACAAGCGCTCCCGCACTCTCCAGAAAAATGGTGTGATCAAAACGCATCCCAGCCGTCGGGCCTGGTGAAAGGCCCGGCCAGCCGAAACGGGCCTCCGGAAAGGTCGGCTTGAGATACCCAACCGCCTGTAGAAACCACTCCCCAAACTCGCGGCCTGACCGCCAGCTTGATCCGTATCCTTCAAGTGTCAGATTCGGCTCGTTATGCAATTCAAAATAACGCACGCCTTTATCATAGAATCGACTCAGATCGTCCTCAACCACCTGAGCAAACGTCGCGGCGTCCACACGGCGGTTCCGAAAGTCGGCGGAGAGACCAACCAACACAAAGATGTTCGGATTCACTTCCCGCGCCCGATCCACATCCTCCGGCGAAGCAAGCCTGCTCAACTTGAGCGCCTCAATGCGAGCGTCCCGAACCACATCCCAGTCTGTACGCTCCATTGGCCCATCAACACGGCCATGCAGGCCCACAAGGCAATGTCGATAGGGCCATTCGGCAGGTAGGGGAGCCGGCGGGCGGCGTTCTGGAGGGAAGAAGAGAAAGGGTGTGGGATCAAGGATGTCGTTGGGGAAACTGGTCAGGCCCGCCGCAGTCGCGCCTTCCTTTTTGAAGGTCAAATGCACATGGCCGCCCGTAGTATTGCCTGTCGAATCGGCCAAACCAATGCGTTCCCCTGCGCTGACTATTTGACCTGCATGGACAAGTGCCTGATTGAGATGCGCATAGATGGTGCTAAAGCCATCAGCGTGACGGATACGCACATGAATCCCGTATGGATGGCCGGCAGCGCCGTCATGCACCAAATAAACTAAACCGTCAGCACAGGCGTAGACCGCCGCATTAAGAGGGGCCTGAATGTCGACACCTTCGTGACCAGGAAGCCCCCATCGGCGATAGATTTCTGGATTCTGTCCAAAGCCCTGGACGATCAGAGGGTGGTCAGTAGGCCACAACAGGTGAAATGGAGGCGCGATGCCCGGCGTCCCTCCCTCTCCAGGCTCAAGCCCTAATCGCATACCGCTGCTGATGCGGGATTGAAGAAGCGGGTGCAGCTCATTGGGTGCGGTGACCTCAAGCACATCCAATCTGGCTTCAGGCGCTTGTGCCTTTAGCCAGGCGACGATGTCCCCATAGCCAGGATAGGCGTCTGGTGCTGCCACTACACTGATGATTTGGTGAGGAGGGTGAAAACGAGCTGCGTTCTGGGGCAAGGCAGTAATCGAAATGCCAAAACGTACTGCATAGCCACGCGAGGCTTCCACCCATTCCCAATAGTTCTCGCGCGGTAGCAGCAGGACGTGGTAGGTCGGGTCGCTTGGCATGGGCACATCCTTTATGCAGCAGGGCCGAAGGAACTAACGTCACATCGCCCATTCTAAGCGTTTCGCGGAAGATTCTCCCAGCCAAACACTTAGGCACAGGCCGCGCCGTTATAATAGTTGACCCAGACTGGGGAGTCAATCTCTCGCTACCGGGGGCCGACCATCTCCAGAGATTGTACGGTTCGGCAGCAACTGATCCTCAAGCCGGACGGCGGTTGCCTCTCGATCCGGCGCACTGTATAATCGCGTGCCACGCGAATCATCCGTCGTCAAGGAGGCGGTGCTTGCCGTTTAATCTCACCGTTGATTTCCAGCGCCTCAGTGGCGTGCTTATGGCGGCTGTGGCCGTTGTCGCTGCCACAGGCACAGCATTATGGATCGCCATGATCATCTGGACGTACCGCGATATGCGCTCCCGCTCGCGCGATACATTCGCGCAGGCGCTTGCGGCCCTGGTGGTCGGCGTTCTCAATGTTCCAGGTCTGCTCGTATATCTGATCCTTCGTCCACGTGAAACGCTCGCCGAGCAATACCAGCGCGCCCTTGAAGAGGAAGCGCTGCTTCAAGAGATCGAAGAGAAGAAAGTCTGTACTGGCTGCAATCACCCAATCAAAGATGATTGGTTACTGTGTCCCTATTGTCATACTAAGCTGAAAAAACCCTGCCCCCACTGTGGTCATCTGCTGGAGCTTCCCTGGACAATCTGCCCCTACTGCGAATTCCCCCAACCGGACCGGCTTCCCCAGACGCGGCAACCAAGCGCAGCCCCCGCTGGCGCAGCCTATGAGTCTTCCCCCTACCCCGATGTTGGCTTCGATGACGAACTGCCCTAGGACTCTGAACGAGAGAGTAGCAGGCTGCTCCGACCGGGCAGCTTCTTGGCCTGCCCACTATGCACGCCGCTGCCTCGTGAAGGCAGCCATCCCAGGATAGTGGGCTGCAGCACCCAACTCCTCTTCAATACGCAAGAGTTGATTGTACTTCGCTACTCGATCACTGCGCGCTGGGGCCCCCGTCTTGATCTGCCCCGCGTTGAGCGCCACTGCGAGGTCAGCAATCGTGGAGTCCTCGGTCTCCCCACTTCGGTGCGAGATGACCGCGGTCCAGCCATGGCGATGAGCTAGCTCGACAGCGGCAATAGTCTCTGTGAGGGTGCCGATCTGGTTGACTTTGACCAGTAGCGAATTCACTGCCCCCAATTCCAGCGCCCGGCGAATACGCTCTGTATTGGTTACCAGCAAATCGTCACCTACGATCTGAATGCGGCTTCCCAGCCGCTCCATCAGAAACACCCAGGAGTCCCAATCATCCTCGGCCAGCCCATCCTCTAAAGAGATGATAGGATACTTGCCCACCCAGTCCTCCCAGAAGAGCACCATTTCCTCGCCAGTCAGAGCACGGCCCTCCTTCTTGAGGTTATATTTGCCACCTTCGTAGATTTCGCTCGCAGCCGGATCGAGCGCCAGCATGATCTGCTCGCCGGCACGGTAGCCAGCCGCGTCGATAGCCTCGAGGATTACCTCAATAGCCGCCTCATTGCTGGGCAGGCTCGGTGCGAACCCACCCTCATCGCCAACGTTGGTGCTGTGCCCTCTGCCCTTAAGCACTTTCTTCAGCGCATCATAAATCTCCACGCCCCAGCGGAGGGCCTCCGCGAAGGTCGGTGCGCCGACAGGCACGATCATGAATTCCTGGAAATCCGTGCTATCTGCGGCATGTTTGCCCCCATTGAGGATATTCATCATGGGCACAGGCAGCACGTGTGCATGGACGCCACCAATGTAGCGATACAGAGGCAGTCCCAGGCTGTTGGCAGAAGCTCTGGCCACCGCCAACGAGACACCCAGGATCGCATTAGCGCCGAGCTTTGCTTTGTTCGGGCTGCCGTCCAGCTCCGATGCCATCAGCGTGTCAATGCCAATCTGATCGAGGGACTCGTGCCCGATCAGCGCAGGGGCCAGGATATCGTTCACATGGGCAACCGCTTGTGTTACCCCCTTGCCGCCAAAGCGCTGCCTGTCCCCATCACGCAGTTCGAGTGCCTCATGGGCGCCGGTGGAAGCGCCGGAAGGCACAATGGCCCGGCCCCAGCCTCCGTCTTGTGTGCGGACTTCGACCTCCACAGTGGGGTTGCCGCGAGAATCGAGCACCTCGCGCCCCCGTATCGCTGTAATGGCTGCCATCGCTTTTTCCTTTCGAGAGGAATACCGAGTAGGAAACGCAGAGGCTTCACTGAGGGAAGCTGCTCCAGCAGGCAGAATCATAATACACCCCTTGGCCCGGAGCAAGGGCCGATTTTTGACGCGGCAGTATGATAGGCCACGCTGGAATTGCAGCGAGCACAGAGCACCTACAGGGTGGCATGGCCTGTATGCCTGCGCTACAATCCGCACGCTTGAATTTCGAATACAGCGGTCTGATTATTGAGCCAGCTATGAGAAGTCAGGATAGGGGCCGTGTGGCGGTGGCTATGAGCGGTGGTGTTGATAGCTCAGTTGCTGCCGCCCTGCTGGTTGAGCAAGGTTACGAGGTGATCGGGATGATGCTCCGCTTATGGGCGGAGCCGGGGTACATCATGGGTCGCCGCGACAACCGCTGCTGCACGCGCGATCAGATGCTCGACGCTCACTTCGTCGCACGCAAACTCGGCATCCCCTTCGAGGTTCTTGACGCTCGGGATGCCTTCAAGACATGGGTTGTGGACGGTTTTGTAAGCGGTTATAGCGAGGGTGTAACCCCGAATCCATGTTTATCGTGCAACCGCCATATTCGATTCACCTATCTGTTGAATGAGGCCCAGGCACGAGGCGCTACCCACCTCGCAACGGGCCACTATGCACGCATCGTCGTTGATGAGCGGGGCGTGTACCAGCTTCACAAAGGAGTTGACACGCTCAAAGATCAAAGCTATGTGCTGAGCGTCCTGACGCAGAAGCAGCTTCAGTGTGCCCTGTTTCCCGTTGGCAATTTGACCAAGCCGCAGGTACGTGAACTGGCCGCCCGATTCGGGCTGCCTGTTGCCAGTAAGAACGATAGCCAGGACCTTTGCTTCATCGCTGATGGGGATTATCGGCGCTTCATGCGTGAGGCTGCGCCACATGCCGTCATCCCTGGGCCGATTCGACTGCGCTCAGGGGAGATCATCGGAACGCACACCGGCCTCTTGAACTACACTATCGGTCAGCGCAAGGGCCTGGGGATAGCCTGGCCAGAGCCGCTCTACGTACTGGCGAAGGAACCGCAGTCCAACACCCTGGTCGTTGGGACGCGCAGTGAGTTGGGCACGGACTCCCTGCGCGCCGTCGAGGTTAACTGGCTGGATGGCGCACCACCCCCTTCCGAGTTCCGGGCAGAGGTGAAGACCCGTTACACCGCCAGCCCCATCGCAGCGTGGGTCGTCCCGATAGGTTGTGACGCCGTGGAGGTACGGTTCGACCGGCCTGTGCCGGACATTGCTCCAGGTCAGGGGGTAGTGATGTATCAGGGGGATCGTGTTGTGGGCGCAGGGATCATCACGCGGCAGGATATGGCTGCCAGCATTACCGACCTCCCATAACCCAGTAGGCGATTCTGTCCCCCCACAGCAGCATCATTGCAGCAGCTATCACAATGGCTGGCCCATAGGGGATCGCCATGTGGGCCTCGTATCGGCGATGGATCACGCCTCGCACAAGCAGGTATATCAGACCTATCACACCACCCAGCAAGACCATCAAAATGAGCATATGGACAACGGCGGGATAGCCTAGTACCATGCCGCAAAACGTCGCCAGCGTTACATCACCGAAGCCAAAGGCAACCTCTCGAACCGGCTCATCACGGTGAGCATTGATGGCCCATAAATAGACTGATCCACCCAGGTAAAAGATCATGACTGCGATCTGGGCGACCGCGTAGCCAACCAACGCATCAGCCAGTGCTACCCTCCGGGTGATGGCGATCTCAACGAGTGCCAAAGCAAACGCGGGCAACATGACAATGCTAAGCACCAGTCGGTGCTCCAGATCGATCACAGCGACCAACACGAATAATGCCAGATAGAATAGCTGAGCAGCGATCATGAAGGGAGCTTCCCAGCGTTGCCACACGTAGATCGCGATGCCTGCGAGGAGGGCTATCACCACAAAGTGACGAGGTAACAGGCGACGATGGCCGCTCTCCACTGACTCTGCTGCCTCAGCAGCCTCCTCAACCTGTTCGCCCCGACCGCCCTGTGATCGATAACACGGAAGATGGTCGGCAAGCAGATTGACAGCCCCGCCCAATAATATGCCAACGAACCCCGCCAGAACATATTCGAGCATGAGCGGACTCCTCTGTGTGATCGGCTGGCAACGCGCTCTTGCGATTGTACCCTATAAGTGCAATACCCCAATTGCCTCTCCACTCAGCCCCATGTTACACTGGCCAAGGGCACTGCAAGCTCCCTGTTGTGATCAGCAGGCAGGCGGTCATGTCGTCTTCCCCAAAGCAATTGATCTGGTTTTCTTTACTAGCTGGGCTAGTTCTCGCCTCGTGTGCATCAGCTAATAGCGAACCAACCCCCCTCGAAGATCCTTGGGGCACGGTTCGGGTGGCACGATTCCAGCCCATCCGCATCGGTTTCACAGCGGCAGGGTTTGAAGCTGGAATCAACCGTGATGCAGAGGAGCAACTCCGAGGAGCCGAAATGGCGGTGGCGGATTACGGGCGCATTCAGGGTTGGAGGATCGACCTCGCAACGCTGGATGTGCAGTGTTCTGAAGGAGGAGGCCGCTCCGCTGCCCTTACGCAGACCAGTGACCCACGCATTGTGGCTGTTATCGGGCCTACATGCTCAGCTTCGTGTATTGGGTCGGTCAGCATTTATGACGAGGGGCATTATACTACCATCTCCCCTTCGTGCGGGGCGAGCAGTCTTACCGATCATGTCATGCACAACGATGCGTTTCTCCGTACCATGTACGACGACGCGCATGAAGGGGAACTTGCGGCCCGCTTCGCCTACCTTGAGCTAGGAGCGCGGCGCGCGGCGATCATTGACGATGGGACACCCAATACAGCCAGCGCAGCGACGGCATTCGAGGCCCTTTTCGGTTATCTGGGTGGGGAAATTGTTGCGCGAGAGACTGTGACACCAGGCAGCGGAGATGCTCGCTCAGCGCTGTTGGTCAGCACAGGCGCGGGGGCGGATTTGATCTATGCCCCTCTCCTACCTGACGACGCTGTCAGCATAGTGATCCAGAAGGCCACTGCGGACATGGGAGAAGTACCCCTACTCGGCGGGCGTTACTATTGGTCAAACTGGTTCCTTGGGGAAACCGGGTATACCGCAAACAGAACCTACGCGAGCGGCCCCGTGCTCAGCAGCCCCGCCTACGAGACTCTGGTACGGCGCTACATCGAGCGGTACGGTGAGCCACCCTCCAGCCCGATTGTCGCCTACGCCTATGATGCCACCATGCTGTTGTTATCAGCGATTGAACGAGTGGCCCACAGTGGCCCCGATGGGCTGTACATCGGGCGACAGGCATTGCGTCAGGCCTTGTACGACACAACAACCTACTCCGGGGTCACCGGAGTCCTCACTTGCAGCAATTGGGGCGATTGCAGCGTCCATAACCCCGGCATCGGGCAGGTACAGGACGGCCAATGGATCACCGTTTATCTTCCTTGAGTCACCCCCTGCTCATCACCAGAGAAGCCGCCCCCAAACCGCAACCCCACTTTGCGCTCTGTGCCCGCTATCAATCGCCGGTAGTTGGGAATAAGCGCTAACCCAACCAGGAAGGTTGTTGCCAACGCATAGGCGACATAAGCAAAGGGACTCCCGCCAGCCAGCGCCCGCACCACAAAGATCGCCAGGATCGCGATCGAGGCGACAGTCGAGGTCACCGATGCATAGCCAGTCACAACCAGAACGGCAGGCACAAGGGGCACCAGGATCAGGGCGGTCAGCGGCCACAAGGCGGCGGCTGCACCAATGTTCGGACCAGTGCCAGCGCCACCCCTGAAGCGCAGGTACACCGGCCAATTGTGCCCGGCCACTGCGGCCGCGGCAGATGCTGCTTCCAGCCAGGGAATGCTTCCCCCGCTCAACAATCGTGCAGCATAAACTGCCAGGAAGCCCTTAGTCATATCGCCGAGGCCGGTCAGAACGCCCGCCAGGACCCCTGCGGCACGTAGCGCGTTGGCTCCACCCGTGCGTCCGCTGCCGACAGCGCGGACATCTTTCCCACTCAGCGCTCTTACAACGATCAACCCCACTGGAATGCTTCCCAGCAGATAAGCCGTCAGAATAGATAGAACGATCCCTACGGTTGGCATGGTCATCATCCCCCCCGGATGCGATGTTGACGATCCACTGTAACACCTACAGCGCGTCCAGGTTCTGCCCCGCTTCCCCCGTGACCAAGACAGGAATCTCCAGGAGACCTTTCCCATGCACTGCATAGGCACGGAGGCGGAGCGCTCTGGCGTGATCATCAGGGGCAATGATCGCCATCAGCGCATCCGGGTAGGTCGCCTCAACAAGGTCACGGCACGATGGAGTGGGTGGCCCAGTTGGATGGGAGTGGTAGATCGCAACCACCTGCCAACCGCGCCTTGTAATGTCTATCAAGGCGTCAATCTGCTCCCGATCATCCATCAGGAACCGCTGGGTTGGAAATGGCGCTACGTTTCGGATCGGGTAAACTTGGTGGACACATCCCCCTACCCCCGCTAGGAAGCCGCACACTTCATCAGGTAGGGCGTTATAAGCGCTATGCAGGATGAAATCCAGTTGCTCAGAAATCAAGATCAGCCTATCCGGAGTCATGAAAATGCGAGCCTCACACCGTTTCGTGTGGTGCTATAATCTCTTTAGATTTTTGCTGGCCTAAAATTATGCAGAGGGTTAACGTGATCACACGGGAGCGTGAGGACTACCTCAAGACAATCTACAACCTCCAGCAGGAGGACTCGCCAGTACGCACAACCTCTATCGCCCGCGCCCTGGGGGTGAAACCCGCATCGGTGACCGGCGTTATCAAGCGCCTTGCTGGCCTGGGGTACGTTCAACATGAACCCTATCGTGGAGTGACTCTGACCGCATCGGGGGAGAAGATCGCACTAGAGGTCATCCGAAACCACCGGCTGATCGAGTTGTATCTCATTGGCTCTCTGGGCTATAGCTGGGACGAGGTGCATGAGGAAGCCGAGAGACTCGAACATGCCGTATCACCACGTTTCATTGAGCGGATCGCTGCGCTGCTTGGATACCCCGAAATAGATCCGCATGGTTCACCCATCCCAACCCAGGATGGCCACGTCGCTCATGGTTCAGGTCTTCGGCTGAGTGAACTGGAGACCGGCCAGCATGGAACGGTGGAGCGGGTCAGCGATGACGATCCCGGATTGCTACGCTACCTGGCGGGCCTCGGCTTGAGGCCAGGTGTGAGGCTTACCGTTCTTGAGACTCCGCCGTACGGTGGCTCGATCCGCATTCAGGTGGGAGACGACGAGCATCACATTGGCCCTCAGGCGGCCTTGCACATCTTTGTCAGAACGATCCAATGACCAAGCCCGCCCAGCCAAATGCTGGGAGGGAATAGGGGAGACCCCTGCCCTCACCCCGCGCCCGACCTCACTGCATGATACCCCCTTCAGTCATCCTGCGAGCATCCAGCAGCCGATCCGCTTCCTCCTCAGTCAAATAACCTTTCTCGATCACGACCTCACGGATCGGACGGCCTGTCGCCATCGCTTCTTTGGCAACCTCAGCGCCCTTCAGGTAGCCAATAACCGGGTTCAAGGCGGTGACCAGAATAGCGTTCCGAGCAAGCCACCCCTCCGCCCGCTCCCGATTTGCGACCACCCCCTCGATGGCTTTTGTGCGTAGGACACGCAGAGAGCTGATCAAGAGGTCCATCATCTGGAAGAGGTTATAGCCCAGAACAGGCATCATCACATTGAGTTCCAGTTGGCCGGCCTGACCGCACAGCATCACTGTCAGATCGTTGCCCATGACGTGGAACATGACCTGGTTGACCATCTCAGCGATACTGGGGTTCACCTTGCCAGGCATAATGCTCGAACCCGGCTGGATGGCTGGCATGGTGATCTCGGCCAGCCCAGTCGCGGGGCCAGAGGCCAGCAGCCGGAGGTCGTTAGCAATTCGCGTCATATCCTGAGCCAGGGTACGCATCGCGCCGCTGAAGTGCACCAGGTCAGCCATGGACTGCATGGCCTCAAACAGGTCATCCGCTGTTTCCAGTTCCAGGCCCGTGAGCCGCTCCAGGGCCGCAATCATCCGCCCATGGTACTCAGGATGCGCATTTAGACCCGTCCCGGCTGCCGTGCCGCCAATCCCCAGCCGACGCAGGCTGCGGGCAGACTCGACGATCTTGTCTGTGCAGCGCTCAACTGTTCGCGCATAGGCCCCAAATTCCTGCCCCAGCCGTACTGGGACAGCATCCTGCAAGTGAGTGCGGCCAGACTTGATCACGTCGTCAAATTCTTGAGCCTTCTCGCGCAAGGCGGCTGCAAGGTCATCCAGAACCTCGACCAACTCATCCATCCGCCACAAGCACCCCAGGCGGATAGCGGTCGGAATGGCATCGTTGGTAGATTGAGCCATGTTGACATGATCGTTGGGGTGCACTGGCTTATCAGGGTCATCAAGCGCAAACCCGAGGATCAGATTGGCCCGGTTAGCAATGACCTCATTCGCGTTCATGTTGTGAGATGTGCCTGCACCAGCCTGGAATGGATCAACCACAAACTGCTCATCCCACTTGCCTTCCATTACTTCCTCAGCCGCCTGCATAATGGCTCTGGCAATCTCCTCAGCAGATATCACTCTATCACCAACCAGACGATCCTTGAACAGCCCCAAACCGAGATTAACCTCCGCCGCAGCACGCTTAACGGCCCCGATAGCCCAGATGAACGCACGATACTGCTTCAGCCCAGAGATGGGAAAGTTCTCAACAGCACGCTGAGTTTGGGCGGCGTACAATGCCTGGGCGGGAACCTGTAGTTCCCCCAGCGAGTCCTTCTCAGTTCGCCATTCGACCACTTCGCTGCCTCCTTAGTCATCTAAACAGAAGGAGCAGCCCACCGCTGCTCCTGTCCCAGCGAATGCTAAAGCCGGCCAAGTGATCATTCCAGAGCGTCGTAGCCGGGTCCTTTTTGAAAGAAGTCGTAGTTGAACTGGATG
The DNA here is from genome assembly GCA_034434995.1 of Anaerolineae bacterium. Classification (GTDB taxonomy): domain Bacteria; phylum Chloroflexota; class Anaerolineae; order Aggregatilineales; family UBA3940; genus DAOTYF01. Next base: position 19,318 of record DAOTYF010000168.1, read on the forward strand.
TCCTTGGTCAGATCAACTACCTCGCCGCCAGCGGCCTTAACACGCTGCTTGGTATCATGTGGAACGCGCTCCTGGCCCGCCTTCATCTCGTAGCTGGCTGGAACTTCCTCCTCGATAAAGATCGCCTCATAGGGGCATTCCGGGATGCACGCACCGCAATCAATACAGGTGTCGGGGTCAATGTAGAACCAGGGCCACTCCGATTCTGGCTGACCTCCAACGATGCACTCAACTGGGCACACTTCCTTGCACGCCCCATCGCGTAGGCACAGACTGGTAATGATGTGCGTCATGAGAGTATTCTCCTGTTGGGCAGAGTCAATGTGAATAGGTTAGCCAAGCACGTTATCGCGCTTCTGCATATCGTCTGGCGACCTCATCCCAATTGACAACGCTCCACCATGCTTCGATGTAATCCGCGCGGCGATTCTGGTACTTGAGGTAATACGCATGTTCCCAGACATCAAGGCCCAGAATAGGAACCATGCCTTCCGATAGCGGCGTATCCTGGTTGGGTGTGCTGCTGATGACCAGTCCGCCTTTTTGATCCACACTGAGCCATGCCCACCCGCTGCCAAAGCGGGTCAGAGCCGCCTTAGAGAACCCATCTTTGAACTCCGCGAACGATCCAAAAGCCGCTCCAATAGCCTCTGCGAGTGCCCCGGTCGGTTCGCCGCCACCGTTGGGCTTCATCCACAACCAGAACATGGTGTGATTGGCATGACCGCCGCCATTGTTCCGCACTGCCGTCCGAATCCCCTCAGGGATGAGTTCGAGGTTCCTCAACAGTTCTTCAACAGCCTTACCAGCCAGTTCGGGGTAGTTTTCCAGCGCTGCATTGAGGTTGGTCACGTAGGCTTGATGGTGCTTATCATGATGGATCCGCATCGTCTGCTCGTCGATGTACGGCTCCAGTGCATTGTAATCGTATGGCAACGGGGGAAGTTCATGACCCATTCAGATGCCTCCTCACAGAGCATTTGGAAACGAGAGGGGGTTTGGCTAACTACCGTCATTGACCATCAATGCGACCAATGCTAAGATCGATGCGTCCCTTAGCTGGTTGCGAGGTGATTGTAGCTACCTTGATCTGAGAAGTCAAGCATGGCGGAGACCTCCTGCATGTGCCCCCGGAGGCGGCGAAGCGCCTTTTAAGGAAACCCATTGAAGCCCTCCCTCAGGCTTGGATTTACTGTGGTTGCCGGTGTGCTGGCGATGTCGAGCGCCTCGGTCTTTATCCGATTGGCGCGTGCTGAAGGAGCACCGCCTCTCATCATTGCCGCATACAGGCTACTGATCGCCACCCTAGCCCTATCTATCGTCGCGGTGAGCCAGCGCGTATGGCACGAGTACAGCCAGTTGGGGCGTAGGGAGCTTTATATTCTTTGTCTCAGCGGGCTTTGCCTGGCTCTGCACTTCATGGCCTGGATCACCTCTCTGGATCACACGTCGGTGATCAGCTCGGTGGTGCTGGTCACGACGACACCTGTGTGGATCGCCTTGGCCGCTCCCCTGTTCCTTCGAGAAAAGACGTCGCGATCGACCTGGCTGGGTATTGCGGTCGCGGTGGCGGGCGGGATCGTAGTCGGTCTGGCCGACTGGCACGGGTCGCGGAGCCTGACCCCATGGGGGGACGCCCTAGCACTCATGGGGGCTATCTTCTGGGCTGCCTACCTGATGATTGGCCGCCACATTCGAGCCAAGCTCCGATTCGTTGCGTATGTGTGGCTGGTGTATGGCATCGCTGCCATCTTCCTGACTGCCTGGGCGCTGGTCAGCGGGTTGCGATTCACCGGCTATACTCAAAGTGCCATGCTATATATGTTGGCATTGGGTCTCATTCCTCAACTGATCGGTCACAGTGCGGCCAACTACGCACTGCGGCATCTACCTGCCTCATTGGTGGGGGTAATTACCTTGGGAGAGCCGGTTGGTTCAACACTGCTGGCAATAGCGCTGCTGGGTGAATGGCCAGGGCTGCTCCAGGTTGCAGGTGGAGCTGTGTTGTTGACCGGCATTG
>DAOTYF010000169.1:0-5865 GCA_034434995.1 Anaerolineae bacterium
CAATGCCGGGCGCGCTCACGCCATCCCCCACCACCCCGGCCACCCCCACCCCGATGACGAACGGGGTCAGCATCAGCGACCAGGAGCCGTGCTCAGTGGGGAGGATGATCCTGAAATCTCGCAACATAGAATGGTTGCCCTGTCCACGTACAGGCTCGTAGGAGCGACGGCGCACCTGACGGGCGCAGGGCCAGTCGCCCCTACGGCGTATACTCATCTAGCAGCGCTTGAAGCGCCGGGTAGATGCTCTCTGGCTCGACGAAGATCGACGGATACGCCTGGTTGGTGCGCGGGGGGCGGTCCGAGAACAGCTCCACCAACCCGTCGCGCAGGTTGCCCCTGCCTGTGAAGGCTAGCAGCGCCGCCACGTCGATCACGCCGATGTGCATGTCGCTAAGGGCAGGGTTCTCCGGGCTGACACTGGTGACATAACCCATCACCGCGACATGCCCCCCGTTTGCCCGTGCCTGGGCGATGGCCTCCTCATTGCTGCCGGGACTCAGATGGGCAAAGCAGTAGAGGTATTGCCTCGGCCCGGCGTCCGTTTCGAGCGTCACCAGGTACATCTGGACGTTGCCGGACATATCGACGGCGATGGCGGCGTATGTGCTGCGCTCCAGGTAGACGGCGGCTGCCAGGATCGCGTTCTCCGAGGGCGGCACGAGCGGGTCTTCTGCCAGGTTCATGTAATCCGAGCCGAGGTGGGTCAGGCGGTACGTGCCCCTGATCTCGCCGAAGCGCCCGGTCTGTGGGCGCAGGCGCGCGGCGGGCAAGCGCAGGTCGGCAGGATCGACCGGCTCCTGCGGAAGCGGGCCACTCAGGTTGGCGATATGTAAGTTCAGAATGCCGAGTGCGCCGGGCGGCTCGACGGGATCGATCCGGTAGACGAACGGCGTGGGCGTCGGTGGGAGGGAGGTCGGAGTGAGCGTCGGGAGCGGCGTGGCGGGCAGGTTTGGGGTAACTGTTGACCCCTTCGGCAGCGAGGTCGGGACGGGAGTCCGCTCCGGCGTCGCGGCGGGCGTGGGCCGGTTCATCACCACCAGCAGCGATGCTGCCAGCACGGTAACGGTGGGGATCGCCAGCGCGGCGATCCGGCGACTGCCCCTCACGCGCCGCCCTCCCCCCTAATAGTGCACCTCGACGCGCGTGCCGTCGAAGCGGGTAGGCGGGCGCACGAAGAAGCGGTCAAGGGCAGCCCCCTGCACGATGGGATGAGTCCAGCGCCACACGAAGCGGGCTGCATAGGAAGGTAGGTTCACACAGCCGTGGCTGTGCGGCTGCCCATAATCGTTGTGCCAGAACGTGCCATGCGTGGCGACCCAGTCCGAGGTGAAGTAGCACACGAACGGCACGCCCGCCAGGTTGTAGTGATCGCTGTCTTCCTCCGAGGCCGCCCGCCCGCCGACCATCCGCTCGCTGATGCGCTTGTCAAAGATGTAGTGCGTGCCCTCCGGCGTGGCCCAGTCGCGCAGGCCGCTGGCGATGCGATGGGCGAAGACCGGCGTCTCGCCTTCGTAGCACACCAGCACCTGTGTCATCAAGTTCACGTCGATCCACTTGCTGCTCGGATCGACCTCCGGCGAGATCGGGGAAAGGTCCTCGTCGCGGATCAGGCGCAGATGGGTGGCCCGCATGTAGAAGCTCTGGTATAGCTCCTGCACCTTGTACCACGATCTGCCGTCACGCCCGGTCACCAGCTCGGTGACGCGGTAGATGCAGCCATAGTACATGCGCGAGACGAACCGGTCGCCGATGCGGTCGTCGGGGTCCCAATAGGCGTCCGTGTAGGGCACGGTTACCTCAGCCCAGCGCCCGTCGCCGAGGTCAGCCTGCGGGACGTTGGGCAGGTGAAACCACATCGGCTGGACGTAGGACGAGTACATGTAGCCATGCTCCGTCTCCAGCCACAGGTCGTTGTATGAGAACACCGGCTGCCCATGAACCACCCTCCGCACCCGCACGATGTCGTCCTGGCGGTGCTGCACCACCACCTCGGCATCAACGTTCGGCGCGACGCGGGCGTTCTGGTACAACCCGGTGACCCGTCCAAGCGGCTGTCCTTGCCAGTGCGGAGGCAGCGCGGGGATGTTCGTCTGAGCGCGCAGCCGCGGCAGGCGGTGCATCGTGGCAGCGGCCCCCAGCCCGATCAGGCCGATGGACTTGAGGATAGCGCGGCGGGAGAGGGTGCTCATCGGGATGGCGTACCTCAGTGAGAAGATCGAGCCGAGTATATCGCAGAATCACCGCGAATGGCATGATGCTGAGCGTGCTTTTCGCGCTCGCCTAGGGCAACTGCCCCACTCCAGGATTCGCACCGCTCGACAAAACGGCCCTTGTGCGCTATCTTAAAGGCACGCGAGAGACAACTTATCAAGTGGAGATGGAGTTCTCCACTCGCCTTGGAAGGCTGAACCGCCTCACAGTGGGCTAATGACTCCTACCGCACTGAGCGTGGTAGGAGTTATTTTGTTGTTGCCCAACCGCCTGCCACGCCAGGATTCCATGCCAGTGTCAAGGAGAAAACCATGTGGCACAAACTGGTCTGGCTGGCAGCGGCAGGCGCGCTCGGAACGCTGGCTCGCTACGGCCTGGGAGGGTTGGCTCAGCGGCTCGGCAATGGCAGCTTCCCCGCTGGAACGCTTGTTGTCAATGCCGCCGGGTGCTTCCTGTTCGGCCTGATCTGGTCGCTGGCCGAGGAGCGGGCGCTGATCAGCAGCGAGGCGCGCACAGTCGCACTGGTTGGATTCATGGGAGCCTTCACCACCTTCTCGACCCTCATATTTGAGACCAGCGGCCTGATGCGCGATTCCCAGTGGATGGCCGCGGCTCTCAACCTGGGAGCGCAGAACCTCAGCGGCCTCCTCCTCATGCTCCTGGGCCTGACGGCAGGCCGCATCCTGTAGGAAGGGTGACGTGCAGCCAGCACTCGGCACTGCTTGGGCTATCAAGCTCCCCCTGCTGGAATGGTGCGAGGTTCCGGCGGGCACGGTAACGGTGGAGGGCAAGGTCTACCGCGTGGCCCCCTTCTTGATGAGCAAGTACCCGGTGACGGATGCCCAGTTTCAGCCTTTCATCGAAGCCCTGGATGGTTTCTACAGCGATGCGTGCTGGAGCGGGCTTCCGCCCGAAGTCCGCCCCACTGAACCGGGCGTCCAGCGCTGGCCCCTCCCCGACCACCCCCGCGAGCACGTTAGCTGGTACGATGCGCTGGCCTTCTGCCGCTGGCTCAGCCGGCGGACGGGCCTGCCGATCCGGCTGCCCACCGAGCAGGAGTGGCAGCGAGCAGCACAGGGCGACGACGGGCGCGTCTTTCCGTGGGGCAATTATTACGACGATACCAGCCGCTGCAACACGCGGGAAACCGGCCTGGCGCGCACCACCCCAGTGGGTCAGTTCCCGAAGGGGGTCGGCGCCTACGGGGTGCACGATCTAGCCGGCAATGTCTGGGAATGGTGTTTGAACGAGTATGAGAACCCTTCGCGGATCGCGGTCGGTGGGACGAAAGCACGGGTGCTGCGGGGCGGTTCGTGGTTCAGCATTCACGATGCCGCCCAGAACACGGTCCGCTATTTCGCGCTGCCCCACACCAGAGACTTCGACGTAGGCTTCAGGCTCGTGTGCAGCGCCGTCCAGTACCGGGGAGTCGTGCGGCCTGCCCTCGCCCTGACTCTGATCAGCACGGCGAAATCCACGCTGCGAACACTGCGGCGGGGCGTCTCCGAGCTATCCAAGCGAATGTGAGATTCGCTCCCTTCAGCCAACCGGCGAGGAGGCCAGATGATGAAACTGATGACTGAGGCGGAACTGCTCCGCATCTTTATCGGCGAGAGCGACAAACACGGAGGACGCCCCCTGTACGAGGTGATCGTTAAAATGGCGCGGGAGCGGGGCCTGGCGGGCGCAACCGTGCTGCGGGGAGTGCTCGGCTTTGGCGCGACCAGCCGCCTACACACCGCCAAAATCCTGCGCCTCTCCGAAGACCTCCCGATAGTCGTCGAGATCGTGGACGAGCCGGGCCGCATCGCGGAGTTCGTGGCCGAGCTGGACACCATCATCAAAGAGGGGCTGGTCACGCTGGAGAAGGCGCGGGTTATTATCTACCGCTCCAACGGCCAGCCCTCCTAAAGGCAGGCGCGATGGCGGATGAGGTCATACCCGCCCATAGACCGGGATGGCCGCGCCGTGGATCGCCCGCGACGCCTCCGAGCACAGGAACAGCAGCACGTCGGCCAGCGCGTCAGGAGTCACCCACTTGCTGAAGTCCGCCTTTGGCATCTGCTCGCGGTTGGCGGGCGTATCGATGATGCTAGGCAGCACGCAGTTGACGTTGATCCCGTGATCCTTCAGCTCGGCAGCCATTGACTCGGTGAGGCGGATGACGGCGCTTTTGGAGGCGTTGTAGACCGACGTATTGGCCGCGCCCTGCAGCCCCGACTTGGCCGCCACGCTGACGATCTTGCCCGACCCCTGGGCGATCATGCGGGGGATCACGGCCCGGCAAACCACGAACACCGACCGGGCGTTCAGGTTCATGACGAAATCCCAGGTCTCCAGCGGCGTCTCGTGCAGCGGCGTTCCGCCCCGCCAGCCCCCGGCCAGGTTGAGCAGCGCGTCGATCCGCCCGCGCGCGGCGATCACGGCCTCGACCATGCGCTCCACAGAGGACGGGTCGGTCACGTCCGTGCCGCCCATGAACAGCGCCTCGCCCAGCCCGTCGAGCATCCCCGGCGCGGGGTCGGGCTTGCGATCCACCAGCGCCAGCCTTGCGCCCCGTTCGCCAAAGCGGCGCACCACCACCTCGCCCAGCGCACCGCTGGCCCCGGTGATCACAACAACCTTACCCTGAACGTCCATCGCCTCTCCCCCTGAAAAACAGTGCCGAGTGCCGAGTGCCGAGTTCCAAGTTCCGAGTATGACCTCCGTAGAACGCGACTCGGTACTCGGTACTTCTCAATGTTCCAGCGCCTTCTCCAGCTCCTCCTCTAATTCCCCCTCCAGATCGTCCTCGACCTGAAGCTGCGGGCGGATGTACCCGCCATACAGCCGCCACTCGTCCCAGCGGCAGGAGTGGACAAGCGTCCCTTCGTGGACGCACATATCGGGGCACGAATCGCACATGTCGGTGCGGCCATCCGGCATCAGGTCGGGGGCCTGCACGATGCCGATGGTCTGCGTGTAAACCGGTGAGAAGAGCAGCAGCGGCCTGCGCGCCACGGCCCGCAGGTAGGCCCGCCATGTCTCGCGCATCTTCGGGTCGAACAGCGCAGTCAGGAACACGGGCTTGCCGACCCGGTGGCTGCGCCGGTAGGTGAGGTACTTGCCCTTGAACCAGTGATGCCACACCTGAACGGCCTCCATCAGGCGCGGGCCGACCGAGCCGATCATCTGCCCGCCCGCCAGCCCGATCTGCGCGCCGATCAGCCACTTGATCGAGTCGTGGCGCTGCGTGCCCCCCAGGTAGGCTGAAGCGTCGTAGTGCGGGAACTCCGACCGAATCTTGGCCCACACGTCACGCGAGGTGATGCCCGCATCCTCCAGCACTTCGCGCTCCCCGAAGATGTACCCCAGTTTGTCCGGGGTGATCGGCTCACCGTCCGGGGTGAAGTAGTCCACTCCTGCCTCCAGGCCCGCTGCCCGGAAGGTGATGAACACCAGCCCATGCACCCGGTCGATGTGCCGGTGCGCCCAGCGCACCACGTCGTTGATCTGGTCGAAGTTGGAGCGGTAGACGGTCATGCCGAAGTTGCAGTATAGCCCCGGCACGGAAGATACCAGCTCCATCAGTTCCTCGCGCAGCTCGTTCAGCTCGGCTTCAGTCTTGCCGTTCCAGCGCGGGCCGCGCCGCTGGAGGCTATCCACGTGGAA
>DAOTYF010000170.1:0-13979 GCA_034434995.1 Anaerolineae bacterium
AGCCTGCCTGGCGCAATGGGCAGCCATTTCATCGCAGCGCCAGGGCGGCGATCAGGCCCGCGCCGGGCGGTGACCAGGAGGCCAGCACGATCACCAGCACAGCGACCAGCGCCGCCAGCAGAACCAGCCCGATCACCCAGGCAGCCAGCGCCAGCCTATCCGGGCGGGAGGGATGCATCCCGCTGGCCCGCCAGGCGCGCTCGCGGGAGGCGAGCAGGCGCGGCTGTGGGCGGGTGGGTTCGGAAGAGGCGGTCGCTGGTGGTTGAACCGCTGGTGATTCCTCCGGCGGAGGCGTCTCGATTTCGTCGGGTGGAATCCAGCCTGGCACGTCGGGGGGAGGTGTGGTAGGTTGGGTCGGAGTCGCGCGCTCGCTGACAGCGCCCGGCTGGTCCCTCTTCCTGGCCGGCTGATCATGGCCCTCCTGACCGGCGGCTGCATCCGTCCCGTCCACGACTCCGGGGGCACAGACAAGCTGCTCCAACCCAGCGGCGCGCGCCAGCGCCAGCGCCAGCGAGCCAGCGTGCGCGGGGCGGCTCTCCGGCTGGGGGGAGAGCGCCTGGGAGACCACCACCCGCACCCCCGGTGGCAGGTCGGGGCGCAACGCCAGCAGATCGGGGGGCGCACGTCCGGCCATCTCCACTACCGAACGGCGGTCATGCGCCTCGTACGGGCGGCAGCCCGTTAGCATCTCGAAGACCATGATGCCCAGCGCATACACGTCGCTGGCTGGGCCTGGCGCATCCCCGGCAGCGACCTCCGGGGCCATGTAGGCGTAGGTTCCGGGTGTGTGGCCATCCAACTCCGGCACATCGGAGGCCAGCCGCGCAATGCCAAAGTCAGCCAGGTAGGCAAAGCCCTGCTCGTCGAGCAAAACATTGCCCGGCTTCACGTCGCAATGCACCACCCCATGCGCGTGGGCGTAATCCAGCGCCGTCGCGATCTGGGCCGTCAGCCGCACGACCGTCGCCAGCGGCATCCCGACGGGGATGCGAGGATCGGACGGATCGCCTTCCGCCCGGCGGGGAAGCGCCGCCAGCCGCTTGCTGAGCGTTCCACCCGGCGTGTAGGCCATCACCAGATAGGGCTGCCCCCGCTCCACCCCCACATCGTACACCGGCAGGATGTGTGGGTGTTGGAGCCGTGCGGCAGCACGGGCCTCGCCTTCAAAGCGACGGATCACTGACGGGTATCGGGCATAGTCCGGGGAGATCACCTTCACGGCCACGTCGCGGTCAGCGTGGGGCTGCCGTGCACGGTAGACCACCGCCATACCGCCCCGCCCGATCTCCTCGACCAGCTCATACTGGCCGAGCCTGTTGCCCATCTGAACGCTGCTCAACATACCCCCGTTGGTGGTACATGCAGCCTCGTTATAGCACAGGCCCCCCTCCACCGCTAGCGGGAGGCCCTTACCCCTCTCCCCAGTCAGCCGCCGCGCTATGCTGAGGTAAAAGGCCTGTGGCTCTTTGTACGGGGCTGGGGGTGAGGGCGCAACGGCAACCTCTCAGCGGGGTTTGCGTATTAGAGTCCTGAATGGTGGACTTTCTATGGGAGTAGTCCAGTCACCAAGAACAGGAGAGGCAACTTCATGGCCGAGAAGAAACTCATGCGCTCCACCACCGACAAGATGATTGCCGGGGTGTGCGGCGGGCTGGCGGAGTATTTGGAGATCGATCCGGTCATTGTACGGATCGCGTTTGTGGTGTTCGCCTTGCTGGGCGGGCCGGGCATTCTCGTCTACATCATCCTGTGGATCGTGATGCCTGAAGCGCCTGCCGGGATGGCCTCCGACGTGCCTGAGCCATAGGCGGTGGAGCGGGCGAGAAAGCTGCCAGCGAGCTATCTGCTACCTTCCACCCACGCCCTGAAGCAAACAGACCCCGCCCCAGCGCGGACGCTGGCGGGGTCTCACTTTCAGGGGCACGAGTGTGCTACTGGCTCTCGAACTGTTCCTTGATCTTCTGAGCCTTTTCTTTGTCCTCCGGGGAGGCCGCGTCGGAGTCAAGGACGCTTAGCGCCTGCAGGTAGTCGTCCATCGAGACCTCCTCTTTGGCCGCTGGGGGCTGCTTCTCGTCTTCGTCCTTCTCCTTCTTCTCCCCACCCTGGGTCAGTGCCCGCTTCATCCTGATCGCCGCCGCCAGGTCTTTCTTCTCGTCGTCGGTCAGCGGGCCGTGCTCTTTGATGAGCCGGGTTGCCTCCTCGTCGGGGATCGCGCCTTTCTCTTCGAGTATCTTCATCAGCTCATCGAATGTCTTGGTCATCGCCTCTGGCTCCTCCGCACGGGGTCAGCAGATCGCCTTTATTCTACCTGCAACCCGGAGCATGACAAACCGTGCCTGACCCCCCACCGCCACTCCATTGCCCCCTCCTGCCAGGAGCGGTACAATGAGGCGCAACGAATGAGCGAACGGGTCGCTGCGCCATCGAGGACGCAGCGGAGAGAGTCGGGTCCTGCGCGGCGGATGCCTTCGAACCGGGTCAGGTCCGGGAGGAAGCAGCCCTAAGATGCGCGGTCCGGGTGCCGCAGGGTCACCTGGCTCTCTCCCCTGCGCCCTCATTGCGTCTGGCCTATGAGCTGGGGTGGTTCACGGGCTGGAGGCTATCAGGGATGAACGACCGGCGATGAACTATTCCCGCCTTCCCATGCCCGGCGAAAAGCCGAAGTCCATCTGGCAGCCCCGGCGACGCACCACATCGCCGGGGTGGATGCAGGCCCGCCGCTGGATCGTCTGGCGGCTGCTGCCCTGGCTGGTCGGGGCGGCGATCCTGGCCGCCGCACTGTCCCTGTGGCGCCTGACCTCGACGCACGTCACGGTGATCGTCAACGGCCAGCCGGTGGAGGTGGCGACCCACCGCCGGACGGTCGGCGGGGCGGTGCGGCTGGCCGGGGTGGCCCTCGACGAAGCGGTCTACATCGAGCCGCCCGCCGAGACCCCCCTCCAGCCAGGGATGGTGATCGCAGTGGGGCGTCTCCGTCCGGTGATCGTTCACGCCGACGGGCAGACCCTCCTCGCCTCGACGCGCCAGACTGACCCGCAGGCCATCGTGGCCGAGCTGGGGATCGCGCTCGGCCCGCAGGATGCGGTGGTGATCGAGCGGGCGCTGCGTCCCTCACCGAGCGAGGTGGCCGCCGATCCCGACCTAGCTGGCCTTCCCCCCCTGCCGCGCGAGATTCGTGTGGCCCGCGCGCAACCCATCCTCGTCCACCAGATCGATTCGCTGACTGGCGCCGCAACGGACGTGAGCTTCGTCACCACCGAGCGATCCCTAGGCCGGGCGCTGATCGCCGCCGGGTACGCCCTGTACGCCGCCGACCGTGTCTCGCCGCCGCTGGAGACGGCGGTCACGGGGCCGCTGGAGGTGACCCTCGAACGGGCCACGCCAGTGACGCTGATCGCCGACGGGCAAACGCGCCTGACCCGCACCCACCAGCGCACCGTCGGTGGGCTGCTGGCCGAGATGGGGCTGGCGCTCAGCGGCGAGGACTACAGCCTGCCCAGCCCGGCTGAGTCGCTTCGCCCCGGCCTGACGGTGCGCCTCGTGCGCGTGCGCGTCGAGGAGCGGGTCGAACAGGAGGCTGTGCCATTCGGCACCCTCTACGTGCCTGACCCGGACATGGCGCTGGATCAGCGGCGGGAGATCGCACCGGGGGAGCCGGGCGTGCTGGAGCGGCGCATCCACGCCCGGCTGGAGGACGGTCGGGTCGTCAGCGAGGCCGTGGTGGGCGAGTGGATCAGCCGCCAACCGCAGCCGCGTACCGTCGCCTATGGCACACGGATCACCATCCGCACCCTTCAGACGCCGTATGGCCCGCTCCAATATTGGCGCGTGCTGCGCGTCCTGGCGACCTCCTACAGCCCCTCGACGGCGGGCGATAAACAGCCCGGTGACCCCTTCTTTGGCCTCTCGGCGACGGGCGCGCCGGTGGTGCGCGGCATCGTGGCGACCGACCCGCGCGTGATCCCGCTCGGCACGCCCCTATACGTGCCGGGCTACGGCATGGGCCACGCCCTCGACGTGGGCGGGGCAGTGAAGGGCTTCCGCATCGACCTGGGCTACGACGACGCGAACCTGGTGCTGTGGAACTCCTGGGTCTCTGTATACCTGCTGGTTCCCGTGCCACCGCCCGATGAAATAATCTGGGTGCTGCCGGAGTGAGGGCTGCCGCGCTGACCCCCCCGCCTGGCGGCGATTTCCCTCTGGCGAAACCTGTGCTATCATTGGAAATGTCGGATTGGCCGCGATTCAAAGGAGCCTGCGATGACCCCTAAGCTCCGTATTGTGTTCGGTATTGTCGCCATCTTGATTGTGGCAGCCGTCCCGTTGATCGCTCTGGCGCAGACGGCTACCCCCACGCCGGGCAAAGCGTTCGTCATGGTGGGAAACTTCTCCCCCGACTCCCCGCCGGTGGATATCTACATCAACGATCAGCTCATCGGGGATAACCTAGCGTTCTCGCAGGCGACCTTTCCCGTTCAGGTGACCGCTGGGTCGATCTACATCGTGGTGCGCGACGCGGCTGCACCCATCACCGACCCGCCCATCGTGGACGGGTACAAGGACGTGGGCGAGAACGAGTATTACATGGTCCCGGTGATGAACATCAAGCAGCGGGCGCAGTTCGGGGCCTACCTGATCCCGGTGTATGGGCCGCTGGCCGAGACCGAGACCCGCGTGCAGTTCTTCCACGCTGTGCCTGAAGGCCCGCGCCTGGATGTGATCAACCGCACCACCAACACCAAGGTCGTCGAGGCGATGGGCTATGTCGAAGATCCGTCTGTCGTCGATAATCTGGTGGCCGGGGTGTACAACTGGCAAGTATGGACGAACTACCGGGTGATCTTCCCCGGTTTCCAGGAAGACCCGAACGCGCCCCCTGACAGCCTGATCATCGATATGGGGCAGCTAGACCTGAAGGCCCGCGTGATCTACTCGTTCTTCGTCATCGGCTCGCCCTCATCCAGCCCGTCGGTGCGGGCGCTGGTGCTGGCGATGCCCTATGGTGGCGGGCAGCCCGTCGCGCCGCCCAGCTTCCCCGGCTCGGCAGGCCCCACGCCGACCGGCCCCACTCGCGTTCCGACCCGCACCCCGACCCCGACCCGCACGCCCACGCCGGGGCCAACTGCGGCGGCCACGGCGACCCCGCAGGCCACGGCGACGCCCATGCCGGTGGTGGCCCTCAGCACCAATGCCCTATCCACGAATGAAGGCAGCAGCTTCGCTATTGCGGTGCAACTGGATCGCATCCCTGGCAGCACGGTGACGGTCAGGTATGCATCCGGCAATGGCACAGCCACCGCGCCGAGTGACTACAGCGCGGTCAGCGGCACGCTGACCTTCGCGGCAGGGGAGACGGTCAAGACGATCAACGTGCCCATCGTCAACGACACGCTGGACGAAAACGACGAGACGTTCAGCCTGACGCTGAGCAACCCCAGCGGGGCCACGCTCGGCACCGCCAGTGTGACGGTCACCATTGAAGACAACGACCCCATGCCGTCCATCAGCATCACCAACTCGACCGTCGGCGGCGTCGGCGACACCAGCATCGAGGAACCGGCCACGGTGGGGTCGTATACGGAGGTGACCATCACAGTGGAGCTGAGCACGGCGTCCGGTCGGACGGTGACGGTGGATTACCAGCCCGCTGACGCCACCCTGTGCCCGCCCAACTGCGCCACGGAAGGCAACGACTTCAACATCGTCACACAATCGAATGGCACCTTCCGCCTGACGTTCAACCCCGGAGATACCCTCAAGACCTTCCTGGTGCGGGTCTCCAATGAGGGGGTATCGGAGCCGGAGGAGCGGTTCTTCCTGCGGCTGCGCAACCTGACCAACGCCAGAGAGGGAACGATCACCTGGGAGTTGACCATCCCGGCGAACTAACCGCCCTCCCAATCGGCGACCCAACACACAGGGGCGACCGGCTCCGCACCGTCAGGTGGGCCGTCGCCCTTGTTGATTCAGGGCACGAACCGCGCTGGGTCACCCCGCGCCTGCTTGCCTCCCCGCGCGGACGATCTCCCGCAGCCGGTCGATAGGCTGGCGTTGGCCGGTTTGTGGGTCGTGGTAGTGCCAGTGCTCCCAGCCGTTGCACGGCGCGCCCTGGATCGCCCGACCGACGACGTGGATCGACCCCTCGACCGCGCCCCAGCGGATGTGCCCGTTCACCAGGACGGTAGCGATCACGTCATCCCGCCCCCGGAAGAAGAGAGTCTGCCCTGGCTGGAGCAGCCCGCGCTCGATCAGCGTGCCGAACGGCACGCGCGGCTGTCTGCGCCGGTCTTGGAAGATCAGTGCCTCCTCCGGCAGCGGCTCCAGCGCGTCGATCCGCGCCTGCGCTACTGCGATGTAGGCCGGGTCGCGCTCGATGCCGATCCAGCGGCGGCGCAGCTTCTTCGCCACCGCGCCGGTCGTGCCCGTGCCGAAGAAGGGGTCGAGCACCACGTCGCTGGGGTTGCTGCTGGCGAGGATCACCCGGTACAGCAGCGCCTCCGGCTTCTGCGTCGAATGGGCCTTCGCGCCGTCTACCCGGATCCGCTCCGCGCCAGAGCAGATTGGCAATACCCAATCGGAACGCATCTGTAGGTCGTCGTTGAGCGCCTTCATCGCCCAGTAATGAAAGGTGTAGGCCGCGCCGCGCACTTTCTGGGCCCAGATCAACGTCTCATGTGCGTTGGCGAAGCGCACCCCCCTCATCTGGGGGAGGGGGTTCACTTTGACCCACACGATGTCGTTGAGAATCCAGTACCCCAAATCCTGGAGAATCCCTCCCACCCGGTAGATGTTGTGATACGAGCCGATGACCCATAGCGTCCCGGTGTCCTTCAAGACGCGGCGGCACGCGCCGAGCCATGCCCGCGTGAACGCATCATAGGCGCTCAAGTCGGCGAACTGATCCCATTCGTCGTCTACCGCATCCACCCTCGTCATGTTGGGCCGCCAGAGTGCCTGCTGCAATTGCAGGTTGTACGGCGGGTCGGCGAAGATCAGGTCGATAGACTTCTCCGGGAGGGCGCTGAGCACCTCCACGCAGTCGCCGTGAAGAATCTGGTCAAGGGGGAGAGCGTCTGTTGCCATTTGCCCGGCGATCCGTTCCGGCCCGTAAGGGCGACGGCACACCTAACACGTCCCTACGATACCTTGCACGCGCCTTGGCGTCTGAGTGTATCGTAGGCCCTAATATCATCCATCCTACCACACCAAGGAGATATCCAACATGGCGGGCGGCTACCTGAAGCGTCTGCTTGGCGAGCCTGCCCGGTGGGTGGATTGCTCTGTGGGGCGAAGAGGGCAGCCCTATCCCGTGCGCCTTGACGCCCCTACGATCCGGGCCGCGCGGTGAGGAAGATTCCGTCGTACGGCGGGCCGATCACGATCACCATCTCCACCGTTCCTGCTTCCAGCGTCCGGGTGTGGTCGAAGAGCAGGGTGGTGGGCGTCTCTGCGGTGAAGCCGATCACCCGTGCCTCACCGGGCGGCACGTCGAGGTAGACGGGGTCTTCCAGGTAGCCCAGCCCGCTGGCGATCACCTCCCGATCTGCCCGCACACCGACGCGCGGCGCGTTCGGAGCGGCGTGGAGCACCTGAACCCGCGCGAACCCCGGCGAGAGGTCACCGGTGGCGATAGCATACGCGCCGACCTGGAGGTGGGTGAGCACGTTCGCCACGGCCACCACGTAGGCCGTGCCGGGGTGCAGATTAACCTCGGCACTGATCAGCGGCAAGCTCTCCGGTGAGGTTCCCGCCAGCCGCGCCGCGACCACCATCGGGCCGTTGCGCCCGTTGGAGCGCGTCGGCCCGACCTGCCCGAACTGCAATCCGGAGTCGTGCAGCACGCCGTCCACGTATATGTCTAGGGCGGGGGCATCCGGCGAGAGGTGCGCCAGCCGGAACGTGGCGGGCGCACCGACCGTGTCGGCGATGGCTGTCGCTGCCAGGATCACGGCCACGGCTGCCGCCGCGCCGAACAACATCAGGGGGTTGAAGGTGCGGAGTGGCCTGAGCATGATAAGGCTCCCGTGCGTGGGTTTGAGTCAGGCTCAGTATACACGGGAGTCGGAATCGGCGCTGGTGTGGCCCTCACGGCAGCAGGAACGGCGGAACCCACAGCCCGCCGAACCCCGCCCGCTTGCCGACGATGGTCGCGGCCACGATCAGCACGCCGAGGCCGATGTAGAGGTAGTCCACCGCCCGGTAGCGAAGCTGCGGCAGCCACGTGCGCGGCCCCACACCGAAGGCCCGTAGGTCCATCGCGTCGGTGATCTCCTCGCCCTCCACCACCGCCCCGACCGTCACCGGGATCAGCAACGGGGCGAAGTTGCGGATGCGCTGGATCAGGCCCATGCCCTTGCCGCCCTCCAGCTCGAAGCCGCGTGCCCGCTGAGCATCGATGGTGATCTGCAGGTCGCGGCCCAGCGTGGGGATGAAGCGGAAGGCCATCTCCATCGCGTAGGCGATCTTATCGCCCAGGCCCAACCGCCGGAACGTGATGCCGTACAGCGAGGGGTCGATGGTGTAGGGGATCACCACCGACAGCGCCGCGAAGGTGACGATCCGCAAAAGCTGCGAGATCAGGAACGCCAGCCGCTCGGCGCTCATCTGGAACGCCAACGTGCTCCCAAACAGGGTCACCGAGGGATTCCAGATCACGTGCTCGCGGGTCGTGTCATAGACCTCCAGTGCGCCGCGCCCGGTCAGGAACGTGATCAGCGACAGCATGGCCGCGACGATGGTGATCACGATCCAGAAGCGGCGCATCTGCCGCCACGTCAGCCGGGCGGCAACGATCTGTGCTATCGCCAGCCCCAGCAGCGCCAGGATCAGCCGCATATCCCAGATGCCGGTTCCGTGCCCGAAGGGGATGAAGCCCAGCGCCAGGATGCAGCAGATCATGAAGATGATCCGCGCGCGCGGGTCGAGCCGGTAGAAGAACGTGCCCCGGTCTACGTAGGCCCAGTTGACGAGCATGGTGATAGTTCTTAGCTGTTAGCGATTGGCAGTGGGCGGTTTAGCGGACAGCCTCCAACCGCTCGCTGCTTCTCCGAATGCAGAAGCCAGGGGGCAATGTGGGGAGCATTGCCCCCTGCCGAGCAATTCGCTCATCGCTCAATGCGAACCGCCCATTGCTGCCTACCGCCCCGTCTGCGCACGGGCCTGCTTCCAGGCCGCATACACCAGCGGGGTTAGGATCACGGCGAACAGCGTGTTTGGCCCGGCAGCCGGGACGAACTCGCCGATGAACGCCGTGGTGAAGCTGTAGCCGTTGTAGAAGATGTCGGCCATCGCCGCGAAGCCAATGCCGACGATCACGCCCAGCGTGCCCCACACGGCCAGGGTGCGCGTGTCCTCGGTTTCCAGCCACTTGCTGATCGCCTCCGCCCGGCTGTTGACGAACCACGCACCCACCGCGCACAGCAGCGCCACTGCCCAGATCACGACCACGCCCCACGAGAAGCCGTTGTTGATCAGGTCGAGCACGCCGAACACGATGAAAGCCAGCGTCAGCAGGATCAGCAGGTAGGGCCAGTACTGCGGAGCCAGCGACATCGCCAGCATGACCACCAGCACCACCAGCATCACATACCACCACGCGCTGAAGTTGGCCGGTTCGCCGGTGAAGGGGTCGGTGATGTTGGGGGCCACCAGCGGCAGGATCACGCCCAGCGCCAGCACCGCTGCCGAAATCCACAGCAGCAGTTGGATGTTGCCGCGCCGCTCGCGCATCAGGTACAGGCCCGCCAGGCCGGGGATGAAGCCCATCAGCCCGTTCGCCACATCCCAGATGGGGAAGACCCCCCAGCCGGTCAGCGCATCACCCAGCACGTTGCCGAACGCCCCAGCAAAGAAGCCCACCGCCGGGCCAAAGGCGAAGCCGAAGAAGATCGGGATCACCACCACCGGGCGCAGCGCCACCAGGCTCACTGACGGCACGGGCACGATATTGAAGATCCAGGCCAGCACGCCGTACAGCGCCGCGCCGAGGGCCATCATCACGACTTCCCGCGTGCCGACCTTGAACATCTCCGCCTCGGCAAACAGGACGTAGATGACGTACAGCAGAATCCCGCCGACGATCACCCAGGTCAGCCAGCCGCCCAGGATGTTGCCCCCCGTCCCCAGCATGGGGGCGGCGGTGACGCCGTAGGACTCCCCGCCGCTGGTCGCTGCGGCGATCACGTCGCCCAGGTACAGCAGCGCTACCAGGATGACGAGGCCCACCACAACGTACACCAGACCTCGAATGTACTTGTTCTCCATGTTGGCCTTTCCTCCTTGTCGAATTAGGACACCCAGAGAACACGACGGCTCACGCGCGCGGCCCGCGCCGCCCGCGAAATACCCAACCAGAGAGTCCGCTCATTACGCGAATGACGCTAATTTTTGAATCAATTCGTGTCATGAGCGTCATTCGTGGACTCTCCTTCTTCACGCCGCCCCTGCCAATGCCCCAGCCAGCGCCTCGGCCCGCATGAAGCGCCCCGTGCGGCCCAGGTGGCTCAGGTTGGCCTCCAGCAGCGAGGTCGGCAGGACGCGGCAGCGACGCAGCCGGTCGAAGTCGGCCAGCACCTCGGCGGGCGGGCCGTCGGCCACGACATGGGCGTCGCTGAGCAGCAGCACCCGGTTGGCGTAGCACACCGCCAGATCGACATCGTGGGTGATGAACAGGATCGCCGCGAAGCTGTACGGTTTCTCCTCGTCCGTGCCCAGGCCCACCACCGCGTCCATAAAGCTCATGTAGTGCGCGTAATCCTGCCCGGCGGTCGGCTCATCCATCACCAGCACGCCGCTGCGCATCGCCAGCACAGCGGCGATGCTCACCCGCTTCTGCTGGCCGAAGCTCAGCGCCAGCGGGGGGCGGCCTGCCTCGGCTTCCAGGTCCACCACCTGGAGCGCCCGCTCGGTGTTAATGGCGATCTCCTCCGCCGACTGGCCGAGGTTCTGCGGCCCGAAGGCCAGCTCCTCGCGCACGGTTGGGGCGAACAGCATGTGGCGCGGACTTTGGAACACGTAGCCAACGGTGTGGGCCATCTGCGCCACCGAGAGGTCGCGCGTATCCTGCCCGCGCAGCAGCACCCGCCCCTTGACGGGCCGCAATAGCCCGATGGCGTGCTTGACCAACGTGGTTTTGCCCGCCCCATTCGGCCCCAGCACGGCGATCACGTCGCCCTGCCGGATGGTTAGGGTCACGTCCTGGAGCACCACCGGGCCATCGCCGTAGCGGAAGGTTACGTCCTGGAACTCGATCAGGGGAGGGGCGTCGGCCCGCGCGGCGTGGACGGTGGGCGTGCCGATCCCTGCCTTACCCCGCCGCCCATCGCGCCGCGCCCGCTCGATCACCACTGGCGCGGGCAGCTTGACGCTGTGATAGTCGGCGTTTTGCAGCAATCCCTCGACCGACCCGGCGTAGGTGATCGCCCCGTCCTCCATATGC
The DNA here is from genome assembly GCA_034434995.1 of Anaerolineae bacterium. Lineage (GTDB taxonomy): Bacteria > Chloroflexota > Anaerolineae > Aggregatilineales > UBA3940 > DAOTYF01. Next base: position 11,438 of record DAOTYF010000170.1, read on the forward strand.
AGCGAGAGGTCGGGCCGCACCGCCAGCACGTCCTCGACGCGGTGCTCGATGATCAGGATGGTCTTGCCCTCATCGGCCAGGCGGCGGATCAGCGCCAGGGCGTCCTGGGCGCTGGCCGGGTCGAGGTTAGCCAGTGGCTCGTCCAGCACCAGGATGTCGGGCCGCATCGCCAGCACGCCTGCCAGCGCCACCTTCTGCTTCTCCCCGCCGGAGAGCGAGAACGTCTCCCGGTCGGCGATATCGGCCATGCCCAGGTAATCAAGCGTTTCCTGCGTGCGCTGGAGGATTTCGTCGCGCGGCAAGCCGAGGTTTTCCAGCCCGAAGGCGACCTCATTGCGGACGAACGCGCCGAGAATCTGCCGCTCCGGGTCCTGCAGCACCGTCCCGACCACCTGCGAGATGGCGGCCAGCGGCTTATCGGCCATCACCTGGCCCTTGAGCAGGATGCGCCCGCCCAGCTCGGCGCGGTAGCTGCGGGGGATCAGGCCGTTGATGCAGCGCAGCAGCGTCGTCTTGCCGCAGCCGCTCGACCCTGAGAGCAGGGCGATCTGGCCGGGCTGGACGCTGAACGAGACCCCACGCAGAGTTGGTTCATCGCGGGTGAGGTATCGGCAGGTGAGGTTTTCGACCAGCAGCGGCGGCGCGGTGAGTTCGGTCGCCATCCCTGATCCCGTCTGTCAGTGCGGACGTTGTCTCTCCGTCATTAGTAACCCGCACCCGCGCGATTCGTTGCCACGCGCTACGGAGGAACATGGAGGGACACAGCGGGTCGTGTCCTTACAGATGTCCGGTTTCCATGCACATCATCAAAAACGGCAATGAGCCACAGGCCCTTTGAGCAGGGGTCGGGGGTGAGGGCCTACTCCACCCGCACCTCGCATCAGGCCCGCTGGCGGGGCGACCTTCCCCGCGAAGGCGTGCAGCTTCATTGCCGCGCCGCGCAGCACCGGGCCGTGTCCGAAGCACACGATCTCCGGCTCCAACGCCGCGATCTTGGCTACCGAGCGGCGGTTCTCGGCCACGTCCACCGTCAGGAAGGCGGGCGGCAGGCTCAGGCCGACGACGTTGAACAGCGCGTCGCCGCAGAACAGGAGACGGCGCTCCGGTTGCCAGTAGGCCATGTGGCCGGGCGAGTGCCCTGGCGTGAACACCGCCACCAGCCCACCCAGCACGTCGAGGGTGTCCTCGTCGCCGACCGTGCGATCCACGGGCGCGGGCTTCAGCCACATCTCCGGCATTCGGAACCCGGCGGCAGGGCGCGGCACAGGAACCTTTCCCTCGACCGCTGGGCGCTCGATCTGCGGGACGATCACCTCCGCGCCGGTGATCCGCTTCAGCTCCGGCAACCCACCGACGTGATCCGGGTGCGCGTGGGTGATCAGGATGCGCCTGAGGTCGGAGGGCTGGCGGCCCATCCGGCGCAGGTCAGCCAGCACCCCCTGAACGGCGGAGGCCAGCGATGTATCGATCAGCGTCAGCCCGCCGGGATCATCAATGAGATACATGTTGACCCCCGGCGGGCGCGTGATCTGGAACACGCCGGGCAGGATGGGCTTCATGGGGTTGTCTCCTCTTTGGCGCAGCAAATGGACCGTGAACAGCCGCGCCACCTCCTGCTGCTCACTGTTCAGTGTGGGCTATCGACTTGCTTTTGTTTACTCCCCCTCCGGCGCGGGCTTCAGGAGCGCCTTGGGCAGCGGCACGTGGTCGTGCTCCAGCCGGGCGCGGGCGATCTCGACATATTCCGGGTGGCTCTCGACCATCACATAACGCCGCCCGTAGCTGTGCGCCACCACACCGGTCGTGCCGCTGCCCGCGAAGCAGTCGAGGATCAGGTCGCCCTTCTTGGTGGCGATCAGCACGATCTGGCCGATCAGCTTGACCGGCTTCTGCGAGGGATGCTTGCCAAACCGCCGCTCCGACCTAGCGGGGTAGGGGAAGTGCCACATGTTGCGGAGCTGCTTGCCGTGGTTGAGCTTCTTCGCAACCGCATAATTGAACGTCCATCCGGTGGCCCCGTCCTTGCTGCCGTTGACTGCCCAGATGATGTGCTCGGTGCTTTCGGTGAGCGTGCGACGGGTGATGTTCGGCTGGGCGTTCGGCTTGAACCAGGTGATGTGGCTCAGCACCTTGAGGCCCATCTGGTGGACGATGTGGCCGATATCGTAGATATTGTGGTACGAGCCGAAGAGGAACAGGTTGCCGTTCGGCTTGACAACCCGGCACACCTCCTGAAGCCATGCTTGTGTGAAGTCCAGATATTCAGCGCGGGGGTACATGTCCCACGCCTCGCTCATGGTGACGTGCGAGGAGAACGCCCAGCCCAGGCCGTTGGGTTTGCTCATGTTGTAGGGCGGGTCGGTGATGCAGTGGTCGAGGCAGGCGTCGTCCCAGTGGCGCATCACCTCCAGGCAATCCCCCAGGATGAGGCTGTTTGGCTCTGGCTTCACGATGGCGATCCTTTGACGGGCGGGTCAGGGTCGAGAGTCTCCCCGATACGTGTTGGTGGTCCATGATCCCGTTCTAAGCCTCACCTCCACCC
>DAOTYF010000171.1:0-16225 GCA_034434995.1 Anaerolineae bacterium
GTAGTGGTCACTGTGACCTGGTTAGCAGCGGGGGTGAGGTACACAGTCGCCCCCGGCAAGATGACATATAATCCTACCAGCACCAGCCCAGCAACGCTGCTGGCCAACACGCAAAGCGTGGTTCTCGAGATCGGTACGGGCAGCGGTTGGGAAGCTCTCTGGAGACGGCTCCCTGCTTCTACAAGCTCCTGATCGAGCGCCACCATGCGTTCCGCAGCCTGCCGAATCGCTATTTGGGCCTCAGCAGAGCGCCAGATGTATCGATGACTGGCCTCAATGCTATTAAAGCAGGCAATGCCTAGCTCGCGGGCATGTTCTGTGACGAGCGGGTCGCGTGTGATCAACGCAAGCTGGGCGCGGAGGCGGGTGGCCTCGCGTTGGATCAGCACTAGGTCGAGCTTGCGCTGCAACACCTGCTGGCGAGGATCATTGGGGAATACAAGCAGGACGTGAGTCGCCTGTACCCAGCCGAGCTTCTCTCGAACGGAGACAGCGTCGTCGTGAGGGTCGAGCTGGATGATCTGTTCTTTCACGGCGCACGCGCTTTGGAGGATTCCCGGCTGGTTTCGTCCAGAAGAACCTGCTGCCCATAGCCCTCGCACACACGGCAGCTATAGCAGAGCATCTGATACAAGCCGGTCTACCGAGCCGATGGCCTCACCCAGTTTGGCTGGATGCTTGCCGCCCGCCGTGGCAAAGTCTGGACGCCCGCCACCACCACCTCCAACGACCTTGGCCGCTTCTCTGACCAACTTGCCTGCGTGGATGCCGCGTGAAACCAGATCAGGTGTCACTTTGGCTACGAGGCGTGCTGTGCCGTCAATGTCACTGCCGAGCACCACGATGCCGCTTTGAAGGCGGTCGCGACACCAGTCCGCCATCTCAGCCAGCAGGTCAACATCTGGCGCCTGAACCACCGCTGCTACGACCTTGATCCCATCGATATCATGGGCCGATGCAAGCACACCCTCCAACACGCCTTTGGCCGATTGGCGGCGCAAGTGTTCAATGGTCTGCCGAGCCTGCTCCAGCTCGGCTAGCAGGCTATCAAGACGGGAAATAAGCTCATCTGGTTCAGTTCTGAGCCGCTTGGCCAGCATTTGAAGTGTGGCAGACCGTTCCTGGAGTACGCGCTGTGCGCCTCGGCCAGTGATGGCCTCGATGCGTCGTACCCCGGAGCCGCTGCTTTCCTCCGCCGTGATCAGGAATGGGCCGATCTCAGCAGTGGAGCGGACATGCGTACCGCCGCACAGTTCATAACTGAAGCGCTCGCCTTCTCCCGTACCCTGCGGTATGGTGATCGTCCGCACCGTTGCCCCGTACTTTTCACCGAACAGGGCCATAGCCCCTTCGCGGCGGGCTGTATCCAGTTCCTTGAACAGGATCGTGACAGGCACGTTTGCCAGGATCATCGCGTTGACTTCTGCCGTGATCTGGTCGATTTCTTCCGTTGTCAGTGCGTTGTTGTGAGAAAAGTCGAAGCGCAAGCGGTCTGGAGCTACCAGGGAGCCTTTCTGCCGGACATGCTCACCGAGCACCCGGCGGAGGCTGGAATGCAACAAGTGGGTCGCGGTGTGGTTCCGCATGATATCCCAGCGGCGGGCGACATCCACGCTTGCCTCGGCCTCATCTCCCTCGTTGACCCTTCCTTGTGTCACAGTTCCAACGTGCACGATCAGCCCCCCAACTGGTTGACGCATATCGTCCACCCGAACTGCCCAGCCGTGTCCGGTGATCATGCCGGTGTCGCTGACTTGTCCACCTGACTCCACATAAAATGGGGTGGTTGCCAACACGATCTCAACCTGTTCGCCCTGCTTGGCGCTTTGAACGCGCGAACTATCACGGAGTATTCCCACGACCTGAGTTGAGACGGTCAGCCTATCGTAGTCATAGGGGTTATAGCTCACTCCACCCTGACCCAGTCGCCCTTCGGCCTGAAGTGCTGCCAGCGCATCGCGGTAGGGAGTGGTGTCAGCAATCGTGCCGAACTGCCCCCCGGACAGGCGAACGTGCTCCTCCATCGCAGCCCGGAAGCCTGCCTGATCGACCTGCAAGCCCCGATCCTGAAGCAAGTCGCGGATAATCTCCAGAGGGAGGCCGTGTGTTGCGTATAAGAAGAATGCCTCGTCGCCCGTCATGGTCGTGCGGGCGTCCTGCTGCATCTGCTGGATCAAGTCGTCCATCACTTCCAGCGAGTTATCCAGCATCCGCCTGAACCGTTCCTCTTCAGTAGCGATCTGGTAGCGGATCGCGCCCTGGAATTGCCTCAGTTCCGGGTAGATGTCGCCCATCTTGCGAACGACTGCATCCGCTACTCCATCCAGGAAAGGCTGGTTCACGCCCATCCCGTGCGCGAACCGCCACGCGCGGCGGATCATCATGCGCGTGACGTACTCACGCCCTGTCGTGCCAGGATTGACGCCATCGGCAATGAGGAAGGTCGCCGCACGGGTGTGATCAGCAATGACGCGGTAGGCAACGTAGTGCTCCTGCCGGAAGGCGTCGGTGTGACCCAGAATTTCCTGCGTGGCATCCATGAGATCAGTGAACAGATCGGTATCATAGTTGGCCGGAACCTCTTGCAACACTGCCGCGATACGTTCCAGGCCCATGCCCGTATCCACGCCAGGGGCTGGCAGGGGTTCGTCGAATTGGCCGGTGTGTTCCGGGTCCGGTGCACGCCGATTGAACTGCATAAACACGAGATTCCATAATTCGAGGAAGCGATCGGTTTCTGCCGCGAGATCCGCGGCGATGGTGTCAAGACCCTGCTCTGGCTGGAGGTCGTAGTGGATTTCGCTGGTTGGCCCGCAGGGGCCTGTGTCTGCCATTTGCCAGAAGTTGGTCTTTGGTCCCATTCGTGCGATCCGCCGCGGATCGACCCCGATCTCGTCAGCCCAGACGTGATAGGCTTCATCGTCGTCACGGAAGATGGTGAACGCCAGGCGGTCAGGGGGTAAGCCGTACACCTCGGTCAGCAATTCGTAGGCATAGTGGATTGCGTCACGTTTGAAGTAGTCCCCGAACGAGAAATTGCCCAGCATTTCAAAGAAGGTGTGGTGGCGCGGTGACGGGCCGACATTCTCCAGATCGTTATGCTTGCCGCTAATCCGCATACATTTCTGGGAGGTGGTGGCGCGTCGATAGGGGCGCTGATCCTGGCCGAGGAACACGTCTTTGAACTGGACCATCCCCGAATTAGTGAACAACAAGGTCGGATCGTTCCCCGGAACCAGGGAGGATGAGGCAACGACTTCGTGTCCCCGGTCCGCGAAGAAGCCCAGGAAGGTCTGACGAATCTCGGCGCTGGTCATCCGCTTCATCACGTAGTTCGATTCTCCTGCCTCCTGGATGATCGTGGCGGCAATTATAGTCAATCTAGCTATGGCTGACAACGGCTTGGGGGCGGCAGATGCGGCGGGCCGCCTTCACCCGTGAACATAGCGGGTGCAGTTGACAAGCCTTCCTCTGCCCTCTACCATTGTGCCTGAGTATTAGAGGGCTTGGCTGTGGGCCAGGATACAAGAACAGGGGAGATGGTTGAACGAGGATGTCACTATCATTATCTCTTGACGAACAGGTTAATCTGCTGATGCAGGGGACGGATTATGGTGACCCCCATATGGCACAGGTCATGGCCGATGAGTTGCGCCAGCGGCTTCTGGATGCTGAAAGAGAAGGGCGCAGGCTCAAGGTCTATTGTGGCTACGACCCACGTACCACCGATCTTCACCTGGGCCACACGATCACGATGCGCAAGCTCCGCCAGTTCCAGGATTTGGGGCACGAAGTCACCTTTCTGATTGGCACATACACCAGCTTGATCGGAGACCCCTCGGATGTGGACAAGGCACGTGTGCAACTGACACGGGAGCGTGTCGAGGAGAATGCCCGTACCTATGCGGAGCAGGCGTTTAAGATTCTGGACCCGGCCAAGACCCATGTCCGCTACAACGCCGAGTGGCTGGAGAGGCTCACGTTTGCCGATGTGATCCAGATGGCCTCGAACTTCACGGTCCAGCAATTCTTGGCCCGCGAGAACTTCCGTCAACGCCTTGATGCAGGCGAGCCAATCTTCCTGCACGAGACGTTTTACTCGTTGATGCAGGCTTACGATGCTGTTGCCTTGGAAACGGATGTACAGGTCGGTGGAGCGGATCAGTTATTCAACATCGTCGTGGCAGGTCGCAGGTTGCAAGAGGCCATGGGCCAGCGCCCGATGATCGCTATCATCATGGGGGAGAGCTTGCCTGGGACAGATGGTGAAATCAAAATGAGCAAGTCTCTGGGCAACCACATCCCGATCATGACCACCCCGGAGGACATGTTCGGCAAGGTCATGAGTGTGCCGGATAAGGCGGTGCCGATTTACTATAAACTGTTGTTAGGATGGGGGCCTGCACAACTGAAGCAACTTGAGGCGGACATGCGTGAGGGACCCAAAGAGGCGAAAATGGAACTCGCGCGTGAGATCGTCCGCACGTTTCACGGTGAGGAGGCCGCCCGATTGGCAGAAGATCATTTCAACACCCTTTTCCCACCAGGCGGCAGGGGCAAAGGCGTACCTGATACAATGCCTGAGGTTACCGTTGCAAGAGAAGCTAATCTGGTTGATTTGATTGCCGAAGCTGGCTTGGTTCAGAGCAAGAAGGAAGGCCGCCGGATGATCCAACAGAGGGCGGTGCGTGTGGATGATCATACGGTCACCAGCCCCGAGGATAAGCTGATGCTGAATCCGGGCCAGGAGGTGATCATTAAGGTCGGAAAGCGTCGGTTCCTCCGCGTGCGTGGCGGGTGAGCGATCGGGGCGGCAACAGGCCATCCCGGCTAGCGACTGTAGCAAGGAGAAGAACATGTCGGCCAACCTTATCCCGCAGGGCGAGGTGGCGCAGCCCCATCCGTCCCCACGACCATCGACCAAACGAACCACAGCTTTGGTGTGGATTGGGCTGATCCTGGCTGGATTCATTATCGTTCCCGCGGTCGGCTGCGCGGCCCTGGGATTTGCGATAGCAGCATCGGGCGCTCAGCCGGCAACGGCGGGTTTTGGACCTGCCGTAGGGATTATCCGGGTGGAAGGGCCTATTCTCCCCGGGCGCGGAACAGGGGGCCTTGGCGGGCCGGTGGCGCTATCGGAGACGATAGTTGAGCAGATCGAACAGGCTCATGACGATCCCAACATCCGCGCGGTGGTGCTGCGGATCGACAGCCCTGGGGGTGGGGTAGTGGCCTCGGATGAGATCCATCACGCCTTGCTCAGCATGGACAAACCCCTTGTCGTGAGTATGGGAACATTGGCAGCCTCAGGAGGGTACTATGTTGCGGCAACGGCAGACTACATCTATGCCACACCGCATACCCTGACCGGCAGCATCGGTGTGATCAGCGAGTTCATCACTGCTGAAGAATTGCTGGATGAGCTTGGTGTGGAAATCGTGATCATTGCTGCTGGTGACTTGAAGGACTTTGGAACTCCTACCCGCCATATGACCGAGGAGGAGAGGGCCTACTGGCAGGCGCTGATCGACCGGACACATGAGGCATTCATCCAGGTGGTTGCACAAGGCCGAGGCATGGATGTGGAGCGGGTGCGTGCTATCGCTGATGGGCGTGTTTTCACTGGTGAGGAGGCGGTTGAGCTGGGTCTGGTGGACGAGATTGGCTACTTTGAGGACGCCATCGCCAAGGCAGCCGAGCTGGGTGGAATTCAGCGGAGAGCCTCGTGTTGTTGAGCTGGCACCAGAGCCTGGCCTTCTGGAGGCGCTGTATGGCTATCAGGCGCAGCAACACCCCATGGCGCCACTTGAAGTGTTGCATCAACTGACGCTTCCGACTCTCCAGTTCCGCTATATAGGCCCTCAGGAGTAATCGGTCGCAGCCCGGTGATTAAAGTGCGGCCTATCGTTATTTAAGATGGGCAGCCTGGTGGCTGACAAGTTAGCTGTGTTAACGGCGGCTGGAACGTTGCACCCGTTCTTCATCACGCACAACGGCGGCTGTGGGTGAGCCTCTCAGGATGGCTTCCAAGAATCGGATCAACCGTCGTAAAAGTGAACGTATCCGCGCCAGAATGTACCAACCTTCGCGCAGCACCTCTCGCCCATAGGAGACAGGAGTCGGCTGGACATCCCACTCCATCAGGATGGCTCCCCACGTCAATCCGCCGCCGAAGCCGACCAAAACAACCTTGTCATTGGGTTTGATTTTGCCCGCTGCGGCCGCCTCGGCCACGGCAATCGGGATGGAAGCCGTTGAGGTGTTCCCGTAGCGCTCGATATTGATGAAGAATCGCTCCAGTGGCAGATTCAGCCCTCTGGCAGCGGCCTGAATGATCCTCAAGTTGGCCTGGTGGGGAATCACTACATCAATGCTGTCCACCGTCAGGCCAGCTTTCCGGATCACCTCTTCGGTTGCCGTAACCATCACGCGAGTCGCAAACCGAAACACTTCGCGGCCATTCATCTGTGTCAGCACCTGAGGGCTGGGGGATCCATTCCAGGTGGGTCGAACCCCCGACGGCGCCCACAGCATCTCGGCGCCAGAACCATCCGAGTGCATCACCACGTGTTGGATGCCTCCTGGCACTTCGCTCGCGCTGAGCACGAACGCACCTGCGCCATCAGCAAAGAGAATACACGTGCTGCGGTCGGTCCAATCTACGATGCGGCTAAGCGTCTCCGTGCCAATGACCAACGCTCTGTCAATCATGCCAGCCTTGATCTGAGCTGCCGCTAGACCCAGAGCGAAGATGAAGCCACTGCAAGCAGCCAGCACGTCGAACGCGCCTGCATTCTCCGCCCCGAGTCGATCCTGAATCAGGCACGCTGTGGCTGGAAAGAGATGGATTGGCGAAGAGGTGGCGACGATAATCAGGTCAATGCTTGAAGGAAGAACATTGGCATGGGCCAGGGCCTTGCGAGCAGCGCGAGTGCCGAGCGTAACTGTCGTGTCCCGGTCGTCTGCGATGCGGCGTTCCGCAATGCCAGTGCGTTCACGGATCCACTCATCGGAGGTCTCCACCAGTTTCTCAATATCGTGGTTAGTCAGCACCCGCTCGGGTATCTCGATACCCCAACCAATGACATGAGCATAACGGCGGTCGCCGCCAGGCCGCAATCCGATCTGCCGTCTAGTCTGCCCGTTTACCATTGCCATATCGTCCGATCACCAGGCAGGCGTTGTGCCCACCGAATCCGAAGGAGTTCGACATCGCTATTGGCACAGTGGCCCTACGCGCTGTGTTAGGCGTATAGTCCAGATCGCACTCGGGGTCGGGGTATTCATAGTTGATTGTAGGGGGGATGCACCCTGTCTCAATGGCTTTGACGCAGAATACCGCCTCGATGGCCCCTGCGGCCCCCAACAGATGGCCTGTCATGCTTTTGGTTGAACTAATAGCTAGCTTATAGGCGTATTCGCCAAACACTTGTTTGATGGCGATGGTTTCGGCGCGGTCATTGAGGGGGGTGCTGGTCCCATGGGCATTGAGATAGGCGATATCCGTCGGCGCAAGACCTGCATCTCTCAGCGCCATCGTCATGGCGAGAATTGCTCCCTCACCGTTTTCGAGTGGCGCAGTGATGTGATACGCATCCGCTGATGCGCCGTAGCCTAAGATTTCCGCATGGATACGGGCCCCGCGCGCCAGAGCGTGCTCTTCACTTTCCAGAATGAGCACGCCCGCTCCCTCACCCGCCACGAAGCCATCACGCTCACGGTCGAATGGGCGTGAGGCTCGTTGAGGGTCATCGTTGCGCTCGGAGAGCGCACCCATATTGGCGAACCCTGCCATGGCTAGTTTGGCAATCCCAGCTTCAGCGCCGCCGCTGAACATAACATCCGCGACCCCGCGCCGTATCATCTCGGTGGCTTCTCCAATCGCATTGTTGCCGGAGGCACAGGCGGTGGCAATGCTCATATTTGGCCCGCGCAACCCTAACTCAATGGCGATTTTCCCGGGGGCTGTGTCGGGCAGCATCATCGGAACCAGGTGAGGGCTAACCCACTGGACTCCCTCACGGAACATTTTCTCCGCTTCTTCCAGCATGGTGCCGATCCCCCCAATACCTGAGCCGAGGACTGCCCCCGCCCGTCTCCGGTCTATCTTGCTCAGATCGAGACCGGCATCCTGCACCGCCTCAAGCGCAGCTGCCATTGCGAAGTGGGTGAACCGGTCCATTCGCCGGGTCTCACGCGCGCCGAAGAGGGCTTTGGCATCGAAGTCCTTTACTTCTGCAGCGAAGCGCGTCTTCATGTCGGATGCATCAAACTGGGTGATTGGCCCAACACCCGATTCCCCGCGCAGCAATGCCTCCCAGGCTGCGGAGACCGTGTGCCCAACAGGGCAAACCATGCCTAACCCCGTAATGACAACGCGCGTCCTGTTCATAGCCCTGCCTCTCTGATGCCTTCAGTAGTCATAAACCCCATCCTGGTTATAAGATGCGCTCATGCCTGGTTTTATGCTTTAGCTCTGCAGACGCTATAATTCGCGCACCGCGAGGCGGCTGGGGCTCATTCCTAAATACTGGCTAAATAGCCACTTTCTTCGATGATTCTCATCACTGGCGCGACTGGATTTGTCGGGCGAAGGCTCACGGCTCGGCTGGCCGGGGATGCCAACCTGCGCGTTCGAGTCTTGCTTCGTCCCGCTAGCGATGCCAATCGCCTGCCACGTGGTGTATCGGTCCATGTCATGATCGGCGCGATAACGGACCCCGATTCCCTGCTCGCGGCGATGGATGGGGTTCACACGGTCTTCCACCTTATCGGAACAGATACACGCGGTCGCCATGCGCGACTCGACGACGTAGACTTGGCAGGCAGCAAGGCGATTGTGGAGGCAGCATTAGCTGCGCGTGTCGGGCGAATCATCTGCCTCAGCCGGGTCGGCGCTGATCGCGGGTCCGCGTTTCGGCTACTGCGGACCAAAGGCGAGATCGAGGATACCATCCGCACTAGCGGGCTATCCTACACGATCTTCCGCACCAGCGTCTTGTTCGGACAGTCGGATCGCTTTAGCGAACATATTGCCATGCTCGCTCGAGCTTTTCCAGTCTACTTTGTTCCTGGTGATGGAGAAGCAACTTTCCAGCCCCTCTGGGTCGAGGACTTAGTGACCTGCCTTGCCATGTCGCTTGAAGACCTCGATCTGGTGGATGCCGTGATAGACCTGGGGGGACCAGAGATATTGACCTACCGGCGCATCGTCATGCGGGTGATGCACGCCATTGGCAGCCCCAGACCGATCCTAGGGTTGCCGCTCCTCGCGCACCGGGTTGGGGCCTGGTTTCTCGATGGGCTGTTTGCGCGTTGGCCCTTCACAGAACATTGGGTTGAGTTGCTGTCGAGCAATCAAACGGCTGACCTGGGCGCCGTTGAGCGCCACTTTGGTTTCAGACCCGCCGCTATGGATGTGGGGCTTATTGACCGCTACATGCGCCGGCGTCGGTTTGCCTGGGAGCTATTGCGATTTGCTGTGACACAGCGATGGTAGGCTGGAATCTAGCAATGAGGGTTTCTTTTTCCGCGTGGTGTGGCACGTGATATACTTCGGAGCATGATTCCTGCTTTTCCCGGTGAATAATGCTTACTGGAAGACAGCTTGCGTTTGTGGGAAGTGGTGTCATGGCGGAAGCCATGATTAAGGGACTGCTTCGAGAGGAACTACTGGAACCTGCGCAGGTGATTGCCTCCGGCCCGCGACCGGAGCGTGGGACGATGCTGGTCGAGCGGTATGGCATTGCTTCTACCACTGATAACCGCCTGGCCGTCGAAGGGCGCGACATTGTAGTTCTTTCTACCAAACCCCAGGTGATTCCCGGTGTGCTCCTGGAGCTTCGCGGGGCGGTCCGTCCTGATGCGCTGGTGATCTCTATTGCGGCAGGCGTGCCGATTGAGAAGATTGTTGGCGGACTGCGACATGCGGCAGTTGTGCGTTCCATGCCCAACACCCCGGCCCAAATTGGAAGAGGAATCACGGTGTGGACAGCCACCCAAGAGGTCAGCGAAGCGCAACTGGAAGAGACGAGCACCATCCTAGGTGCGCTGGGAGAAGTGGTGCATGTTGATCAAGAGTACTATCTAGACATGGCTACGGCTCTGAGCGGAACTGGCCCCGCCTACGTGCTGCTTTTCATGGAGGCCATGATCGATGCCGGGGTTCACCTGGGATTCTCACGGCGTATTGCGGAGCGGCTGGTGATGCAGACCATGCAGGGCACAATAGAATACGCCCGTCAGTCACCGCGTCATCCTGCAACGTTGCGCAATGAGGTTACCTCTCCTGGCGGCACGACGGCAGAGGCACTCTACCATATGGAAAAGGGAAGGCTTCGCACGGTAGTATCACGTGCCATTTGGGCTGCCTATCAGCGTTCTGTTGCATTGGGCAGCGGGCAATTCGGGCTGAAGCCTTTGAGCCGGAAATCCGAAGATTGACCTTCTGCTCGCTTGGTATGTGATTCAGCATTGACTTATACTCTTTTGGAGGCATACTCCCATGCGCCTAAGCCGAGTTCCTCGCGCTGTCCTAGTCGGGTTGGCAGCCAGCCTGCTGACATGGATGTTCCTCAATTGGCTCGTTCCAGAGGGGGGAGTTGCCAGTGCTCAGGATCAGCCAACTCCGACGCCTATTGCTGAAGAAACCGAAGAGCCAATCGTCACTGCTACCGCGACAGCCGTTCCCAGTCTTCAGATACGCATCACGGCGGAACTGGCGCCGGATGGCGATTTGGATGGGGATTCGGTCATCGATCCAGGGGATACTCTTAACTATGTGATCCGCGTGGCGAATGCCAGCAATGTGCCCACAGGCCCCATTGAAGTTGTGTTCCTGTATGATGCGGCCTTTATCGGCGCAACCACTGTTCTAACCGAGGGGGGGGCGCTTGATGCTGGGCAGGTGGTGTGGGGCGTGGATCAGTTAGGCCCTAGCGAGGAGCGTGTTTTTCAACTCTCAGCAATCTTAAACCGACGCTTCCCGCCTGGGCGCACCCAGGTGCAGGCGAGCGTTGTAGTGCGGTCCGGCGCTGCCGAGCTGGCTCGCGTGGGCGGGACACCGGTAGAAGTGCTCGGCCCGAACCTCCGCATCACGGATATCTCAACGGAGCTAGTGACCGATACTGGTCAGACTGGGCGTATCAACCCGGGAGACACAGTTCGGTTCATTATCGGCTACAGCAACACTGGGGGTGGGCCTTCCGGCGAAGCGACTCTGACCGCCGATTATCCTGACGAGCTTACGAAGGCGCTAGTGGGCAATCCCGACAATGCCGAAGACGCAGACGGGGTGCTTGCTTGGCAGCTAGGCTCTGTGCCAGCGAGTAGTGAGGTGAACACAGTGCGGTTCACGGTGACGCTGGCCGATACCTTTCCGCCCGGTGTGGTGAGTTACGATGTTCCGATAGCGCTTCGCAGCGCGGCTGTAGTGCTTGACCAGCGTATGGCCTCATTGGCCATCGCTGGACCAAGCCTCCTGATCACGCCGCGCGTGGAATTTGTTGCTGATGGGGATGGTGATGGTCTGGTTGACCCAGGCGATATTATTCAGACGACGCTTCAGGTGGCCAATGTTGGCTCTGAACCTACGAGTAACATCGTTGTCACTGTAAGTTACGAAGTTGCTGTACTGGAGATCACGGCTGTTGAGCAAGAAGGAGTCAGCGACACGCAAGCCGGGACGCTCACCTGGACTCTGGCAGGTTTGGAGGCTGGGGCAAACCAGCTTCTGACCTATCAGGGGCGCGTCCGGGCGCTTGTAGCTGGGCAGGCCAACCTCGTGATGAGTGTAGTGACAACCAGCAATGAGATCAGTCTTGTCCGGAGCGAGGTGGTTGTGGCGGCGGATGCCCCAACTCCCACTCCTGAGATAGGTCCCACGGCTACGCCGAGCGTCTCAGAGACACGGCCAGCTCAAGGGCAGGGCATCCTTGGCCCATATGCGATTGCTATTCTGATTGGTGCCTTTTTGGTCATCAGCATACTGGCGATAGTTTTTGTGGCCTCGCGTGTTCTGCCTAGCACAACCGAAGAGCGCGAGGCTGTGGATACGCCGGAGGAGCGCGCCGACCACCGACGGATGGTTCGGGAGCTGATCGAGGGTGTCGTTCTGACAGCGATTCTCTTCAGCGTGATGATTCTCGGCCTGCAGAATACGCTGGACAAGGACTCAGTGAACTCGATCATTGCAGGCATCGTCGGCTATGTCGCAGGGCGTGTTGCCAGCTCACGATAATTCTCTACTGGCAACGGATGACACTAGTTGAAGTGGGGGGAATGAGAGCCATCCTACTGCCGTGTGCCCACAGCTCCCTAGTCCGCCTGTTTGTGAAATAGTGGGCAAATCGGGCACTTTATAGGTAGAATTTGACTTGCGCAGTTTCCACATTCCTTGATTCCATAACCACTAGTCTGGGGGCAGGCAAGTAGTACAACCTGTGAATTGCCTGGGGACGTTGGCATCATTCACACACTCCGGGAGACAATATGGCGACTGATATCCCAAAGGATCTTACACAGCAGCTCAGGACGCAGATCGAGCAGTTCAGGCCCTCCGTTACCGTCTCGAACATTGGGGAGGTGATCGAGATCGGCGATGGCATTGCGCGTGTCTCCGGTCTTGCAGAGGTGCGTAGCCAGGAATTGGTTGAGTTTGATAATGGCACGCTCGGCATCGCCTTCAACCTGGAGGAGGATGAGGTCGGCGTTATCATCATGGGCGAGTATGCCGGCATTCCTGAAGGCAGCCGGGTGCGTGCGCTGGGCCGCCTGGCTTCGGTTCCAGTGGGTCATGGCCTGGTCGGGCGTGTCGTGGATGCGCTTGGTCGCCCGATAGATGGCAAGGGGCCGATTGAACACACGGAGTACTACCCTATCGAGCGGATTGCCCCCGGCGTCATTGAGCGCCGCAATGTGTTCCGACCTGTCCAGACCGGGATCAAGGCCATTGATGCCATGATTCCCATCGGTCGCGGTCAGCGCGAGTTGATCATCGGCGACCGTCAGACAGGGAAGACCGTTATCGCGCTGGATACCATCATCAACCAGCGTGGTGAGAACATGATTTGCATTTACGTGGCGATCGGGCAGAAGCAGGCCCAGATCGCCCGTGTTGTGGCGACATTGGAGCAGCACGGCGCAATGGGGCACACCATCGTCGTGGCCGCCAGCGCTTCGGATCCGGCTGCCATGCAGTACATTGCGCCTTATGCCGGATGTGCAATGGGCGAGTACTTTATGGAGAATGGTCAGGATGCGCTGGTCGTTTATGATGACCTCTCCAAACATGCGTGGGCATACCGGGAGGTATCGTTGCTGCTGCGCCGTCCGCCAGGGCGAGAGGCGTATCCCGGCGATATCTTCTACCTTCACTCGCGGCTGTTGGAGCGCGCTGCCCAGCTCTCCGAGGAGCGGGGCGGAGGAAGCCTGACCGCCCTGCCTATAGTTGAGACTTTGCTGGGGGATGTTTCAGCGTACATTCCGACCAATGTCATTTCCATTACGGATGGCCAGATTTACCTCGAAGCGGATCTATTTAACGGTGGCATTCGCCCCGCGATCAACACCGGCATCTCTGTAAGTCGTGTTGGTTCGGCGGCTCAAAGGAAGGCAATGGCTCAGGTCGCGGGCCGCCTACGCCTCGACATGGCGCAATTCCGCGCCCTGGCTGCCTTTGCCCAATTTGGCTCTGGTTTGGATAAAACGACCCAGGATCAGCTCGACCGGGGTATGCGCCTGACCGAGCTGCTCAAGCAGACCCAGTATAACCCCGTGCCTCTAGCTGATGAGGTGATGGTGCTCTATGCAGGCACACGTGGCTACACCGATCAGGTTCCTGTTGACCGTGTGCGGGAGTGGGAAAGCGCTTTTCGCCAGTATATGGCAACTCAACACCCTGATCTCGCTGATAAGCTGCGCGCTGAGGGCAGGCTGACAGATGAAATTGAGGCCGAGTTGAAGAAGGGGCTAGAAGAGTTCAACGCCGGCTGGAACTAGAATGCCATAACCCAAGTGAGCAACAATGCCCAGTCTACGTGAAATCCGGCGCCGTATTCGCAGTGTCAAGAACATTGCCAAGGTAACCAGCGCCCTCCAGACAGTAGCTGCATCGAGGGTGCGCAAGGCCCAGGCCCAGGCTCTTGCCACTCGTGCCTATGCTCGTGCCGCGCTTGAGATCCTGGAGGATATCGCTGCCCACACGAAGGGGGAAGCCTCCCATCCACTCCTGGCGGAGCATGAGGAGATTCGCAACGTCAGTGTTGTGCTGATCACGGCGGATCGGGGTCTGGCGGGACCATACAATACCAATGTGGTCCGGGAAGCGCTGGACTTCGAGCAGCGCAAGGGCCTACCGATCCAATATATTACGGTAGGTAAGAAAGGGCGCGACCTCATGCTGCGTCGGGGTGCGAAGATCGTGGGCGAGTTCAGCGATCTGCCAGCCACGCCCTCGATCCTGGATATCACTCCCATTACGCGAGCGGCGGTGGATGACTTCCTTAATGGGCTGGTGGATGAGGTCTATATCATCTATACCGAGTACATCAACACAATGCGTCAGCAGCCCAAACCGCTGCGACTTCTTCCGCTTAAGCCGCACGAGACGGCGCGCGATGGGGCCGCCCAACGTGGCCCTGAGGCTGTCTACGAATTTGAGCCGAACGCCGAGGCGATCTTGGAAGAGATTCTGCCACGCTTTACAGAACTGGTGCTGTACCAGTGCCTGCTTGAAGCGCTTGCCAGTGAACATTCGGCTCGTATGGTTGCTATGCGCAACGCAACTGAAAACGCCAATGCACTGGTGGAGGATCTCACCCTCAGCTATAACAAGGCGCGCCAGCTTGCCATCACCAACGAGATGCTCGACATCGTGGGTGGGGCGGAAGCTTTGGCACAGACCGATTGACCACCTGACAGGTTTCTGACAAGGAGTGATGTATGGCAGTAGATAGCACTGTGGGGCGCGTAGTCCAAGTAATGGGCGCGGTTGTGGATTGCGAATTCCCTGAGGAGGGGATGCCGGACATCTATGATGCGATCCGTGTTCCCCGTGAAGGTAAGGAAGACCTTATCCTGGAGGTGCAGAACAACCTCGGCGGAAACCAGGTGCGCACGGTGGCGATGGACACCACAGATGGGCTGGCGCGTGGAGCCACAGCTATCAATACGCAGGCTCCGATCAGGGTTCCTGTTGGGCCACCAGCTTTGGGCCGCATTTTCAATGTCCTGGGACGCCCGATTGACGGCAAAGGGCCTGTGATCGCCGAGACCTACTACCCAATCCACCGCGATCCACCGCCCTTTGCTGAGCAGGCCACCACAACGGAGGTCTTTGAGACGGGTCTTAAGGTCATTGATCTGATCGCTCCCTTCACTAAAGGTGGTAAGACGGGCGTCTTTGGCGGCGCGGGAGTTGGTAAAACGGTCATCATCATGGAATTGATCCGATCTATTGCCACCGAGCATGGCGGCTATTCGGTATTCGCCGGGGTGGGGGAGCGCACTCGTGAGGGGACGCAGCTCTATCAGGAGATGATCGAAAGCGGCGTGATCGACAAGACTGTGATGGTCTTTGGGCAGATGAATGAGCCGCCCGGAGTCCGCCTGCGCGTGGGGCTGACAGGCCTTGCCAATGCTGAGTACTTCCGCGACGAAGGTCGTGATGTGCTGCTGTTCATTGATAACATCTTTCGCTTCTCCATGTCCGGCTCGGAGGTGTCCGCGCTGCTGGGGCGAATGCCCTCCGCTGTAGGCTACCAGCCAACCCTGGCGGCGGAGATGGGCCAGCTTCAGGAGCGGATCACCAGCACGCGCAAGGGGTCGATCACCTCCATGCAGGCCGTTTACGTGCCCGCTGACGATTACTCGGACCCGGCCCCGGTAGCGACGTTCACACACTTGGATGCGACGATTGCGCTGGAGCGTTCCATTTCTGAGCAGGGTATCTATCCCGCCGTTGATCCACTGGCGAGCACAAGCCGCATTCTGCAACCAGATGTGGTGGGCGAGGAGCATTACAACACGGCGCGCGAGGTTCAACGCATCCTCCAGCGCTTCCGCGATCTCCAGGATATCATTGCCATCCTCGGCATCGACGAGCTTTCTGAGGACGACAAGCTGATCGTGTCGCGCGCGCGCAAGATCCAGCGCTTCCTCTCGCAACCGATGTTTGTGGCTGAGCAGTTCACCGGGCGGGCTGGTCGTTATGTACCTATCAAAGACC
>DAOTYF010000172.1:0-24525 GCA_034434995.1 Anaerolineae bacterium
GGTGGGGACGGCGGGTTGGACACACGCGCTGGCGATGGCGGCAGCCATCACTAAACCGGTCAAGAGCAGTGCCTTCTGGCTCATCCCGATCCTCCTGCACGCTGGGCGTGTCTCCCTCAGCGATGGAATGTGCCTGCCTGGCTCCTGCGTGGGAACGCTAAGCGCTTCGGCGGAAAGCCTTTCCAGACAGGCTTTCCGTGAAACTGACGGTTTGGCCGAAAATTCTTGCGGCCAAACACTTAATCGTCGGCGGCCACGAACCCGGGGCCAGTGGATGCTCGCACCTTCTCCTCGATCTCCTCGGCTCGGACGTTCAGGATGGTGACCAGTTTGTTGCGGCTATTGGCCCCGGCGATGATCTCGATGTCGGCAGGGTTCACACCGAAGAATCCGGACAGGAACCGGATCAATTCCGCGTTGTCTTCCCCCTCCACCGGCGGGGCCATCAGCCGGATGCGGATCGTTCCGTCCTCCTGAACGCCCACGATCTCGGTGCGGTTGGCCTTGGGGATGATCGTGACCGTGATCGCTGCTCCACGCGAGGCGTCAGTGATGTTGAGGCTGCCAAAATCGCGCATGATGAACCCTTTCGACCAGTGCGTTGAGGCCGCGATGATGCAGGCGGTTGCTCTATCGCGCCAGTATAGCCAGCACCTGGCGCAAAGCAAGTATCAGCAACATCGCCACCATGGGGCTGAAATCCATCATCCCCATCGGCGGCAGAATTGCCCGGATCGGCTCCAGCACCGGCTCCGTCAGCAGTAACAGGATACGGACGAGGCTGCTGTTGCGGTCGATAGGGAGCCAGGAGATCACAGCCCTCAGGAACAGGATCATGAGGTATAGGCCCAACAGAAGATCGAGAACGGCCAGGATTTCTCTCACGCTTCATCCACCTGTGCTGTGCACCCTATCCGGTGAGCAAGGAGCATCGGGCGAGCCACCTAGTCAGGGAACCGCCAGGCCCGATCAGCCCTGGCGTGGCCCAAAGATGGCCGTGCCAATGCGTATCATCGTGGCTCCTTCCTCGATGGCGACCTCGAAATCGGCAGTCATCCCCATCGAGAGGTGTGCCCAATCGGCTGCCGGGTAACGCTCCCGGAGCGCATCGCGCAGTTGCCGCACCCGCCGGAATAAGGGGCGAACGGTCTCTGGCTCCTCGGTAAAGGGGGCCATCGTCATCAGCCCCTTCACGCTCAACCCCGGCAAGGCCAGGATCGCCTCGACCTCCGCGCAAAAGGCAGCAAATTGCTGCGGCTCACCCGGCCAGTGGGCAAGGTCGAATCCATCTTTGGTTGCCTCTCCACTGACGTTCACTTCCAGTAACACCGGCAGCCTACGGCCTGCTGCCTGAGCGGCCTCGGATAGCCGCCGCGCGACCTTGAGCCGCTCCACCGAATGCACCCAGTCGAACCAGCCGGCCATGGCAGGGGCCTTGCGGCTCTGGATGTGGCCGATCATGTGCCAGGTGATGTCCGGCAATGCCGTGCGCAATGCTGCGATCTTGGTCTGTGCTTCTTCTACGCGGTTCTCGCCAAAGTGTCGCAACCCGGCCTGGTAGGCCGTTGCGATGGCGTCCGGCCCAACCGTCTTGCTGACTGCCACCACCAGCACGTCAGTCGGGGGGCGGCCCGCCCGCAACGCCGCCGCCTCGATCCGTGCCTGAACTTCTGCAATGCGCCCAGCCAGGCTCACTCCTGAGACGCTCACCCCATGTTTCCCGTTCCCTGGAGGGCGATCAGCGCCCCGAAGCGGCCTGTCTTGCCCTGCTCGCGGCGGTGCGAGTAGAACTCGCTGCGGAGGCAGTATGTGCACATCTCTGAGACCTCAATCTGATGCACCCCGGCAGCGCGCAGCGCGCGCTCATTGGCGGCCCATAGGTCCAAGTGCGGCCTGCCGCCGTTAGGCGAAGGCAGGATGAGGTTGTGGGCGCCATGAAAGACCCTCTGAACCGCGTCCACGACCTCCGGCCCGACCTCATAGCAGCACGGCCCGATGGACGGGCCGATCCCGGCGATGATATCCTGCGGGCGCGAGCCGAACGCTTCCGCCATGGCCCGCACAGTCGCTGGGCCTGCCCCGGCCAGAGTTCCTCGCCAGCCCGCGTGCGCCAGCCCGATGGCCCGCTTTACGGGGTCATACAGCAAAAGAGGCACACAGTCGGCAAAGCGCATCACCAGCGGCACGCCGGGATCAGCGGTGACGACCCCATCCGCTTTGGGAGGTGGCCACGACGGAGCCTCCCCGGCGCGGACCACAAGCACTTCTGCGCCGTGCACCTGCCAGGTGGTGCGAGTCTCCTCATCACGCACAGACATCGCAGCCGCCATCCGAGCGCGGTTTTCCCGTACATGGGCCAGGTTGTCACCGACGGTCGATCCGACGTTCAGCGTATCGAACGGCGGGGCGCTGACTCCACCGCGCCGCGTGAACACTCCATGCACCAGCCCGGCATGACCTGCCAGTCGTTCGAACTGATAATACACAACTGCATGGTGACAACGGCGCTGCATGGTCGGAAGTCTAACACAATCAACCAACCCCGTCCAAGCCCAGGTTTGGGAAGGCTGCCCAGCAGACGGTGGCCGATCATGTCGGGGCGAGGCTGCCCTGCTTGCCCTGAGTTCCCCCCTGTGGTAGACTGGCAACCGATTGCAACCCAGCGGTGACACTTCCTTAAAGCGAAGCGGGGCTGGCAGATGGGCCTTGATAATATTGCCCAACCTGGCCGGGTGATCTCGATCCTGATCGTGGATGATCATCATATCTTCCGGCAGGGTGTGGAATTGAATCTGAAGCTGCACGGCGATCTTCGGGTGGTTGGGCATGGAGCCAACGGCGAAGAGGCTCTGGAGAAGATTCGCGCTCTGGAGCCAGACGTGGTGATCATGGACATCAACCTGCCGCGTATGAACGGGATGCAGGTCACTCGCCAGCTCGCTGCCGAGCACCATCGGACGCGCGTCATCATGCTCACTGCCTACGACGACATGGAGCAGGTGATCCACGCCATGCGCGCGGGAGCCTCTGCCTATTGCCCTAAGGAGATCGAGCCAGACCGCCTGGTGGAAGTCATCCGCCACGTTCAGCAAGGGCACTTTGTCGTCTATGATCAGGTTTTCGATGCGCAAGGCATCGCTGAATGGCTGGACAAAGGGGTGGAAACCGTCGCCGGGCAGTACTATGTGGATTTGGCAGATACCTTTTCCCCCCTCTCGGCGCGGGAGATGGAGATTCTGCGCTACGTCACGCGCGGGCTGAGCAACAAAGAGATCGCGCACACGCTGCGAATCAGCCACCAGACGGTCAAGAATCATATGACCTCCATCCTTCGCAAACTGGCGGTCGAAGACCGGACACAAGCGGCTGTCTACGCGCTGCGGCATGGGTGGGTCCGTCTCACTGATACCGAGTCGCAGGATCGGAGCTGAGGACATACCGTAACCAGATGAGGTGGAGCAATGGCTGTAGGGCTTACTGAGGTGCGGAGCGACAAGGACGAGGCTCTCGACGTGCTGCGCGGGGCGCTAGAACGGGTCAACGCCGAGCTGCGTGACATCAAAGCCAAGCTCGACCAGTCGCGCGGGCAGGTGGAGCAGTTGGCCCAGCGCAACGCCGTGATTATCGGCGAGGTGCGCCGCATCGAGGGGACGCTGGAGCAGGTTCCGCGCCTGAACATCAAAGAGGTCTATTCTGAAGCGCTGGATTCCCAGCAGCGGCTGCTGACCATCCGGGGCCAACAGGAGAAGCTCCAGGCACAAGAAGCCGCCGCCCGCCAGACAGCCGAGCTGCTTCAGGCTGCCATTGATCTGCTGACACGCGGCCCCGAACCGACCACCACTGGCGCACAGCCTCGCCTGAGCGACCGCGAGATGATCATCCGAGTCATTGATGCCCAGGAGGAGGAGCGCGAGCGATTGGCCCGCGCCATGCATGATGGCCCTGCCCACGCGCTGACCAACTTCATCCTTCAGGCGGAAATCTGCCAGAAGTTGTTCGAGAAGAACCCCGATAAGGCCCGCGAGGAACTGGCGAATCTGAAGAACAGTGCCAGAGAAGCCTTCCAGAAAGTGCGTGAATTTATCTTCTACCTCCGCCCGATGATGCTCACTGACCTGGGCGTGGTGCCGACCGTCAAGCGCTATCTGGCGGCGTTTGAAGAACAATCGGGCATCCACACCGAGTTCGTCGTGACGGGCCGCGAGCGACGCATGGAAGGCTATCGTGAGGTGTTGGTCTTTCGCGGCATCCAGGAGTTGATGGCCAATGCCCGCGATCAGGGCGCCACTTCGGTCAAGGTCACTCTGGAGGTCGGTGACGACCGGGTTTACGCGATTGTGGAAGATAACGGGCGGGGCTATGGAACCGGCAAACTATCCCTCGAGCCGGTGGGGCAGCTTGGCCTGAGTGCGCTTCAGGAGCGCGTGACCTTAGTGGATGGCGAGTTGCGAATTGGCAGTTCAACCGGTCACGGCTCGCGCATCGAGTTCAGCATTCCATCTGGCCCTGAGCCTTCCGAGGCAAGCGAGGCGGACGAACTAGAATAAGCCGGTTCCAGCGCCAAGCGTGCCTGATAGGACTCTTGTTCTTTTCCTCGGGTGCGCTTCTGCATTATTTGGTATGCATAAGGTGCTGCTGCCGAACCGCCGTCGGCTTGCGCCCATAACCTCCGACCTGCCAGAGCCGGTGCAGCGGACCTCCCCTGACGAGGTTCTCGCGGTGCGCCCTCCTGAACAGAAATGGTACCAATGGGTGGGTAATCCCCCCATTGTGCTTGCTTGACACGGATTATGATTCAGGTATAGTAGTGGTCACCTGACATCACCTTACCGCTGGTCATCACCCAGGTGGGAGGTCTAATGCCCCGTGGTCGTGCTGTCCTGATTGGTGTCTTGGTTGCGCTGGTATCCATCGTTTTGACGG
Source organism: Anaerolineae bacterium (assembly GCA_034434995.1). Taxonomy (GTDB): domain Bacteria; phylum Chloroflexota; class Anaerolineae; order Aggregatilineales; family UBA3940; genus DAOTYF01. The sequence continues at coordinate 4,924 of DAOTYF010000172.1, forward strand.
CACTAGCGTTTCTTTTTGTGCTCCCGGCGGGCATCCTGCCCCGGCTGGGTGGGCAGCCGCAGCCAGGGCGTGGGCCTGGCGAGGCGCGTGAGGTGCAGTTTGACCCCAATGATCGCCTGCAGGTGATCGTGGCACTCCAGGACTTGCCGCGCGGCTTCCGCATCCCTGACAACGCCTATAACAATGCGGTCGGCGTGCGGGAGTGGCCTGCTGCTGCCGTCCCGGTTGATGCTATCTTGGTTGAGGCCGGGCAAGACCCGGAGCAGGTAGTCCGCGATCAGATCGTCGGGAACTTTATGTGGACGGATGTGGCGCGTGAACAGCCCATGCTGCGTCGTTACCTGGTGGATGATCTGTCCCAGTTGGCGCGGCAAGGCTCTGTCGTCGGCGCCCAACTTCCATCCGAAACCCGTGCGGTGGCGATCCCGGTGGATAAGCTGTCCAGCGTTAGCTACTTGGTTCAGCCGGGCGACCGGGTGGACGTGGTGCTGTCGTTCCTGGTCGTGGATGTGGACGAGGAATTTCAATCTGCGCTTCCCAACTGGGTCTTCCAGACACAGTATGGAACCTTCACCGAGGAGGGCGCACGCATCACCGCCCTGGTCACCCCAACCGAGGGGGCGGCGCTGGGCCGCATCGACACGATCCCGCCTGGTGAGCTGGCCAATATCGTGCCTTCCGAACCGCAGCGCCCCCGCCTGGTGACGCAGAAGGTGATCTCGTGCGCGCTGGTAATGCAGGTGGGCGTGCCCACGCCGGAGGCGGAGATCATTGATGGGGAACGTACAGGCGAGCCGGCACAGGCGACCCCTCAGCCTTTGCCCGATGTCGTCACCCTGGCCGTGTCGCCCCAGGAAGTGAACGTGGTGCGCTGGGCGGTGGTGGCCCAGGTGGATATCGCCCTGTCAATCTGCTCGGTCGAGGAGGGGCAGACCGCCCCCACCTCTGCTGTGACCCTGCAATATATGTTTGAAACCTATAACGTTCCCCCACCGCCGCGTCTGCCCTACAGTCTGGAGCCTGCGCTGCGTGGGCTGCCAGAGCAGGCGCCGTAGCCCGCACTTGATGATCTAGCTCGCTCGGCGGTCAGATGGGTCGTTCTGGCAGGACAGGGGTGTGGTGAGGATGGGCTATGGTAGATCGAATTCGCGTCTTGATTGTGGATGATAACGACGATACCCGCGATGGGACTCGTCGCTTGCTGGAATACGAAGACAATATCGATATCGTTGGCTTCGCGGAAAATGGTCAGGTAGCGATAGAACAGGCCCGCGAGCTGACCCCGCATGTCATTCTGATGGACATTAACATGCCCGTCATGGATGGCTTGCAGGCCACAGAGGCTATTAAGAAGGAATCGCCAGCCACCCAGATCATCGTGGTCTCGGTGCAGGACGACGCCCACTACATGCGGCAGGCGTTCCAGAAGGGCGCCTTCGACTTCGTTGCCAAGCCAATCACCTCTGCCGAGCTGGCCAACGCCATCGAGCGCGCCGCTCAGGAATATAGCAGGGCGATGGCAGCCCTGGCGGCGCAGCCTGCGCCTCAAACCGCCCGTGCTGGCGGAGGCGATTCCTTCTACGCGCCCCGCGCGATTGAAGGCCACGTCATCCCGGTCATGTCGTTCAAGGGCGGCACGGGTAAGACCACCCTGGCGGTGAGCCTGGGGGTTGGGTTGGCCCGCAGCATGCCGGATAGACAGGTGGTGATCGTGGATGGCAATTTGATGTTTGGTGATGTGGCGGTGTTCCTCAATACCCGTGCGCAGCACACCCTGATTGATGCGCTTCAGATCGCCATCGAGCCGGACGGCCTCGATGCGCAAGCGTTGGAGACGATGGTGGTTCCGCATGATAGCGGCGCCAAGCTGCTGTTGGCCCCTCCTAACCCTCCCGATGTGCACATGCCGCTGGAGGTGGCGATCCAGGTGCTAAATATGCTGAAGCGGGAGTTCCACTACGTGATCGTAGATACTGCCGCTGCCTTCGACATGATGTCGGCGGCGGCTATCCGCACCGCCGACCGGCTGATCGTGGTGACCACCCCTACCATGCCGTCCCTCAAGGATACGAGGCTGCTGTTCAATGAGTTGGCCGGAATGCCGTACCCCACAGAGAATATCTTACTGGTGCTCAACGAAGTGGATCGCCACAGCCGGATCACGGCTGAGCAGATCAGCAATTTCCTGAGGCATCAGGTAGCCGTGCAGATCCCCGATGATCCGTTGGCGGTCGAGGCAGTGAACCAGGGCATCCCGCTGATCGCGCTTGATCCGCGCCGTTCGGTTGCCGCCCGCCCGCTGGTCAATCTAGTTAACATGGTACGCGATAGCTTTGAGACGGTGAGTAGCGCCGGTCAGGTGGCTGAGGAGCCTCGCTCAGGAGGCCGCTTCAGGTTGTTCGGCGGTTAATGGCCATCTGACCGGTCGGAGAGGAGTCAGTCGTGTCTAGCTTGCTCAAACGCATTGAACAAGGACCTCAGGGAACAGAGGGGGGAAACCAGCCCGCCGCAGGGGGGATGGGCCGGGTTCCCCAATCACCACGCCTCCCACAGGGCGATGCCTCGATGATGCGCGCGCGGCGCGAGCCGACCTACGATATGGTGCGCAGCGGCGTGGATGTCAAGGAGCTGGTCCAGCGCCGCCTACTCGACGAGCTGGGGCCGGGGGAAACCTTCGACCTCAGCAAATCGGAGGAGTTGCGTCAGCGCATTGATGAGATCTTCTCTATGATCCTCGCCGAGGAAGGCATTGTGCTGGCTCGCAACGAGCGCCGCCGCCTTCACGAACAGATCGTCGCCGAAATCCTCGGCCTTGGCCCGCTGGAGCCGCTGCTGGAAGACCCGGAGATCACCGAGATCATGACGGTCGGTCACGAGAAGGTCTATATTGAACGTAGGGGCCTGATCGAGCCAGCCAACGTCCATTTTGAGAGCGAGGAGCATCTGCGGCGCATCATCGACCGCATTGTGGCCCCATTGGGTCGCCGTGTGGATGAGCAATCTCCCTACGTGGATGCCCGCCTGACGGATGGCTCGCGCGTTAATGTCGTCATCCGGCCTGTGGCCATTGATGGCCCGGCGTTGACTATCCGCAAGTTCTCCAAAGTCCCCTTGACCGTCCAGAACATCATTGACTATGGCTCCGCCACGGTCGAGATTATGGAGTTCCTGCGCGCCTGCGTGATCGCGCAGTTCAATATCATCATCTCCGGCGGCACTGGCTCCGGTAAAACCACCTTGCTCAATATCCTGTCGGGCTTCATCCCCAGTCACGAACGGATCGTCACCATCGAAAACGCGGCAGAGCTTCAGCTTCGTCAGGAGCATGTCGTTCGTCTGGAAAGCCGCCCGGCTAACATCGAGGGCAAGGGCGAGATCACGATCCGCGATCTGGTGATTAACTCCTTGCGGATGCGCCCGGACCGCATTGTGGTGGGCGAGGCGCGGGGTGGCGAAGCGTTGGAGATGCTTCAGGCCATGAATACGGGCCACGATGGATCCATGAGTACTGTCCACTCCAACAGCCCGCGTGACACGCTGGCCCGTATTGAGACCATGTGCCTCATGGCCGGGATGGACCTGCCCGTCCGCGCGATCCGCGAGCAGATGGCGGCGGCTATCCAGTTGATCGTGCACCAGGACCGCCTGCGCGATGGCTCCCGTAAGATCACCCGCATCTCGGAGGTGCAAGGGATGGAGGGCGAGGTGATCACCATGTCCGACCTGTTCGTCTTTGAGCAGACGGGCATGGACGGACAGCGCATTGTGGGCCGCATTGTCCCGACGGGGCTGCGCCCCAAGTATATTGAACGAATCATGGACGCGGGTATCCAGCTTCCGCCCGCGATCTTTGGGATTGGCCGGCGGTAGAGGTTCGCCGCTGGCGGCAACGTCCAGATTGGTTGCATGGGGGTAGGGCAATGCCTATAGGACCGTTGATCCTCGTGCTGGGGGCGATCCTGGTGCTGCTGCTTATCGCCCTGGTCATCGTCCTTGTCGTTCGCGGTCGGGATGTCACCGAAGAGCGTCTCGACCAGATCAATGACCTGGTCCAGAGTGAGTGGCGCCCCGGCCCGCAGGATGCTGAGGTCACCCGGACTGCGGTCCGTTCGGCCCGCGAGCAGGTGGCTGAGCGCCTGGATAGCGTCCTGGCCCGGCGTGGCCTGGCAGGGAACATTCGCTCCCAGCTACGTAAAGCAGACCTCAAGCTGACGGTCAGCGAATACCTGATCATGCACCTGGTGGTGGCCGCTTTGTTGGGTCTGGTGGCGTACATCCTGCGCCAGAACTTTGCGCTGGCCGGGGTCGGCGTCATTGGTGGCTTCTTTGTTCCGCGCATTTACGTGTCGCTTCGGCAGCGTCGGCGGCTCAAGCAGTTTGAGGGTCAGATCGGCGACATCCTGAACCTGTGGGTCAACTCGCTCCGCGCAGGCTACAGCGTGCCGCAGGCGATGGAGGCCGTGGCCCGCGAGGCGCCCGACCCGGCAGCGTCCGAGTTCAAGCGCGTCGTGGCAGAGATTTCTATCGGCATTCCCTTTGAGACGGCCCTGCGCAATATGCTGGCCCGCATTGAGAGTGAAGACCTGGACCTGGTCTTCACGGCGGTCAACATCCAGCGCGAGGTTGGCGGCAACCTGGCTGAGATTCTTGAAACGATCAGCCACACCATCCGCGAGCGTATCCGCATCAAAGGGGAGATTCGCACGCTCACGGCGTCAGGCCGTGCAACGGGCACGATCATCTCCTCCATGCCGATCCTGCTGGCTGTGTTTATGCTGTTCTTCAGGCCGAACTACATGGGCCAGCTTTTCTTCGGCCCGCCTGTGGGCGCCAACGTCCCTGGGCTGCCGATCCCGTGCGGGTGGCCGATCATTGCCGTTGGTTTGGTGATGATGTCCATTGCCTGGGCCCTGATCCGGCGCATCACGGATATCGAGGTGTAGTGGTAGGAGGCAAACCAGTATGGCAACCCTGTTAGGCATCGTGCCGTTTGTGGTGATCGGGTTAGTGGTGCTGATTGCCATTGGCCTGATCGCCGTCGGCGTCAGCAATGCGAACCAGGTTGACCCGCTGGCGGAGCGCCTGGCTGAGTACTCCAGCCAGCAGGAGGTCACGGCTAATCTCGAAGACATCGAGATGTCCGTTCCGTTCGCGCAGCGCGTGATCTTACCCATCATGCAACTGATTGCGCGCTTCACAACGCAGTTTACGCCTCAGAACACGCTGGAGAAAACCCAGCAACAGCTCGACCTGGCCGGCAACCCACGCGGTCTGACCCCCTCGATCCTGTGGGCGATGCGTTTCCTGGCGATGTTCAGCCTGGCCGTCCTGCTGTTGCTGTTGTTGGGACGGCGGGGCGCGGTGTGGGCGGTCGGCGCGACGCTCGGTGGCGGTGTCATTGGCTTCATGTTGCCCTATATGTGGCTGATGAGCAAAGTAAGCCGCCGCCAGGAGGCGATTCTCAAGGCGCTGCCCGATGCGCTTGACCTGATGTCGATCTGCGTGGAGGCGGGGCTTGGCTTTGACCAGGCCATGTCCAAGGTCTATGAGAAGTGGGAAAATGAGCTGGCGATTGCCTTTGGCCGTGTGATCCGTGAGATCCAGCTTGGCAAGTCGCGTAAGGATGCGCTACGTAGCATGGCCGATACTATGGGCGTGCCCGACGTGACCAGCTTTGTGGCGGCGATCATCCAGGCGGACCAGCTCGGTGTGAGCATCTCGCGCGTGCTGAAGATTCAGGCAGAGCAAATGCGCGTCAAGCGCCGCCAGCGGGCTGAAGAGAAGGCCCAGCAGGCCCCTGTCAAGATGATGATCCCGATGGCGTTGCTGATCATGCCAACCCTCTGGCTGGTCATTCTAGGGCCAGCGGTGATCCAGGTGTACAAGCAGCTTTTCGGTGGCTAGAGTACAGGAAACCCCGGCTCCCTCTGGCCTGTTTGCCCTGTAAGGCCGGTTATGCCTGTCACGGCTGTGTCAACCGATCCCCTAATCAAGCAGGCTCAGCAGCTCATGAGCGCTACGCTGGACCTGCTTTTTCCGCCCCGCTGCGTGACGTGTGGCCGCCCCGGCGTGACGCTGTGCCAGACGTGTGTGGAGGGATTCGAGCGTGTTACGGGGCCAGTATGCCCGATGTGCGGTGAACCGCAGACACATGATCAACGTTGTCAACAGTGCGCCATCGGGCAGCCTGCCTTCCAGTCGGTGCGGAGCGCGTTCTGGTTTCGCGGCGGTGTGCGGCGGGCGATCCATGCGTTGAAGTACCAGGGTCGCCGGGGGGTGGCAGCGATACTGGCTGAGGCAATGGCACGACAGTTGCCGCCCCCCGGCGGTCAGGAAGCCAGTCTGTGTGCCGTGCCTCTCCACCCCCGTCGCCGTGCTGAACGAGGTTACAACCAGGCGGACCTGTTGGCTGCCGGGCTTTCACGCTTTTGGTCGCTGCCTGTTTTGCCATCGGAGGCTTTGATTCGCCATCGTGAGACAGCCAGCCAGGTTGGCCTGGATTACGCTGCCCGCCAGGTTAATGTCGAGGGCGCATTCGTGGCTCGGCGGGAATACATCGCAGGCGTGGCGGTTGTGCTAGTGGATGATGTTTGCACTACCGGCGCAACCCTCGATGCCTGCGCTCGGGCACTGATCGCGGGAGGCGCGGCGTGTGTGTCCGCTGTGACTCTGGCCCGCGCGGTTGGGGCAACCAGCGATCAGTAAGCAATCTCCCTGCCCAAGCGTATCCCCTCGACCTGTGTGCCTCCTGTGCCCACAAGGCCCGATTCTACGGCCTGGAACCCAGGCGATAGCGAAGATCAAACCTCGGACGCTGACTGCTGAATACCTAAGTGTTGAAAGGAGCTTGTCGATGGATATCGTCATCAATGGGCGCAACGTCGACATCACCCCGCGCCTCCAATCTTATGTCGAGCGCAAAGTCGAGCGGCTGGATCGCTACATGCCGAATATTGTCGAGGTGCGCGTCGATCTGGCGGAGGAAAGAGCGAACCGGATGGGCCGCAACCAGGTCGCACAGATCACGTTGCGCCACCGGCGGGGAACCATTTTGCGTGCTGAGGAGCGCACCAGCGATCTGTTCGCCGCCGTGGATGCCGTTGTGGATAAGATGTACCGCCAGATCGAGCGCTATAAGGGTAAGCGCAGGCGGCGTGAGGAGGAGGAAGACTTCAGCGGGGTCGAGACAGCGGTGGAGTTGGAGGAAGACGAGCTGGAAAGTGGGCGTGTCATCCGTCGCAAGGTCTTCTCCGTCGAGCCAATGCATGAAGAGGAAGCTATCGAGCAGATGGAGCTGCTCGGCCACGATTTCTTCGTCTTTGTCAACGCGGCCTCCGGCGGGGTCAACGTGCTCTACCGCCGCCGCGATGGCAACTATGGCCTCCTGGAGCCGGAGACCAGGCGCGCTTGATGCTGCCTTCCCCTATTGTGAATCCAAACCGGGGATGCCTGTGCATCCCCGGTCGTTGTTGCCTCTGGGGGGCTTACCAACCCCGAATGTAGTCGGCCCATTCTGCCCGGTACTCGCTTGCTCGCCCGAACAGATACTCGGCAGAAGGAGGCGGCTCGCAGGGATGCGAGCGCAGGGGCATCCCTGCTTCTTGGGGGGTGCGCCCACCCTTGCGGCGATTGCAGGCTGGGCAGGCCGTGACCAGATTCTCCCAGCGGTGCGTGCCGCCGCGATGGCGCGGCAGGACGTGATCGATGGTTAGCACGGCAGAACGTTCACCACAATACTGACAGGTGTACTTGTCGCGCCTGAAGACCTCGCGCTTGGTCAGCTTGACGCGCGGGTGCGGACGGTGCACCATCACCGACAGACGCACGATGGACGGGCGCGGAAAAGAAGACGTGGCTGTTTTGATTTCGCCACGCCCATCTAACAGCATTTCCGCCTTGCCGGTGAGCATCATGCCCACTGCCCGGCGGGTCGAACAGATGTTAAGCGGCTCGTAGTTTGCGTTCAGTACCAATACTGGCTCATCCATGATGGCCTCCTGCGGCCACCGCGATGTCTGTTGTTGTCCTCCGCCTGACCATCGCGCCTTGCACCACGCGAGTCATTCTACCACCGCGCCTACCCTGCCGCAATGGGGTTCCGATCCTGCCGCCTGGTCTGGCGGGTGCGTTGCGAGCGGGAGGACCCGTTGCGTGGTGGGGAAGAACTATTGTCCGCCATCTTGCCTGGTTGCGATCCGCTCCAGCAGCCGTTCAAGTGGCAGCTCGGCCAGTGAACTCAGGATCAGGTTGGCGTGATCCAGTTTCAGACGGGCAGTGGTCTGGTTAGGGATAGCCACCACAAAGATGCCCGCGCGGTTCGCTGCGGTGATACCATTTGGCGAATCCTCCAACACCACCGCCTGATCCGCTGGTACATCCAATGCAGCCAATGCGGCGAGGAACAGATCGGGGGCGGGCTTGGCGTGCACCACATCGTCTGCTGTGCAAATGGCGTCAAAATGCCCGATCAACCCCAGCCGGGTTAGGTGACCACCGACCCAGGCGTAGTCTGAGCTAGAGGCCACCGCCAGTTTGAGGCCCAACCGTCTGGCCGTGGTGATCGCCTCCAGCACGCCTGGCAGAATCGGCTGCTGGGCGATCAGCGCATCGGAGAGCGCTCGCTGCCGCTCCTGGATGGCTTGCCGATCAACGCGCCGCCCGATCAGGCTCTCTAGATGGCTGATCGGGTCGAACAGATCAGCCACCCTGCGCCCAATGGCATCGGCCCAGGTTTCCAGCGGCAGATCAGCCCCATGCTCCTGGTAGACCTGTCGCCAGGTGACGTAGTCGGGCGTCTCGGTGTCGATGATCAGCCCATCAAAGTCAAACAGGAGTGCGCGGATCATCGTGTATCCCATACGCTTTGCAACTGCTCCCCGGCCAGCGGGGCAGGGCGGGGCGGCATCACCGGTACATCTTCTGGGGGTCGAGTTCAACCATCAGCCGCATCTCCTCGGCGCTAGGGGGCGGCGTCTCCTCAATGCGCTCCGCCAGGCGGATGTCCCATCCTACGTTAGCGCGGACATCGTCCACAGTCACGCCAGGATGCAGCGAGATGATCTGCATCTCGCGCTGTGGATTGTCAAAGTTGAGGATCGCCTTATCCGAGATGACCAGCTCGGGCCCCTTGCCCGGCATCCCAAGTTCGCGGCGTTTATCTCCCCCACTCAGGTGGCCGGGGCTGGTTAGGAAGTCGATCTGCTGCACGAACGAGCGCGGCGACAGTCGCATGATCATATAGATGCGTTGCGCGTTGATGGCGATCTCGCATGCCCCGCCACTGCCCGGCAACCTGACCTTCGGCTGCGCGTAGCTGCCGATGACCGTGGTGTTGAGGTTGCCATAGCGGTCGATCTGTGCGCCGCCCAACAACGCCACGTCCACCAGCCCGCGCTGGAGATACAGCCCGAACAGGTCGGCCATCGAGATCACCGAGGTGGCGCCAGTGACCAGCGTCGGGTCGCCGATGGAGAGCGGCAGTCGTTCCGGTTGTGCGCCATAGACCCCCGATTCGTAGATCAGGATCAGGTCGGGGGCGACGGTGGTGCGTGCCAGGTTGCAGGCGACGTTGGGTAGCCCCACGCCGACAAACACCGTGCGCGCTCCCTTCAGCGCCCGCGCAGCGGCCACGATCATCATCTCCGAGTCGGTGAACTGGGGTGTCTCGCTCATGCATACCTCCCGTATTCGACCGGGCTGGCCGGGGCTGTGCCGGGCTTGAGCCTCGCTAGCTTCTCCTCGCCGATCTTCTTGAGGTATTCACCCCGGTTCGCCACCCCATACACCCACTCGTCGAGCCATGCCTCTGTCTGCGTCTGGTCGCGTGAGGTCTGATCCCATGCCAGGTAGAACTCGTTGTCCCGGTCATAGTACCCCTGTACATAGGAGGGATGCGCCCCGAACGGCTCGTGTACCACAGCATCCACGATCAGGCCGGGAATCAGGGTGCGGTTGGGGTCGGAGCGGATAACTCCCTCATCCACAATCTCTTCTACCACCACGATCACCCGCTCGGCGGCGAAGGCCGCTTCCTTCTGGCAGCCCAGCAACCCCCATAGATGGGTATCCCCTTCCGGGCTGGCTCGCTGTGCGTGGATGATCGTCACATCGGGGCGGATCGGTGGCACGACCGCGATCTGCTCCCCATCATAGGGGCTGACGACCCAGCGGATGTCTGGGTTCACGCTCGGCATATCCGACCCGACATAGCTTCGCAATGGGAAGAAAGGCATCCGCATCGCGCCCGCCATGTACCGCCCGACCATCCCGTAGTGCGAGTACTCTTCTATCTCCAGCGGCGCCGGAATGCCCTTCTCGACGGCCCGCCGGATGCAGTGCAGTGGCCCCACGCCTGGATTGCCCAGATAGCTGAACACCAGCCTCCGGGCCACGCCCGCCGCGATCATCATGTCGTAGATCAGGTCGGGGGTCATACGGATCAGCGTGAGATCGCGGCGGCGCTGACGGATGATCTCGTGCCCTGCCGCAAAGCAGATAAAGGCCGTGAACCCCTCAATCGCCACTGACATGCCATCTTGCACGTAGCGTGCAATGGCCTCTTGCATGGTCAATCGTTTGTCTGCCACAGGTGAAGTCCCCCGCCAGGGTGGAGGGGCGGGCCAACTGGCCCGCCCCTGCGGTTCAACAGGGAGAGGATGCTATTAGCGGTTAACGGATCACCGTCTGGCTCTGTTCGCGCAGATAGTTCAGCAGAGTGTAGGGCCCGCCGATGTTGCGCCCCGAAGAGCCGGAGGACTTCCAGCCACCAAATGGCTGGTAGCCGGGCCATGCGCCAGTGGTTGCGCCGGCTGCACGGTTGACGTATACCACCCCGGCCTCGATGTTGTCCAGGAACCACTGGATTTCCCCCTCATCCTTGCTGAAGAAGCCCGCCGTCAGTCCGTAGACCACATCGTTAGCCTTACGCATGGCTTCGTCCAGCGACTTGACCTTGGTCACGTACAGGATCGGGACGAACAACTCGTTCTGTACCAGTTCGTGATCCTGCGGCAGGTCGGTGATGATGGCGGGCTGGACGTAGTAGCCGTGCGCCATGTCGCCCTCGGTGACCACCTCGCCACCAAAGAGCACCGTGCCATCCGCTCTGGCCTTGGCCATGAAGCGCTGATAGTCCTCGTAAGCGTTCCGGTTGACCAGCGGGCCGAGGAACACATCCTGATCGCGGGCGGGGTCGCCGATCTTGATCGCTCTGGTCTTGTCCAGCAGCTTGTCCATGAAGGCGTCATAGACCGCCTCATGGACGTATACCCGCGAGCAGGCTGAGCACTTCTGCCCGCCCATGCCGAACGCCGAGCGCATCACGCCCTGAGCGGCGGTATCCAGGTCAGCCTTGTCGGAGATAATGGCCGGGTTCTTGCCGCCCATCTCGACGATCACGGGCTTGGGGTAGCGCGGGGCGAAACGTCGGTACACCTGATGGAAGCCCACATCGTACGAACCAGTGAAGGTGATCCCGTCCACATCCGGATTCTCGACCAACTCCATCCCCGTGGTGCTGCCCGGCCCGGTGATGAAGTTGACCGCCCCTGCTGGTACTCCTACCTCCATGAAGTACTCGATCAGCTTGTAGGAGGTGTAGGGCGCGTCCGAGGAGGGCTTGAGGACGACCGTGTTGCCGGTCACCAGCGCTGCCGCTACCGGCCCACCGGCCAACGCCAGCGGGAAGTTGAACGGCGAGATCACCGCCCACACGCCGTAGGGTTTGAGCACATCGGTGTTGGTGTCGTTGGTGCCGAACGACTCCATCGTACGGACGTAGCCATTGTTGGTCCGCATCTGATAGGCATAGTAGCGCAGCAGATCGGCGGTCTCCTCCACATCGCCCAGTGCCTCGATGCGGTTCTTGCCCATTTCCAGCACCATCATGGCGGCCAGCTCAAAGCGGTTCTCCGTGATCATGCCCGCCACCCGGTCGACGATCTGGCAGCGCTCTTCCCAGGGGAGCGCCTTCCAGGTGGGCCAGGCGGCTTTGGCGGCGGCGATAGCCTCCCTGGCATCGTCGCGGGTGCCCTTCTGGAAGGCGATCAACGGCTCGCGCGTATCCATAGGGCTGTAGACGGGCAGTTTCTCTGCCGCTTCACAACGTTTGCCGCCGATCAGCATGGGGAATGTTTTGCCGCGCAGCTCCCGATCAATGCGCTCGACCGCTGCGTCAAAGGCGCGGTGCAACTCGTCCTGATCCGCTTCCATGGTGGCGTAGGTGATTCTGAATGTCGCAGCCATAGGCATCTCCTGTGGGGATTCAGAACAGATGATCTCGAGAGGTCAAACCGTCGTCTTACGAGAGGAAGGCTACACCCAATGATCGCACCAGAATCACTGGTAGCACGATCATAGCACAGCGGGGCGGCGCTTGCCAAAGAACCCGCCACCCCGCGCCTTCTCTCCCCCTTTTTCCGCTCACCGCTCTGAGCGGAAAGCGAGGTCCGGGTCGTTCAAACCTGAGCCTCCCGGTTGCAATGACCAGGGGCTGTCCACTTTCGGATGGGGTTTGCGCTACAATCACCCTCTCCGTATCGCTCAGCCTATGTGTGGAGACAGACTTTAGATGACTTCCCTCCCTGAGGTTGATACTCTCCAATACCGTCGCACGATGGGACGCTTCGCCACGGGCGTCACAGTTTTGGCTACTACCATGCCCTCTGGCGAGCCGATTGGGATGACCGCCAACTCGCTCACTTCCGTCTCGCTGGAACCGATCCTGCTGCTGGTCTGTGTCCAGAAGACGGCTCACATCATGCCTCATCTGCAAGCTAATGAGGTTTTCTCACTCAGCATCCTATCCTACGAGCAAATCCCGCTGTCGGATTACTTTGCCGGGCGGAGTCCGTTGCCGGAGCCGCCGCCGTTCGAGTTTGTGACGTGGGAGGGTGGCCTGCGCCTGGCTGGCTGCGTGGGGGCGCTCGGCTGCGTGCGCCACCAGGTTTTGGAAGGCGGTGATCACTGGATTGTGTTGGGCCGGGTCACAGCGCTGTACTGTTCCGACGACCCGCCTCACCCCCTGATCTTCTTTGGTGGGCGCTATCGCCGCCTGCTGCCCGATCCGGTCTGAGCCAACCATTTTGGCCTGGGCGGAGTAGATTAAATACGAATACGAAAACGTCCGCTGCACGCTGTGATTGACAAATCAGGGAGGCCACCTTAGAATCGGGACACGTGAGGCACTGCTGTTCCTCATGCCTCGGCGATTCATGCGGCTCGGCCCTCCGCCCGACCTGACCCGGCGGCGGGCAGCCGGTGAAAGGGGGTGATTACAGCACGCGCTCTTGCTGTTCAAGCCTGTCGTTTCATGAGTTTCCACAACTTGTAGGAGGAGAAACGAATGTCTAGACTGTTCAAGCTGACGCTTGTCGCCGTGATTCTGGCGTTGCTCCTGGCGGCCTGCCAGCCTGCGGCGGCTCCTACCCCTGAAGAGACCGAAGCTCCGCCGGAGGAGACTGAGGCTCCACCTGAGGAGACTGAGGCCCCGCCGGAAGAGACGGAAGCCCCGTCAGGCCCGGTGACCTTTATCTTCGGCGCACAGGGTGATGCTGTCAACCTCGACAGCTCCATCGTGACTGACGGTGAGTCGTTCCGCATCATCGAGCAGGGCTGCGAGAACCTGGTCGAGTTCGATGGTGGCACCAATGACCCCGTTCCGGCCTTGGCAGAGAGCTGGGAAGTGAGTGACGATCTGCTGGAATGGACGTTCTACCTGCGCGAGGGCGTCACCTTCCATGACGGCACGCCATTCAACGCCGAGGCGGTGAAGTTCAACTTCGACCGCTGGCGCTTCACCGACAACCCCTACCACTTCCCGGAGCAGGTCTTCGAGTACTACGAGGCCATGTGGGGTGGTTTTGATGATGCCTCGCTCATCACCGACGTCGAGGTCGTGGACGAGTACACGGTGAAGTTTGTTCTGTCGGATATCACCACCGTTCTGCCTAACATGGCGATGGCGATGTTCTCCATCCACAGCCCGCAGGCCATCATGGACTATGGCGTGGACTACGGCACGCCCGATGTGGGCTATGTCTGCACCGGCCCGTTCGAGTTCGTCGAGTGGGTAACGGGCGACCACACGACCCTGGAGCGCTATCCCGACTACTGGGGTGAGGTGGAAGGCAACGTCGAGCGCATCATCATCCGCCCGATTGTGGACCCGGCAGCCCGCTTTGCCGCGCTGCAGGCGGGTGAGATCGATGGTTACTTCGGCGCGACCCCCGAAGATGTGGAAGCTGCTGAGGCTGACCCCAATCTCCAGGTGCTGCGCCGCCCGCCCCTGGTCAACGGCTACCTGGCCTTCAACTACCGCGTGGTTGAACTTCAGGATGTGAACGTGCGCAAGGCCATCGCCCTGGCGATCAACCGCCAGGCCATCGTGGATGCTTTCTTCGGTGGCGCGGGTGTGGTTGCCAACCAGTGGCTGCCGCCCGGCACGCTGGGCTACGATCCGGAGGCGCTGCCTGGCTGGCCGTACGATCCGGACGCCGCGCGGGAGGCATTGGCCGCTGCGGGCTTCCCGGATGGGCTGACCGAAGTGCATGTGCTGGGCGTGGCTGAGGACGGCAGTGTCCTGGATACGATCGATGAGAGCCTCACCGGCCCGCTCAAGCTGTATGTCATGCCGGTGACCCGCCCCTACATGCCCGACGCTGAGGGCGTGGCGCAGGCCGTCGCTGCTGACCTGGCTGCCGTGGGCATCCAGACCGAGCTGGTCAGCCTGGGCGACTGGGGCGTGTACCTGGACGAGCGCCGCAATGGCAACCTGACCGGTCTGTACTTCTTGGGCTGGACGGGCGACAATGGCGACTCGGACAACTTCCTCGGTTACTTCTTCGCCGGCGCGGCTGAGCCGATCAAGCGCGAAGGGTACTACCAGAACGCCGAAGTGGGAGACTTGCTGACCCGCGCTCGCTCCCTGGTGGATCCGGAGGAGCGCGCCGCGCTGTACGTGCAGGCCGAGCAGCTCCTCTTCGAGGATGTGGCTCGTGTCTGGCTGGCCTACAACCAGCCGCCGATCCTGCTGCGGTCGTATGTCTCCGGCTATGAGCCAAGCCCGACTGGCACGGAGTACTTTAAGACGGTCGTGGTAGAGAAGTAAACCAGCCGGTTGTAGCAGGCTGCTGCTGGCCCCGGCCCGCAAGCTGGGGCCAGCTTCTCTTGTGAACCTCTCTTCTCCGCCGGGCCGTTCCGCTGACCAGCCAGCGATCTGACCGCGTCCCGGCAGCCATCTGTGAGCCGCGTTTGCTTGCCGTTGTGACCGGTTGAAGAGGAGTCCGCCTTGACCAATTACATCGTCCGACGCCTGTTTGAAACGATCCCGGTGCTGCTGGGTGTCTCCATCCTGGTGTTCTTATTTATTCACATCATCCCCGGCGACCCGGCGATTACGTTGCTGGGTGAGCGTGCCACCGAAGAGAATATTGAACGCATCCGCGAACAGTTGGGCCTCAACAAGCCGATCTTCCTGAACTTCCAGGGCAGCACAGCCAAACTCCTGGGCGAGGATTCTGCCAGGCTGGTTGAGCAGCCCGATAGCGAGACCGTGGCGGGCGAAATCACCGCCGAGTATGCCCTCACTGTCGTGGGGCGTGAAGATGGCTGGGTGCGCGTAAATGCTATCCTGCGCGAGGAGGGTCAGGGCTGGGTCCAAGATGAATATGCGACCGTCGGAAGCGACGGCTCGGTCGCCTTTAGCGAGGAGCGCCTGCGCGCCTTCGACGAACCAGTCGAGCGCGGCGCACGCCGCCTTGGCTCGATTGAGACCAGCACCATGACCGTTCTCAGCACGGGCGACGAGAGCTGGTTCGAGGTGGCCTGGAGCCGCGAGGTGGATCGGGCTGTTGGCTGGATTCCAGAGGAGCAGCTCAATATCCAGATCAAGCCTTTCGATAGCCAATATTTCATTTATATGGGGCGTATTCTGCGCGGCGACCTAGGGCGCACCATCCAGGGCCGCATCCCGGTAGCAAACGAGTTGCGCCGCCGGATGCCCGCCACCATCGAGCTATCGGTCTACGCGCTGTTCGTTTCCGTGCTGTTCGGCGTGCCGATTGGCGTGCTGTCTGCCGTGTGGCGCAACTCGGTGGTGGATTCAGCCAGCATGATAGGCGCGCTGATTGGCGTCTCCATGCCGATCTTCTGGCTGGGCCTGATGATGATCTACATCTTCAGCATCCGCCTACAGGCGTTGCCCATGGTTGGCAGGCTGGATGTGGACAGCAACCTGAACAGCATCACCGGTATGTACACGCTGGATGCGCTGCTCCAATTGAACTTCGTGGCGCTGTGGGACGCGCTGCGGCATCTGCTGATGCCCACCCTGGTGCTGGCGACCGTGCCCATCTCGGTCATCGCTCGTATCACCCGCTCTTCGATGCTGGAGGTACTGCACCAGGATTATATCCGCGCGGCGCGCGCCAAGGGCGTGATCGAGCGGAAGGTGATCTTCAAGCACGCGCTGCGTAATGCCCTGATGCCGGTGGTGACCGTCGTGGGCCTCCAGCTTGGCACGCTGCTCAGCGGCGCAGTGCTCACCGAGACCGTGTTCACTTGGCCGGGGATTGGCCGCTGGGCCTTCGACGCCATCCTGCGCCGAGAGTATCCGATCATCCAGTCTGTGACGTTGGTGGTCGCGTTCCTGTTTGTGATGATCAATCTCACGGTGGATGTGCTGTATGCGGTGCTGAACCCGCGCATCCGGCTCTCCTAAGCGTTTGAAACCGGCGGTTTGGCCGAACACTCTTTTGGCCAAATACTTAACCGCGATCCGAGGAGCGGTCTATGTCTGAAGCTGAGCTGACGGAACTGCAGCCTCTTTCGGAGGAGGAGCTGATCAAACAGCGCGAGAGGCTAGCCGAGTATCGCTCCTATTGGGGCACGCTCTGGCGGACGCTGATCCGCAATCGCAGCGCCCAGATCGGCGGCGTGCTGGTGATCATCTTCCTGCTCACTGCCCTGGTCGGCCCGCTGATTCTGCCCTATGATGCCACCACCGACTCCAACTTGCCTAACAAACTGATGCCACCATCGGCTGAGCACATCATGGGCACGGACAACCTGGGCCGCGATGTGGCGATCCGCATCCTGCACGGGGCGCCCGTTTCGCTGCGGGTGGGGCTGATCTCGACCGGCATCTCATTGCTGATCGGGGTGTTTCTGGGCGAATTATCTGGCTTTGCCGGGGGGTGGGTGGATAGCATCATCATGCGCCTGATGGATGTCGTGCTGGCGTTTCCAGCCTTGCTGCTGGCGATTGTGATCGTCGCCTTCCTCGGCCCTGGCCTGACCAACGCCATGCTGGCCATTGGCATCGTTGGCATTCCGGCCTTTGCCCGTCTGTCGCGCTCTATGGCGCTTTCCATCCGCGAGGAGGATTACATCCAGGCCGCCCGCAGTCTCGGCGCGAGCCAGTGGCGCCTCCTGTTCCGCCACGTGCTGCCCAATAGCCTGGCCCCGATCATCGTCCAGACCACGCTGGGCCTGGGCACAGCGGTTGTTGAAACGGCGGCGTTGGGCTTCCTCGGCCTGGGTCAGCAACCGCCCTATCCAGAGTGGGGCAAGATGCTGGCCGAAAGCCAGCGCTTCTTGCTCAGCGGTTCGTGGTGGGCGCTGGTTTTCCCTGGCCTGGCTATTGTGTTGACCGTGCTGGGTTTCAACCTGCTAGGCGATGGGCTGCGCGACGCTCTTGACCCACGCCTGCGTGGTCGGATGCAGTAGAGGTGAGCCACTCTTCACCCGCTGTCTAGGTTGGGTTGAGGGAGGTGCTTGGCGCGCGCAGAGGCCAGCCTGAGCCGTCAATGTCAACCTAACCTAGTCGATAGTGGTGCGTGCCTGAACGAATGGCTGATCCGCCGTCCAGGTCCCATCGGCGGCCATCCCCCGCGCGAAGAAGCTATACGTCCGCCCCGATCCGCCCACGAACAGCGCCTCACCGGGTCTGTCAGTCTCGAACCAGCGCGCCCAGTCCCCCCCGCTGGACTCATCCCGGTACCACACCTCGTACCGCACCAGGGTTGGATCGCTCGATTGCCAGCGCAGCAGAAAGGCGGGCCGGCTGCGCTCCAGCAGCGGCACAATGCTCACCACGGGAGTCTCGCTGCGCTCGACCAGAATCACCGGCGTGCCGCCGATCATATACCCACTGTATGCACCAGGGACCTGGTTCCGGTTGGTGGCTGGTTCAAGCAGGATATGGTACGCCCCATCCTCACCCGGCTGGATCGGGGTCTGTGTGCCATCGGGGGCGATCAGGGTTGCCTCCGCTGAGCGTGATGGGATCACGGCCTCGCTTGCCAGGCCGCTTTCGTTCCACAGCACGGTGATCAGTTCGCCGCTGGAGGGTCGCGCGAAGGTCAGCCAGATCTGGTCACCGTTGGGTCCCCGCGAGGCCGATAGCGGCACCAGGTCGCCCGTCCCAAAAATATCGCCTACTATCCGGAAGGCAGCATAGGCAGGGCGGGGGGTATTGGGCTGAGGGTGCTGGTTGAAGCAGGCGTTATCGCGGCCATTGCGGATCAGGCCCAGGGCATCTCCCCAGCAAACCACCCCGCTGTTGCACAGGCTCCCATCGTGAGGCGCGAAGGTTGTGCCGTTGGGCTGGTTGCCGCAATCGTCGTACAGTTGGAAGTGAAATACCACATCCGCGCCCGCCATGAAGGCATATGCCGCGCTCTGGATCACGTAGCTGGCCTGTTCCTCCTGGGTGGCCCGCCACATGATCTGGTCAGCGCGGCTGGCCCAGTCTGGGCCGGGGTAGTCGTCCCACACCGCCACCCCTGACTCGTTAACCCAGATCGGTCGGTCGCCGATCCCGTAGATGGCCAGTAGGTTCCCTGTACGCTGTACCGCACTGAATGTGTCGTACGGGTGACTGTAGGTGTGCAGAGCCACCATGTGGAACGGGTAGGTTCCGGCAACGGGATGCGGGTCATTCTTGAAGACGTTGAGCAAATCGATCAGGAACCCTGGCTGCTCGAACAGCATCAGCCCGCCGAGCATGATCTGCGCCTGCGGGTCGGCGTGCCGCCCCGCCAGATAGGCCACTTTGAGCAGCCGGGCGTACTCATCCACGCTGCCCCGCCAGAACAGGCTGAAATCCGGCTCGTTCCAGATCTCCCACACTCGCACGCCCTGCCCGCTGGGCCAGCCTTCGGCCAGCGCCCGGACGCCGCCCGGTTTGTAGCGCCTCACCACAGTGTAGACGAACTCCGCCCAGGGGTTATCCGCATTGATGGTTTTGCCGGGGCCGGGTGTGTCGCTACCGTCGGCAAAGACCGGCTCGTATAGACCGGTCGGCACGCCGCGCGAATCGGCGGCGAACGGAGGGGCGCCCAGCAGAATCGCGTCCGTTCCCAGGCCGCTGATGACATCCTCGCGCACCACACGGTCGTATTCAGCCCAGTTGTAGCGGTTGTCACGCGGCTCGATGTCGTACCAGTAGATCGGGAATCGATTCCAGCCCGCGCCCGTTGCCAGCCCCGCCTCGACTCGTTCCTGGCTGGCGGTCAGGTGTGGGCTGTTGACAAAGTTCAACCCCAGCCGCCGGGAACCGGTTGATGGGGCCATGGCTTGAGCCTGCGGCGGCTCGGGGGGCGC
>DAOTYF010000173.1:0-9323 GCA_034434995.1 Anaerolineae bacterium
GAAGGGGTAGTCTCGCTAGTGACAGACGTTGGTGTGTCTGCTGAAGTGGGCGTTGCGGGAAGCAACGCTGGGTCTTCGACCAGCCACGCCTCGCAGGCGGTGGCGATCAGCGCAAGGCCGATTAATACTAACACCGTGCCGCACGATGCGCGTAACGCCGGGGAACGCTTCACCATCATGCTCTGAGTCACGGTAATCCGTGCTCTCAGCGGGACAACGGGCGCTCAGTCGCTCTGCTTCGTGCCGCTGTCTGCCCTACTTGCGCCCTCAGAAGATGGCGAGGTGGGTGGGCGATGGGCAGGTGGACGTCGGCTGGCTGAGCTAGCCTCGACGGTGCGGCCAGCGCCACCCATCCAGGCGGGCGGCTGGAAGATCGCCGCCGGTAGCATCACACCCGCGTCCTCGATCCGGTCCATCTTTCTCGGCTTAAGCCCGGTCGCCACAAGCTGCCCGGCGCTCGCTCTGCCGGGTAGGGATTCCCAGCGGAACAGCTCAGAGAGGCTGATCAAGGAGCCTTCCAGGCCCGCGACTTCGCTGATCGATAAGATGCGCCGCTGGCCGCTGGCGTCGCGGCCCATGTGGATAACCAGGTCAATGGCTGAGGACATCTGTTCCCGGATGGCTCTCAGGGGGAGATTCATGCCGGCTGTCAGCACCATTGTTTCCAGGCGGGAAAACACGTCGCGGGGTGAGTTGGCATGGATGGTGCCCATCGAACCCTCGTGGCCGGTGTTCATCGCTTGGAGCAAGTCAAGCGCTTCGGAGGAACGCACCTCACCGACAATGATCCGGTCGGGGCGCATCCGCAAGGCGTTGATCACCAGGTCTCGGATGGTGATCTCGCCCTGATCCTCGATGTTAGCAGGGCGACTTTCCAGCCGGACAACATGTTCTTGCTGGAGCTGAAGCTCGGCGGCGTTCTCAATCGTGACCACACGTTCCCACTCCGGCACGTAGCTGGACATGACGTTGAGCAGGGTGGTCTTGCCGCTGCTGCTGCCACCGGACACCAGGATGTTGTACTGGGCGATCACAGCCGCTCGGATGAACTCGAATACCTCCGCCGGGGCCGTCCCATTGGCAATCAGATCGTCCACGGTCAGGGGGACGACAGCAAACTTGCGGATGGTTAGCACCGGCCCATCCAGGGCCACCGGCGGCACGACGACGTTCACGCGCGAGCCGTCCGGCAGCCGTGCGTCCACCGTCGGCGAACTTTCATCCACACGGCGGCCCAACGGGGCGAGGATACGGTCAATGATTCGCATCAAGTGTGCCTTGTCTTGGAAGCGGATATTGGTCTTCTGAACTTTGCCGCCGCGCTCCACATAGACTCGCTCCGGGCCAATGACCATGATGTCGCTGGTGGCCTCATCTTTGAGCAGCGGCTCGATAGGCCCCAGGCCCAGCAGCTCTGCGATCACTTCTTCAAAAACCTGCTTACGCATGGCTCGTGAGAGGATAATTCCTTCCTCGGACAGCACCACGTCGAACATGCTCTCCACCGCAGCCTGCATCTTGGGCTTGTCCTTGAAATTGAGCGTGTCGCCCAGCTCAAAGAGGAGCCGCTGCTGGACGCGCGACACAATGTCGCCGGTCTGGCTGGCTTCAGCGACCGATACCCCCCGTGAGGTGGGAAGGCGCGCCGCGGAGACTCCGCCCAGCCCGGACGACTGCTCTGATGAGGTATCCTCTTCCATCCGTTTCATCAACGACATACGGAACTCCCTTAAGGCGGCACGTGATGTTCAGCAGGCAACAAACAATAAGTCCCTTCCATAATGGCTATCTATAAGTATAAGATCAAATGGCTGGAACCACTAATAGAACAAATCCCCTACCACATGCTGCATGGGAGGCCAAACACTTTGTTATCGAGGAGGCGCACCACACGGATGCTTGACTAGCTATGATGCAAGCGGGGGGATGAGGCCATCCGAGGGGCGCGGGGATGTGCGCCCCTCTGGCAGCCTATATGGCTGGGTTGTCCTTGCTAAAGGTTCCCAGGGCGCGGTACTCAGCTTCGGGAAGCCCAAGCGTCTGGCTCACATCGGGAACCTCTTGCAGCAGGCTGCGGTACAGCACGCCGTGCGCGTCCTTCTTGACGACCGTCACAAAGCTGCTGCCAATCGCCCCGCGATAAGAGTCCAGCCGTACATGCCCGCTCGGGCCGGCCAACTCCAGGGAGCCGAGCGCTGCCTTGAAATGAGCCTGATCTTGCGAGAGATCGCCACCGATGGACTCCAGCGCAATCAGGGCAGCCTTGGCGTTCAGGTAATATTGCAGCGCAAAGTAGGAAGGGTAGTTGAAGCCATCCGGGAATTGGGTCTGATAGGCAGTTGCGAAGTGGTGCCAATTGGGATCGGGGTTGTCGTCCGCTGTGGGGCCACCGGCTACCATCCCCACCAGCGCGTCAGCCAGACCACCGCTGCTTAGAACCGACTGGTCAGTGGTGATGCCCCCGCCAAATAGGGGTTTCTGCCCGCCAGTTTCATGATACTGCTGGAGGAAGTTGATCGCGTCAGTGCCGCCCAGCGCGACGAAGACGGCATCCGCTTCGCTGGGGATGGCGGCGATCACATCTGTGAAGTCTGACCTCCCTAGCGGGACCCAGAGTTTCTTGATCACCCGGCCTCCCAGCCGGTAGAACTCAACCATGAACCCGCCGATCTGCGCGTGAGGGTAGGAATAATCCTCACCCAAGGTAACCACACTCCGGTAGCCCAGCGTCTTGTAAGCGTAGGTTCCCAGGCCCGCCACGACCTGCGCGCCGTTGATGGAGAAGTTGAAGAAATTCGGCGCTGGATCGTCCATTGTAAGCTCCTGCGCGCCTGACGAGCCATTCAAGAAGACGCGCTCGGGGCGTGTCTTGGCATAGTTCCGCACTGCCAGCCCCTCGTTGCCGGAGAGTGGGCCGATGATGAAGTCCACGCCTACCTCTTCAATCAGAGTTCGCGCTTTCTGCTCGGCAATGTCCGGCGCTCCAACCGTGCCCTCGACGCACAGTTCGATACGTCTGCCTCCTGCCATCGCGCCGAACTCGTCAATGGCCAGCTCAACACCGCGCACTCCGTCCTGGCCCAGAGTCGCAAATGGGCCGTATAGCGTTGCCAGTACTCCTATCCGAATAGGCTCACTCATGATCGTGCTCCTGATGGGTGTTTGTAAAGGCTGCAAGGATCGCGATCGGTTACTTTATAGTAAGTACCACTCAACGGGCCGTAAATAGGGATTAGTTCGTAGTTTTATGCCGCGCTATACTTGCGGGTATGTTGGCCCAAGATCGTCTTGCCCGCCTGCGTGGCGGGTTGACCGCGCTGGTGATATCCGCTCTGATTGTGACCGGCTGTGGCGTGTTGAGCGGCGCTCGCGGCGCTGCCGACGCGGTGGCTTCGGCAGTCAGCGACGTGGATGGGCTGGCGCGTGTTCAGGGCCACGCGGGAGCGATGGATTTTCAGGTGACCAGCGGGCTAACGGGTGAGCGGCTGCCAGGCGTCGAGGTGAGCATCGCCGCGCAGGGCAGCATCCGCCTGCTGTATGCCACCGATCTCACTGGATCGCACCTGCCGGTGGCCGTGCCGCTGGCTGGAGAAACGACCGTACGGCGGCTGGTGATGCCGCCGCTATCCGGTCTGGGCTACAACATCACCACGGCAGCTCCGGCCCTCTCCACCCACGGTCTGGAGTTCTTCGGCACGCTGACTGAGGCGCAGCTCCGCGACCGTTTGCGCCAGGGTGGGGATCGGGCCGTGCTGCTGTACCTGTACAATCCAGTTGCCCCGCTGGCTCTGACTGCAGCAGCGCTCGATGCCTATGCCACGGCTTTCCCCAACGTGCTCGTCCTGCGGCCTGGCGTGGACGATCTGGGCGAATCGTTGGCCATGGTGATAGTGGCACTGGACGCTACAGCTTACGACACCTGGGCGCATATCCATGTGGATCGCTATCTGGCCGGGCGGGTTGGTCAGCCCGCCGGGACTGATCTAGCGGGCGATCTGGCTTTTGCCTGGGCCTACCCCGTGTTCGATGTGTTCCCACCGGAGGCAACCCTCGATCTGGGAGCGGGTGATACTGTGACGCTGCAAATCCGCTGGCGCTCCCAGAACCCCGATCCCCCGCCGCCGTGGAGCTTCTTCGTCACCGCCTCAGATGAGGGCATGGCGACCATCACCCCAGCAGCGTTCGGCCTGGGGCCGGGTCAGCCTGTGCAGGAGGTGGCGATCACCATCAACCGGGCGGGCCTGGTGGAGGGTCAGCACACGCTGACGGTGTTTATCCAGCCTTTCAGCGACACGTTCGGGTTGATCCCGCAGGCTGTCCAGCGCGAGATCGCGTTCAGCGTGTCGGAGGCGCAGCCGGGGCCGACAGCAGGGCCGGGGGTGAGCGGGTTGAGCTATACGCCCGCCGCGCCGCGTGAGGGCGACCTGCTGGTGATCACGGCAGGGGGCTTTGCGCCAGGCGAGGCGGTGCTGGTGGATTTCGCCGGGCCGGAGCGCACCATCAGCGACCGGCTGCCCACTGCCGACGAGTCGGGAGCCTTCGAGTACCGGATCGACCTTGCTACTGTGCCCGCAGGGTCGTACATCCTGCGGCTGACGGGCCTGCAGAGCGGCATCAGCGGCGAGACGACGGTCGCCATTGGCGAGGGGCTGGCCGATGCGGTGGTCAACACGAGCGAGCTGAACGTCCGCACCGCGCCGTCCTATGACGCGCCGGTGCTGGAGGTACTGGCGCGCGGGGACGAATTGACCGTCGTCTCGGTGAACTACGATGACTCGTGGATCGAGGTCATCACGACGACAGGAGTGCAGGGCTGGGTGGTCACCAACTTGGTGACGCTCAATATCGACCTGGCGACCGTGCCCTGGAACCCGGCTTATCCGGCCCCGTCACCGTAGAGGCTGGGCGTCACTGGCTGAGCAATTCCCGCACATCCGGCAGAGCGCTGAACCCTGCGCGCAGATCGGGTCGCTGGATGCCGTCGAGGATGTCCCTTACGACCGCACGTGCCTGTAAGCGGAGATGGGCAGCCTGTTTGGAGACTCCATACGCCTCCTCCCAGCGAGCCAGCGCGAGCAGGATTTGCCACTTCACCTGCACCGATCCCAGAGCTTCCGCCTGCGCACGAGCATCGAGCAGGGCGGCGCGTGCCTGAGCCTCTTGGCCCGCCATCTGCAAAGCCCTGGCTTGAAGAAGCAGCGCGTCGGCCCGGAATGGCAGCACCTCCGCACGATGAAGGTAGTCGAGTAAGTTGCTCGCAGCCGTCAGCGCCCGGCGGGCATCCCGGCAGGCCAGGGCGATCTCTGCTTCTGCCAGTCTGCCCATCAAGATGCTGTAGGGAAAGGCGGTGGGAATCCGGTCAAACGCCCCGATATGAGCCTGCGCGGCTGCAAGGTCGCCTGCGCGCAGGGAAAGTCGGGCCAGCGCGGCAATAGACCACGCCACCCAGGATGGCAGGCTTTCCTCTGCTGTGGCCCGCGCCCGGCGCACTTGCTCGATTCCCCGCTCCACTAACCCCAGCAGGCCATAAGTCATGCCCAGCACTGCGCCGATTCCGGCCTGCGCGCCCACAAAACCGCCCTGCTCACCCAGCAGGACGCATTCCTCCATTGCGGTGACTGCCAGATCGATCTGCCCGCGCTCCAGATATACGTCACCGACCACCCACCGGCTATAGGATTGTCCCCATAGGTTGCCAATGGCTTCGCTGATGCGGCGTGCCTCGGTGGCAGCAGCGAGGGCTTGATCGAACTCGCCTCTCAGGAAGTACGTCAGTGCGGAGGTGCTTAGACTGTCAGCCAGCATGGGCTGGTTGCCCAATTCGATCCACAAACCACGCGCTTCAGCCATAACCTCATGAGCACGTTGGAACTGGGAAGTGTCCAGATACACATGGTTGCCGAGATCGTGGAGCGTGTAAGCGAGCTGTTCGCGCAGGTTCATCTCTCGGGCGATGGCGAGTGACTGCTCGCCGTAGACGGCCCCGATGTCCGCGCGCCCGGCAAACTTCTCCAACATCATCTGCGTCCATAGGATCGACGCTTCGGTAGCCCGGTCGCCCAGGTCACGAGCGAGCGCCAGAGCCTCCTCAGACAGTACCCGCGCATGGTTGGAATCGTGCTCAGAGGTGGCGTGCGCATAGATCGTGGCGCGCCGTACTAGGGAAGCGAGCACAGTAGCGCGGTCGCCGGATTCCCCCGCTACCTGTCCCAGCTCCTCATAGTTCCGTAGCGCATCAGGGTAGCGGTTAGCCAGTTCCATAGCCGCGCCGCGCTTCAGATACAGGGAGGGCAGGAGGTCAATGCGATCGGCCCCCCGCGCGATTTGTAATGCCTGGCTGTAAAGGGTGATAGCCTCGTGATTAGCATAGCGGGCGGCAGATGAGTCCCCTGCCCGTGTCAGGTAGTGCAGTGCCCGCTCTACGTCGCCTGCCTGGGCGAAGTGGTGGCCCAGTACCAGGGCCAACTCGTCGAGGCGGTCGGGGTAGAGACGCTCCAGTGTTTCGCCAACGGCACGGTGCAATCGCCGCCGATCCTGCTTGAGCAGGGAGTCATACGCTGCCTCCTGCACCAATGTGTGCCGGAAGAGGTACTCCACCTCCGGATCGAGCTGCGCGATGCGGATCAGGCCGGCGCGTTCAAGCTGGTCAAGCTGGAGAATCAGGCGAGTATCCAATCGTGCCCCACCTCACGATGTGTGGATGTCACAGAGTATAGGCCGTTTCAGTGATGGGAGCAAAGAGGCTGCTACGTGAAGTCCGTGGGCGGTTTGGCCGAAGATTCTTTCGGCCAAGCATTTAGCTCCCTGGCCAGGTGCAGCGTGGCTCATCGAGCGGCATGTCTGGCTGAAGTGTCAAACGCAGGTCGTCCAAGAGAACGTCTGGCAGGCCGTCGGGCGGGGTGATGCTGAGCTGGAGGAGGGCGTTATGCCATGTGCCTCCTGCCGAACCGCTGACCGTGTAGAGTTGCAAGGGTGTTGAAGGGGGAATAGCGAACAGGCAGCGCACCGAGCCAAGCCACGTCTCCGGGTCGCGCACTGCCACCCCCACGTACTTGGTTGCCGGGCTAGTATTGCCCAGATTCAGTGTCAGGCGAAGGGGAGCGCCCGCCTCGAACCGGAAGGGGATGGTTTGCTGGAGCGTCGCCAGATGGCCGCCGACGATGGGAGGAGGGCCGTTGGCGGAAAGGGCGCTGCTCTCAGCGTGGTCGCTGCCTGCGAAGCGGTAGAGAAACAGCACCCCGCTCTGTGCGCGCCGGGCCAGCCCCGCCGACGCGCCCCAGCCATCCAGCCCGTCGGCGAAGGAGGGGTTACGGGCTAGGTTCTGGAGGGGTGGGGCGGGGGGCAAGGCGTCGGTGGCTGGGTCGAAGCGGGCGTTGTCGTCGTAGTCGATCCACAGCACGTCCGGCCCCCATGGGTTAGTGATGCACGGGTCTTGGCAATCGTCCCACAGGTTCTCGATCTCGAAGTGCAGGTGAGTGTTCGTGCCCCGGAAGGCAACAAAACCGATCACCTGCCCGGCACGTACCGGCCCACTGGTGATGGGGAAGGTGTTCCGCAGGTGAAGGTAGCGCGCCCGCCAGGTGTAGACCTGCCCGCGAAACTCGCGTTGGTGATCGATCTCCACCCGACCCTCCGGCCCCTCGTCGCTACTGCCTGCCTCGATGATGTGGATCACCCCATCGGCCACCGCATAAACCGGTGCGCCGGGCCGCGCCACGATGTCCGTTCCGGCATGGCCGCGGTAGCAAGCGACGCGGGCGCTGCCCTGGCTGGCCTGCGCCCAGTCCTGATCTTCGGGCAGGGCAGGGTCACGCCAGGCAGCCAGCGAGTCGCCGCGCTCGCGGTGGCGGTAGTCAGGGCACGACTGGCCGGGGTTGAAGCCGAGGAAGGCCCACGTCCAGGGGTCGTCGGGGTAGTTGACGATGGCGCGGTACTTGTCGTCTAGAGGCCAGAACAACAACGGCAGGTTGAAGAACGCGGCGCGGGTGGGAGCGGGGTGAAGCGCAACGGGTAGGAGGATCAGTACGGTGATAGTGAGGATCACTCCACGATGACGGAGCGGGGCGTGACGGTAATGGCACAAGTGAGTTCTGGCCCTGTCGGTATGCTCAAAAGAGGATCGTGCTAGCTAAGGCCCTAGATTGATGATTGGTAGATTCCAGTTCCCCGCTTGATTAACGTAAACAGCCTGTGAGTGCGGCTCACAGGCTGTTAAGGGCTAGAATCCGGGGTTGGTTCGGGAACCAGCGCCGGCCTATAACCTGACAGCCGATCCTACGAGCTGCGCTTGGTGAGCGCGCGCATCATCTCTGTGAAGGAGGAAACAATGTCGATGGGAACTGGGAAGATGATGGTGCTGTTCTTCTCCGCAGCGATCTCCGTCAGGGTTTGCAGGTAGCGCAGTTGGAGCGCCGTCGGCTCCTGAGCCATTTCCTGGGCCGCCTCGCGCAGCTGTTGCGCGGCCTGATACTCGCCTTCGGCGTGGATGATCTTGGCGCGTTTCTCGCGCTCAGCCTCGGCCTGACGGGCCATTGCACGCTGCATCGTCTGTGGCAGCTCCACATCCTTGATCTCGACTAGGCTCACCTTGACGCCCCATGGCTCCGTAGCCTCGTCAATGATCTGCGCCAGTCTCTCGTTGATCTGGTCGCGGTGGGCTAAAAGCTCATCAAGGTCGGCCAGGCCAATCACGCTACGCAGGCTGGTCTGGGAGATCTGCCACGTGGCACGGCGGAAGTCTTCCACCTGCACAATGGCCCGCTCTGGTTCGATCACCCGGAAGTAGGCTACTGCATTGACCTTCACCGTAACATTGTCGTGAGTGATAGCCTCCTGAGTAGGCACATCGAGAGCCACGGTGCGGAGATCCACCTTGACCATGCGGTCGATGATGGGGACGAGCAGGAACAGACCAGGGCCTTTCGCGCCAACGAGGCGACCGAGGCGAAAGACTACGCCTCGCTCATATTCTTGCACGACCCGCACCGCTGCGGCGATCAGGCCGATCCCCAGCACCAGAGCGGCGACGAGCAGGCAGAGTAGTCCTCCAAGAGCTTCTGGCATAGCATGTCCTCGCTTTCGGTGCGGGCGCTGGTTCATAACCCGGCACAGTACCATCTCCCGCGCTGGCAGCCGGGCTAATTGAATTATAGCTGAATCGGGTGGCAAGTCCAACGGATCGAGCCATGGCAATATCTTTGCACTTTTGGGCCCGGCAATGAATTGCCGGGCTAGGCGCACGCTGCGCGTGCGTCCAAGTCGGCTGGAAGCCGACTGTGCCCAGTCCCCACAGCGATGCGCAGCATCGCCGGGGACTTTGAGGC
>DAOTYF010000174.1:0-7020 GCA_034434995.1 Anaerolineae bacterium
TCTACGCCGTTGCCGGGAACGGCCACACCTGGCCCTTCGCCCACGCCGCTGATTTGGCAGCCGCCGACCCGAACGCCGCGCCCTACACAAGGCCCCGGCACTCCTACCGCCACCCTATCCGGCCCTGACCCCTCTGAATCGCCGTTCCAGCCGGATCGCCTGCGGGGGGCGGTCTGCACCGGGGTCTGGATCGCCTTCGGCGCATTTGGGGCGCTGGGGCTGTATGGTCTGATACGCACTGCCATGCGCCGCCAGCTTCGAGTCGCGTGGTGGCATTTCCGCCGCGATTATCTTAACCCGTTGCTGGCTCATTTACGCCGGAGCCGCTGATGCGAAGGACAGGGTCTTTCTTTGCCCTGGGGCGCGAACCACTACCGGGCTGACCGTCAGATGCCAACCACGGATCGTTTTTTGATCGTCGGCCTCGGCAACCCGGGCCGCGAACACCGGAACAATCGCCACAACGTCGGCTTCCAGGTGATCGACCACCTTGCCGCGCGGCATGGCCTGGAGTTCAAGCGCCAGCGGTCGAAGGCGCTGATCGCCACCGGGAACATCGCCGGGCGCTCGGTGATCCTGGCCAAGCCCCAGAGCTACATGAACCGCAGCGGCGGCCCGGTCGCCTCGCTGGTTCGGTTTTATAAGGTGGAGATGGCTCATCTGCTGGTTATTTTCGACGACCTTGACTTGCCGGTCGGCACGATCCGCCTTCGCTCGGAGGGTGGCTCCAGCGGTCAGAACGGGATGAAGGACATCATCCAGCGCCTCGGCACGGAAGGATTCCCCAGGCTGCGGATCGGGATCGGCCATCCGCGCGGGCGCATGGACCCCGCCGACTACGTGTTACAGGATTTCAGTGAGGCGCAGTTAGGTATTCTCCGTGAGACCTACGACCGGGCCGTCGATGCGATTGAAACCTGGTTGGCCGAGGGCATCATTCTGGCGATGAGCCGCCACAACGCCCCGGCAGTGCAGGAGTGATCACCTGCATGGAACACAGCGCGAACCTATCTGGGCTGCTCACCCTTCTGCGCGATCAGCCCGCCTACCGCGCCCTTCTGGCTCGCCTCACCCTGGCTGCTGACTTCCCCGCCCCATCGGCGAAGGGAGGGGCACAAGGGATAGCGCGTGAAGCTCTGGGGCTTCTCCGCGCTGCGCGCCCTTGCGTCGTCGCGGCGCTGGCCCGCGATGCCCGCCGCCCGGTGCTGGTCGTCTGTTCGCGTGCTGATCAGGTCGCCAGCTTCGCCGAGCAGCTCCTGGCTTGGGAGCCATCGCTGCACGTCCTGACCTTTGCTGATCCGAACCCCTTGTTCTACGAGCGCGCCGCCTGGGGGCCACGCACTATCCGTGCCCGGGTGCGCGTTCTGGCGGAGTGGGCCTTCGCGCATGATCCGCTCGATGCGGGGTTATCAAGAGAAGGGGAACCAGGGGTGAGTTCGGGGAGCAAGGTCATTCTTACCTCCGCCCATGCCCTGATGCAGCGCACTCTGCCCCCCGATCTGTTCCGCGCTCACAGCCTGAATTTGCGCCGCGGCGACCGCATCCCCGGTGGTCAGCCCGATACTCTGCTGCGCCGTTGGCTCGATGTAGGCTACGAGCCAGCCACCGTTGTCACGGAGCCGGGCCAGTTCACCCGCCGCGGCGGCATCCTGGATGTTTTCCCGGTGGCCGCTGAGTGGCCCGCTCGTATTGAGCTGTGGGGCGATGAGATCGAATCCCTTCGCGTGTTTGACCCCGCTACCCAGCGCAGCCTGGAAGAGATCGATCAACTGGTGGTCACCCCCGCCCGCGAGGCGCTGCCCTGTCTCGGCCCGCAGGCGGCCTCCTCACTGGTTGCCTGGTTTGCCGCTCGTCGCGTTTCCGAGGACGACGCCGATACCCTGCTGGCAGACGATCGGCGCGGCCTTGCTGAAGGGGTTGCCTTCCCGGCCATCGAGTTCTATCTACCCTGGATGGTGGCCACGCCTGCCTCATTGCTGGACTACCTCCCCCCTAATGCGCTGGTCTTCGTGGACGGCGCAGAGGAGCTGGCTGAGGCCGTCGCCGACCTGGAGGCCCAGTCACTTGATCTGCGACGGGCTTACGAGGAGGCAGGCCACCTCCCAGCGGGGACGCCGCCCCCCTATGTGACCTGGGACGAGCTATCCGATGTGCTTTGGCAGGCAGGGATGATCGATCTGCACGCCCCGCCCGACGAGCCAGGGCTGCTGGCCGGGCTGTTTGCGCCTGGCCCTCACTACGGGGGCCAGCTCCGTGCCGCGCTCGAAGAGATGCGCCGCCTGACCCGCGACACCCCGCCTGCCCGCGTGGTGGTGGTCTCTCGCCAGGCCGACCGGCTGGCCGAGTTATGGTACGAGCATGGCGGCCATCGCGCCCTGGCCGTCGAAACAGTAACGACTCCACCGCCATCCGGCAGCGTGACCTTCGTCCGCGGCGCGCTGGCTCAGGGCTGGCTGCTGTCTCCCGGCCAGGTCGCGGCTTACCTGCTGACCGATGCCGAGATATTCGGCTGGAAGCGCCCGGAGCCGCGCCGCCGCCCACAGCGCCGCGCCATTGCCCCCGAGGATTTCTTTGCTGACCTCGCTCCCGGCGACCTGGTGGTCCACGCCGAGTACGGCATCGGGCACTTCCAGGGGTTGGAAAAGCGCTTCGTGGGCGGCAGCGAGCGCGAGTTCCTGCTGGTCGCCTACGCCGGCGGGGATGTGCTGTATGTGCCCATCCATCAGGCGGACCGCCTCAGCCGCTACGTTGGACCCGATGGCTCCGAGCCGGAGCTATCCCGCCTGGGCACGGCGGGCTGGAGCCGTGTCAAGGCCAAGGCGCGGGAGGACGTGGAGCAGACCGCCCGCGAGTTGCTCGCGCTCTATGCGACCCGCGAGATGGTACAGGGCCACGCTTTCAGCCCCGACACGGCCTGGCAGCACGAGCTGGAGGCATCCTTCCCCTATGTTGAAACCGAAGACCAGCTCCGCGCCCTGGCGGAGGTCAAAGCCGATATGGAGCGCCCTCGCCCGATGGATCGTCTCATCGCGGGGGATGTGGGTTACGGCAAAACGGAGGTCGCGCTGCGTGCTGCCTTCAAGGCCGTGATGGACAACAAGCAGGTTGCCATCCTCGTCCCGACCACGGTTCTGGCCCAGCAACACTACGAGACATTCACCCGGAGGCTGGCAGCCTTCCCGGTCAATGTCGAGATGCTCTCCCGCTTCCGCACCCGCGCCGAACAGGAGCGCATCGTGGCCGGGCTGGCCTCCGGTCAGGTGGACATCGTGATCGGCACGCACCGTCTGCTCGGCCAGGATGTGATCTTCAGAGACCTGGGCCTGCTGATCATTGACGAGGAACAACGCTTCGGGGTAACCCACAAGGAGCGGCTCAAGCGAATGCGCACCGAAGTGGACGTGCTGACCCTCACCGCCACGCCGATCCCGCGCACGCTCTACATGAGCCTTACTGGCGTCCGCGACATCAGCACCATCAACACCCCGCCCGAGGAGCGGCTGCCGGTGGTCACAGTCGTCGGCAGACGCAATGACGACCTGATCCGTCAGGCCATCCTGCGTGAGTTGGATCGCGGCGGCCAGGTCTTCTACGTTCACAACCGCGTCCAGTCCATCCACGCTGAGGCCCGGCGCCTTCGTGAGTTAGTGCCACAGGCGCGCATCGCTGTCGGCCATGGCCAGATGGCCGAGGAAGAACTGGAAGCGGTGATGGAGCAGTTTGCCGAGGGCGAGATCGATGTGCTGGTCAGCACCAGCATCATTGAGGCGGGTCTCGATATCCCCAACGCCAACACCCTGATCGTGGATCGCGCTGACCAGTTTGGTCTGGCCCAGCTTCACCAGCTTCGCGGGAGGGTCGGGCGCAGCGCAGCCCGTGCCTACGCCTATTTCTTCCATCCCCCCCTGCGCCAGCTTACCGCTGAGGCCCGCGCGCGGCTGGAAACCATCGGCGAACAGACCCACCTCGGCGCGGGCATGAACATCGCCATGCGCGACCTGGAGCTGCGGGGCGCGGGCGAGATTCTCGGCACACGCCAGCATGGGGCGATGGCAATGGTGGGCTTTCATTTATATACACGGATGCTCTCGCAGGCGGTCCAGCGCCTCCGCGCCGAGCGTGAAGGATCGCGGGCCTTCACGCCAGAGGGCGAATCCGCCGCCCAACGCGAGGTCGTCACCATCGACCTGCCTATTCCGACCTACATTCCGACCGACTATGTCCCGGATATGGGCCTGCGCGTCCAGTTGTATCGCCGCCTGGCCGACCTGCACTCGGAGGCTGCCATCGACGAGTTGGGGGTCGAGTTGGCCGACCGCTTCGGCCCGCTGCCGCTGCCCGTCGAGAACTTGCTGTTCCAGCTCCGCGTCAAGCTGCTGGCGCTCCGCGCCGATGTGGAAGCAGTGACCGGGGAAGGCGACCAGATTGCCATTCGTCTGCCCGGCTTGGCCCATCTGGATCGCCCTGCGCTTCAGCGCCGCCTCGGCTATGACGTGCGGGTCAGCCGCACCGCTGTCTGGCTGCCCTACGATCACGGCTCCGAGGACTGGCGTCCGGCCTTGCTCGACGTGCTGGCGCGACTGGCCTCCCGCCGCCTACTGGGTTAGCGCCCGGAGATTCGCACCCTCCGGCGCGTCCACAACCACGTCCCGACGATCACAATCGCTAGCGGCAACAGGTCGATCACCCCCACTTCAAGGCCATAGCCTGTGCCAACTATCCACGCTGGGCCACGCAGCGACGTGATCGCCCCGAACGCTGAAGGGTTGCAGGCATCCTCTGGAAGAATATGTTCGGGCTGCGCTATACTGAGCGTCAATGAGCGATATATCTGTGCCCCGTTTCCATTGGCGCATCCTTCAGGAAGGAAAACTGTCGATCTCCCTCGACCGGAAGCTTGTTCCCGGCGGCGGTTACTGCACCGTCAGCCTGATCTGGCCGCAGGACGACCCCCCTTCCCCGGAGAATGCGGTGCTCATCGATCCATGCTTCACGCCAGCAGGCTATCAGCGCGCCCTCCACGAGGCAGAGTCGCTTGGCCTGTCGCTGGCCGAGCTGGAGCGGGTGTTTATCACGCACCTGCACGGTGATCACATGCCGAGCCTGCCCCGTTATGCCTCCGGCGCGCGATTTGCCAGCCCCGACCTGGTGCGCTTCTTCCATGCGCCCGGTGTGGAGGCGGTTCACTGCCCCGGCCACGCTCCCGATCTGCACAGCCTGGTTTTCCGCTCTGGGGGGGATGACGAGGTATGGATCGTGGGTGATGCCGTGCTGAACCAGGAATGGCTCGAGGCGTGGGCGTATTACTGGCCCAACGGCTACGGGCCGTACGAAGTCGTCGAGACCTGGCATAGCGTGGCCCGCATTCTCTCTCGCGCGGATGTGATCGTGCCGGGGCACGGCCCCCCCATCCGGGTGGATCGTGCGCTGCTGGTGCGCCTGATCGCGGCCTTCCCCGCCGCCCCCTATGCGGATCGCTGTCCTGATGTGGGCGCGGCGCTGCGTGCCCGCCTGGCCGATGTAGATCGCAATCTGCTTGAGAAAGGACCCCGCCCATGAGCACCCCTCCATTACCGTCCCCTTGCTGCTTGGTCTGTGGCCGCAGCCACGAGGAGGTTCCGCTGATCGCGCTGCACCACCGCTCGTCCGATGTGTGGATCTGCCCCCAGCATCTCCCCATCCTGATCCATCACCCAGAGCAATTGGTGGGCAAGCTACCCGGCGCGGAGAGCTTGAAACCAACGGAGGAACACTGAGCGCCCTTTCCGACGGATCGCGCGCCGCCCGTGTCACGAAACTCCGGCCTACCCCTAATTGCCGGAAGCGCTTACCCGACCTATACTGGGGGGGGAATTGAGTTTCTCCGCATCTCCTGCCTCGGAGGGAAGCCGCCGATGCTGACTCGGTCTCGCCTTGTGCTCCTGGTGCTTGGGCTGGCGCTGCTGGCCTGTGGGACATTCCCCTTGGGACAGCCCGCTCTCGCGCCGACGCCGTTCGTCTTCCCGACCCTCCCTCCCGTGCCAACGCGCCCGCCCGTCACGCCACCGGCCAGCCCCGTGCCAGGACAAGTGGCTCCGGATCAGACCGCCGCTCCAACTGTTCCGCCTGGCCAGCTTGCGGAGATCGTGTACGGTTCTTCACGGGATGGCAGGATTGGCCTTTATAGCCTCACCGGAGATGGCAATCTCGCCAGCCCCATTCCCCTCCCAGAGTCGCTGGGCAACGTGGCCTGGCCTGACGTCTCGCCGGATGGCACACGCATTGCGTTCGTGCCTGTACAGGGACAGAGTTTGCTCAGCAATGGCATCTTCGTATCCAATCTGGACGGCAGCGGCCTGGCCCAGCTCACTGCGGGCGACGGCACGCACCCGCGCTGGTCGCCGGATGGCAGCCTGATCGCCTATACTTGCAATAATGGGACAGATGTATGCGTGATGACCGCCAGTGGCGCGGGCCAATCCAACCTGACCGCCGATAGCCCCGCCGCCGACCTATATCCCTCCTGGGCACCGGATGGCCGGATCGTCTTCATGTCCAGCCGCGACCTCTCCACGCGGGGCCGTTTCAGCGATATCTACATCATGGACGTGGGCGGCACGAATGTCACCCGCCTGACCACTGACGAGGCCGCTTACAATGCCTATCCGGCTGTCTCCCCCGATGGGCAATTCATCGCCTACGAATCCGACCGCGATATTGAGTCTGGGTCGGATATCTACATCATGGATATGGATGGGAGCGACAACCGGCGCATCACTAGCGATTCGGTGTGGAACCAGAATCCGGTCTGGTCGCCTGATGGTTCCAGGCTCCTCTATGCTGCCTATGACGATCAGGGCAACCTTGACCTCTACCAGATCAACGCAGATGGCACAAACGTCATCCGGCTAACCTCGCACTACGGCGAGGACGGCGGGCTGCGCTTCGGGCACGCCTGGCTGCCGATGCCTCTTGCAATGGGCGCAGCCGAGCAGGAACGCGGGAATCCCGCCCGCGCCCACCCGCCGCGCGGCTCGATTC
>DAOTYF010000175.1:0-3176 GCA_034434995.1 Anaerolineae bacterium
GAAGTGCGGGGGTGGGGGTGAGGCTGGCCAGCCCGCACCCCTCCCTCTGACCGACCACTCTGCCCCCTGTCAGGCGTCAGCCATCCAACAACCAGCCGCCTGATCCCCCCACTTGAAGTGCACCCCAAGCGCGTAACTCCGCTGACTGGCTGAAATGCTGAAGTGCTGAAATGCTGACCCGCTGACCTGCTGACCCGCTACACCACCGGCAACTCCAGGTAGCTTGGATGGGCCGCGTCGTGGTACAGGGTCACGTGCGCGGTGCGGGCATCCGCCGCCGTCTCCTCGGCGACGACCCCGCCGCTGTTGTAGTTCTTCTGCCAGTGGATGCTGTTGGGGCAGGCGATCACCAGCCGCAGCCGACTCCCCCGCCCAACCCGCCGTGAGAACCACAGGAAATCGTCGAAGACATAGCGGGTGATCTCGCCCGGCGTGACCGGCTTCGCCTCGCGTAGCGACTCGCGGTAGCGGGCGCGCAGCAGGTCGTGCGTCAGCCACACGCTGCGCCCATCGGGCAGGATTTCGTACAGCGTCACGATGAAGTCCGTATCGGGCACGTCCAGCGCGATCCACGCCACGAAGGTCACGGTCCCGCTGACCTCCGTATCCTCCGCGAACGGCGGGCTGTGATAGACCAGCCCATTGCCGAACAGGTTCAGCGCGTAACGCTGATCGGTGAACGTATCCTTGATGGGCTGGCGCTCGATCTCGGCGGGGCGGGTATCGAGCGGGTCGTAGACGTATCGATCCGGCGCGGACTCCCCCGGCGGCTCATCGGCCAGCACCCCGGAGTGGAAGGCATCGTTGGCCTGCCCGCCGTGCGAGTCCAGGTATAACCGTCGCGTCCCGGTGGCGATGGACTCCAGGCGGTCGGCGTATTTCCACTCCTCTGCCCCCGCGACGTAATACGCCACCCGCGCCTGGAGGAACTCCGGCCTGGGGCCGTCCTTCATTGTCCAGTCGTACCACTCCGTGTGAAGTTGGTTGAGGTCGATGATGCTGGCCTCGCCGAAGGTCAGCCCGCCGAACTCGCGCTGGGGTGTGCGCGTCCCAGCGTGATCCCAAGGGCCGATGATCAGGAAGTGGCGCTCGCGGGCCGCCGCCGAGGCCAGCGCCATGTGTTGCCGGTAGAAGTGCAGCGCGCCGGGCTGGTCGTCGTCGTAGTGCCCGGTGATGGTCAGGATCGGCAGGTCGATGCGCGCGAACTGCTCCTGCGTGGGGGCCATGCTGGCCCAGTAATCGTCGAGGCTGGGATGCGCCACCCACTCCTGGAAGGTGGGTGACGGGCAGCCGACGATCCGATCCAGGTCTTTGTACGGCAGATGGTTGAGGTACAGCTCGCGCCACTTATCGATCCAGAACGACTCCTCGCCGAACAAGTTGCTGTTGCCCGTTCGCCCGGCCACCAGGATCAGCCAGCGCACCTCGTAGGTATCGAGCACGCCATTAACCCAGGGCACATCCACGCCAGGGCAGGCCGCCGCCGCCGGGGCGAGGGTCGCCAGGTGCGGAGGGAACCTCGACGCCGTAGCCCATTGATTGAAGCCCGCGTACGATCCGCCCCACATCCCGACCTTGCCATTGCACCATGGCTGCGCCGCCAGCCACTCGACCGTATCGTAGCCATCCTGGGCATCGTCCTGCATAGCCCGGAACACGCCCTCCGAGTTGCCGCGCCCTCGGCAATCCACCAGCGCGAAGACGTAGCCGCGCTGCGCGAAGGTGTAGGCTCGCTCGTGATAGCTATCGGCGATGTAGGGGGTCATCGTGAAGATGGCCGGCAGCGGCTCGGTCTGGGGTTTCGGCGCGTACAGCGTGGCGTTCAGATGAACCCCATCCCGCATCGGGATGCGGACACCCCAAGTGAGATCGACACCCTGTTCGGTAGTCATCGCGGCTCCGGGTTGGTCGAGGAATCAAGTGAAGCAGGCTTGATAGCGAGGGAGTGGATCACGTCGAAGCACCCACACAGGAATGGCCCGCAACCGCCCTGAATAATGCCTCCCACCTTATCCACTCCCGATAGCAGCGCGGCGTTTACACCGCCCAGAAGTTCGGCAAGACGAGCCGTAGGATGATATCGGCAATCAGCCCAAGCATAAACCGCATACCGAAGGCGCGGTTGTTCACGAAAGCCTGCGGGGCAAAGTAGAGCGGCCAGCCGCCTTGTCCCTCGGGAAAGTCCTCTGGCCGCGTCTCCGGCTTGGGCTTGAGGAACTGGGGATAGATTTTCAGGAACTGGGGGACAGCTAGGAAGACCACCAGCATCACTGGCGTAAAGTAGCGGATGACAATCAGGTAAACCACCAGCAGGTAGGGAGCCACCATCATCGCCAACACCGTATAGCGGGCGGCCTTTTCGCCGATGACCACCGGCAGGGTGAACATCTTCTTGGCCTGGTCAATGCTGCGCTTGTCAATGTGCTTGCCAAAGATGACCGTCGTTACGCCCAGCACATAGGGCAGGCTGGCCAGCGTGACGTTCCAGACCCATTCGCCGGTCAGCACGTAGTAGCCGCCGCCGATCATCAGGGGCCCCCAGACGATCAGGACGGCCATTTCCCCCAGCGCCAGCCCCTTCATCGGCCAGGTGTAGAAGAGGACAAAAACCATACCCAGGCCCAGCAGCAGCCAGATCAGCGGGTCCCACCCATTCAAGAAGAGCAGGAACAGGCCACAGGCCAGCGCCAGCAGGCCGGTGACGGCAAAATAGGTCAGGTGCTGGCGCTTGGTCAGCAAGCCGTGCGCCACCGGCTGCGGCCCGTACATGGTGCGGAAATAATTATCCTTATCCACGCCGCGCACGTAGTCTGTGAAATCATTGAAGATATTGTTGGCAGCATGGGCAAGGATCAGGCCCAAGGTCAGGGCAAACCACGCCACGGGATTGACCGAATGCCCATCGTGAAGGGCAAACAGCCCGGCCAGGATGGCAGAGAGGAAGGTCATCACCAGCACCGCGGCGCGGCTGGTGATCAACCACTTCGAGATGATGTCCAGAGCATCCCATTCTTCTTTGGTTACGTCGGGGATAACCTGTAAGGCTTTGCGCCACATAGCAAGATTCATGGTCGTGTCTCCAATACAAGAGGTGGTGAGGCAGTGATGGTAGCCTCCCTGTCATGTGTTGGCCAGCCGAGATCGGTCGTCCGGGAGCCTCACCCCCACCCCGTGCC
>DAOTYF010000176.1:0-3072 GCA_034434995.1 Anaerolineae bacterium
CAGCCGGCGCGCGCCATCCGCAACCCCCACACCAACCCGGCAGCCGACGGGGACCATCACGCCGACGGCGACCCTTCAGCCGACGGCGACGATTGCTGGGGTCTCCGGTATCCCATGCGCCCACGCGCCGCTGGGTGTCTTTGGCGAGGTGTACCAGAGCGATCCGGGCATTCCAACGGCGATGGGCTGCCCGACTGCCCCTATTGGCTCGGAGGAACCGCCCCGCATCTGGCCGGTGCAGATCACCTACCAGCCCTTCGAGCGGGGTCATATGGTGTGGCTTTCCAACGTGGGCTGGTATGAGGCCAAGGTGGTGTACGTTTTGCTGGACGATTCAACCTATGCTCGCTACGATGACACCTACGATCCCTCGCGCGATGCGGAGCGCGCTGGCCCGGTTCCGCCTGTAGGTCTCTTCCGCCCGACCGAGGCGTTAGGCAAGATATGGTTCCAGACGCCAGGGCTGGTCGAGCGAATCGGGTTTGCGACCGCTCCGCCTACCACAGTGGCGACCGAAATGCAGATGTTTGAGTATGGGGAGATGATCGCTGTCCCACCCGCCAGCGCCGTCTTTGTATTCAAGCGGGGAAATCCCAGCACCTGGTCAGGGTACGTCCTGCCTGGGAGTTAAAAACCATCAGCCCGTGTCAGCCTAGCGTGATGGGGGCCAATTTATGCTGCGCCGCCTCTGGCTAGCGATCATCAGGCGGGGCGGTGGGGTGTGCACGGCCCTCCACTATCGGGCCGCCGGGCGATTCGGACCCCTTCGTCGCATTCTCCCAGAACGTCTTGATGCCGTTCCACACCGTGCCAGTGACGAATTGATCGGCTCGTTGTAGCAGGTCTTCCATGACGCGCAGGATGTCCTCATCGCCGTCCCAATACTGGCGGAGCACATCCTGGCCCGCCTGGCCCATCGCCTTGACAACCCGGTTCAGAGCGATCATCCCAACGATGGCATCGTCGATGAGTCCCGCCGGGCCCATGACTGCCTCAGGCATGAGGTCGATGGGGATAATGACATAGGCTGAGGCTGCCGCGATCTCGGCCTTGAGCTGGGCGGAGACGCGCGGGTCGCCCATCAGCCGGACGAACAGGGCCATGATATCGGGGATCAGCAACACATACTTAGTGGCCTCCCTGCCCGCCCCCGCGCCCTCTGCCCAGCGGACGATCTTGCTGCGCACGCGCTGGTAGAAGTCCTGAGCCTGTAGCGCGTTGTACTCCGTCACTTTAGGAACGACGGCCTTAGGCTCGACTGACGGCGGCTGGTCAATGTCGAGATAATCGTAATTCAGACCGCGAATCGGGTCCGACCCCCAGGGCGCTGGCCCCAGGTTGCTCTTTGTGCTGCGTTTGTCGTCACCCATCACCTGTACTCCCCCGTCTCTTTAGAGTCACCTACTAGTACGCGGCATGGCCCGGAAAGTTGCCAGCCACAAGGGGTTGCATAGCAGCCTCCCCAAACGCCGTCAGTTGAGAAATAGGGTACAATCCGCCTGCGCCTGATTGCACCAGGAGAAACACATGGACTTCGCGCTTTCAGACGAACAACGCATGTACCGGGCAGCGGTGAGGGCTTTCGTTGAAAAGGAATTGAAGCCCTACGCTGCCGAGATCGACTCTAAACAGGAGCTCCGCTGGGCAGCCATCGCCAAGATGCCGGAGCTGGGGCTGACCGGCCTCCAGGTTCCTGAGGAGTTTGGCGGGGCGGCGCTGGACTCGGTGAGCGCCGCCATCGCCCTCGAGGAGATCGGGCGAGGGTGTGGCAGCACCGGGCTGGCGGTGGCCGCGCATAATGGGCTGTGCTGCGGGCCGCTCGTTCGGTGGGGGACCCAGGAGCAGAAGGAAAAATATCTACCTATCCTGACCAGCGGAAAGGTGCTCGGCGCCCTGGCCCTGACCGAACCGGGCGCAGGTTCTGACCTCGTCGGGGGGGTGCGCACCACCGCCGTGAAGGAGGGGGATAGCTGGATCATCAGCGGCAGCAAGACCTGGATCACCAATGCCACCTCCGCACCGGTGATCATCACCCTGGTGCGCACTGACCCCTGGGCCGACAGACCCTCGCGCGGCCTGAGCCAGATCATCGTCGAGCGGGGAACACCCGGTCTCACTATCGAGCCGCCCATCCCGAAGTTCGGGGTGCGGGGGTCGCATAGCTGCCCGCTGACCTACGAGGAAGTGCGTGTGCCGCTGAGCAACCTGCTGGGGCAGGAAGGGCAGGGTATTTACCAGACGCTCCAGACCCTGGATGGGGGGCGGATCGGGATCGCCGCCGTATCGGTGGGGCTGGCGCAGGCCGCACTGGAAGAGGCGGTCAAGTACGTCAGGGAGCGCGAGGTGTTCGGCAAGCCGTTGGCTCTTCACGAAGGGGTGCAACTGAAAATCGCCGAAATGGCCGCGCGCGTCGAGTCAGCGCGCTGGCTGACGTATTATGCGGCATGGCTGAAGGATCAGGGCCGCGACTTCACCCGTGAGGCCGCGATGGCGAAGCTGACCGCCTCCGAAACCTCGGAGTTTGTCGCCTATCACGCGATGCAGCTTCATGGCGGTTACGGCTACAGCACCGAGTTTCCCGTCGAGCGTATTTACCGCGATCAACGCCTGATGAGCATCGGCGAGGGAGCAAACGAAGTGCTGAAGCTGGTCATCGCCCGGCGTGTGCTCGAGGTATAGGCAGCCAGGGCGGAGCCGAACTTGAATGCCCGATGAGGACCAAACTGCTGGGGGGACGAGACCTATGCAGGCCGATCCGCAGAGCGTTGAAGCACAGATCGAAGCGCTGGAGCAGGAGTTGGAGGAGCTTGAACGGAGCCTCCCCCGCCACTCTGCCAAGCCCTCCCACATCCTGCGAATTGAAGAGATCGAGGAGCAACTTGCCCGGCTACGGGCCATCCGAGAACGCGATTCGGATCGTTAAAGCGGTTAGAGCGTTTCACAGAAAGTCTTTCTGGAAAGACTTTCCCCGCGAAGCTGGCGGGTTGGGCTGAAAAATCGGTAGCCTCCCTGTAAAGTGTTGGCAAGCAGCGAGCTGCCGCCTGAGGGCCTCACCCCCCCCCGGTCTGCGAC
>DAOTYF010000177.1:0-2992 GCA_034434995.1 Anaerolineae bacterium
CATCGATTCTCTGCCCTTCCATAGCGCTTTACGTCGCATCCGTTTTGTCTTATCCCACCCCCCTCTCCTGTCCTCACCTTGTCCTCAACTTGTACTCAAAGTGTCGGAGTCTGAAACTCATGGAGGGGGAGGGAGGCGGGGATGGGGGCGAGGCCAAGGCCCCAGTTCAGGGGACATTGAAAACACGCTCTGAGACCCCCTACCGAATAATGGAATCGCGCAACAGGATATCCCCCATGAGGCGCTCCCGCCCCCGACCCTTCGTTCCGATCATGGCGCTTCTGCTGATCACGGTCCTGGCTTCGCCGAGGCTAGCCCGTGCCCAGGACGATGGCGGCGAGGGAGCCGCTATCACCCTGGCCCGGTTGCGCATCGAGCTGTGGCCGGAGTTCGACCGGCCCAACGTGCTGGTGATCTACAGCGGCCAGGTGGCCGGGGCCAGCGGCGAGGTCACACTGACCTTCGCCATGCCGCCGGGCGCAACCTTCAACGCGGCGGCCTACACTGACCCCCAGACCGGCGACCTGCTCCAGGCGCAGAGCACCGTTGAGGGTGGGGCGGTGACGATGACCTCGCCCAACGGCACGTTCCACGTCGAATTCTACGATCCCCACTTCGATACCAGCCTAGCAGAGCGGTCGTACACTTACACCTGGGGGGGCGATTACGCGGTTGCGTCGCTGGACTGGTTCGTGCAGCAACCTCCCACTGCCCAGGGCTTCGCCACCGAGCCTGCCGGGGCCACTAGCAGCGGATCATTTGGCCTGACGTACCAGCTCGTCGCGGTCGGCGAGATCGCGGCGGGCGAGACGGCCAGCGTGACGCTCCGCTACACCAAGACCGACGACACCCTGACCGCTGACCTGCTCCCGTCGCCCAGCGCCGCGCCTGAAGAATCCATACCGCAGGAGTCCAGCGT
The DNA here is from genome assembly GCA_034434995.1 of Anaerolineae bacterium. Lineage (GTDB taxonomy): Bacteria > Chloroflexota > Anaerolineae > Aggregatilineales > UBA3940 > DAOTYF01. The sequence continues at coordinate 920 of DAOTYF010000177.1, forward strand.
GCCGCCGGGGGCGATCAACACCACGACGGTCCTGGTCACGCTGCTGGTGCTCGCCGGGATCGGGCTGATCGGCGGCGGGCTGTACCTGTATAACCGCAGCCGTGAGGAAGGGGAAGAAGCCTTGCTGCCCCGCGCCACTCAGCGGCGACGGGGCAGGCGGCGATCCGGGCGCAGGGTGGCGGCTTCGGGCAGCGCTCCGCGCTTCTGCACCCACTGCGGCACGCCCGTCGCCGACCCGTCGGATCGGTTCTGCCGCCACTGCGGTGCGCCACTGCGAAGGTAAACCCTTGCCTACCCCCTGGAGAGGAACCTGCGCAAGCCCCATATTCTGCTACAATGTAGAGGGGGTGACGATGGAGGGTTAAATATCTATGAGTGATTACGACTATAAGCAAAGGCGCCTCTGGCAAGATGAACGCCCACGAAAAAGGAGAGTGCAAGGCGGGGTCGCTACCTCAGATGTTGTGCAATCAGCCTATGTGAGTGGAAATGCTGAAGTCTTTCCAAGAATCTTGGCCCTTCATGTTCCTGAAGGGTCAATCGTTGCAGACGTTACCTACGGGCAAGGCGTCTTCTGGCAGAACGTTCCCAAAGACAAATACATTCTTAAGGCCACGGACATCCAGACAGGCGTCGATTGCCGCAAGTTACCGTATCCAGACGGATCTATCGACTGCGTGGTGCTTGATCCGCCCTATATGGAGGGGCTGCTCAGGCGCAACTCGGACCATCTTGGCGGTGTGGGGACCTACAGCAGCTTCAGAGATGCTTATTCAGATGGCTGCGGAGGAGACGGCGGCCCCAAGTGGCATCAGGCTGTGCTCGACCTCTATTTCAAGGCAGGCAAGGAAGCCCATAGGGTTCTCCGCCACAAGGGGATTTTCATTGTGAAGTGCCAGGATGAGGTGAGCGCGGGAAAGCAGAATCTCACCCATGTTGAACTTATTAATGAATATACTTCAATGGGCTTTTATGCCAAAGATCTATTCGTCGTTGTTCGACCCAACAATGCGAGCGTGAGCCGCATCAAGAAGCAGGTTCACGCTCGCAAGAACCACTCCTATTTCCTGGTGTTCGTCAAGGCTCGTTAGGCTCTTCGTTTCCTCGATCTCTTCTCGCGCTCTGCTATCAGCTTGTCCAGTAGAGGAAAGGGGTCGGATACAAACGGGGCCTGTAGCGGCCAGGTTATCCTGATCGAGGTCGCCAACAAGTACCTTTGCTGGGCAGGGGTGTATTTCTTGCTCTTGGTTCTTGGCAACTCTCGATTCAACGCGAAAGCAAAGTCCCATTGCTCCCTGAAGGCAAACAGATTCACGGCCACTATGTCAAAGCCCCCAACCAACAGGCAGGTGGTTTCGACTGTTTCACCATTCGGAAGCCGAACTGGCTGCCTGTCGCTTGCATCGCATTGAAAGTCGCCGGAGTAGACATCGCCTGAGTATTTAATAGAGTTCGTCTTGAGCGATTTCACCTCAAAAGTAAATTCGTGCTCTCGGTAAAGCACTGCTAAGTCATTTCTGTGTGCCCTGTCATGGTTATCGTATTTATGGGCATGGGCGATCCGTTCATCGGCAAGTAGCATTTGCCACAGTTTGAACTCGCCCACATAGCCAATCATGAATCCTCGAAGGCTGGGGTTGCTATCGATCACCTCCGTAAGCTCTTCCGCCGTCAGTCCCCAACGTTCAAGTATCGTCGCCATGTTTGGCTCTTCAGATATCCTCGAATAGATCAGAGAGCGAAATACCCAGAGCTTCGGCTATGGCTTCAATGTTCCGAAGCGCCACATTCCGTAGCCCTCGCTCTATGCCGCTCAGGTACGTTCTATCAAGGCCACACAACTCAGCGAGTTCCTCCTGCGACAAGCCCCGTTGCTTCCGCAGTTCCCTGAGACGTTGTCCAAATCGCTCGGTAATAGGTGGTCGCGACGACATAGCCAGCTATCTTAGTTGTCTGGTAGGCTATGAGTCTACGGATTATGAGTCACAATAGCGGTGTAAAAAGGGTATGTGATAGAATTTCTACAAAGCGCACCCACATACTGAGAAATTAAGGACACCTGTCACTCCCTGC
>DAOTYF010000178.1:0-45034 GCA_034434995.1 Anaerolineae bacterium
GCCGAATCCGCTACTTAGCAGTGCCCATGCAGCGATCGCGATCAACAGAAGGCCCATTAGGACGGCGATTCCCGCGACGATCAGAGGCAGGGCGGAAGGCCCCGAGGGTTGGTTGTCAGTCATAGCTGAACACCGGGGCGTAGTTAGGCTTCGATGATCTTGTCGTCAATCAACTGCTGCTGCACGAGCTGTCCGTGCGGGTCGAAGCAAAAGTAAGGCGCGTGCAGGTGAAACTCCACATCAATCATTGCCCGGCCCGCACGGTTCTTCTCAATGGTGAATACCACCCACTCGCGCTGCTGGCGAGCCTGGTACGGGTTGAAGGCAACATGATCTTTGGACAGGATGTTGTACTTATTATTCATCAGGATGGCGATATCGCACTCATAGTCCAAAGCAGAGCTGCCACGCAGGTGGAACAGGTGCAAGCGCTTGGCCTTCAGCCCTTCGCGATCGGCGGCGACGACGGCGAACACCGGCACATTCAACGAGAGGGCGATATCCTTTAGCCCCTCCACAATGATTGTGACCTTGTCATTCTCATCCTGAGCACGCTCAGGATGGATGGCGACCTTTTGCAGGTAGTCAATGAACACCACCACGTTGCCATTGGTCGCATGAACGAGGCGGGCCACCATGTCACGGATCGTGCTGAGGGTCGTCACTGCGGGGCTGGCTTTAAGCAGAATCAGACGGTCCGCGTATTCGGCCATGTTTGCCAGAGCTGCCGAGGTACGTTCGTGCTCGCGCAGGATTCCGCGCAGGGAACCCGTTGCCCCATCCCCTCGGTCGAGGTACATCCGCGCCCGCCGCGAGACAATAATATCCTGAAGGTCCTTCATCCGTACCCCACCGCTGGTGTCTATATCCGGTGGGTTAACGCTCTCCAAGCACAGCAGGCGATTCATCAAGTGCGCTTCGGGGTGCTCGTAGGAAAGGAAGAAGGCATACATGTTACCGGATTTGACAATGTTGCGAGCCATCTGGAGCGCGGTGATCGTCTTTCCGATGCCCTGCGCCCCGCCCAGCAGGACCAGCTCACCACGCTGAAGTCCGCCGCCGATGGCCGCGTCAAGGGGATCGAAGCCCGTCGGGATCGGGATAAAAGCAGACAGATCGCCTTGAACAATCGCCTCGTTGGCTTCGTTCAAGACCTGGGCCAAGGTGCGGGGCACGTGCGCTCCACGTGTTGTGCGGGGGGCATCACCAGAATAATTGACCATACTCTCAAACCTGCTTGTTGGGTCGCTGAGACTGCCGCTTTGTCACAGGCGAGAGGAATCCTTGTGCAGGTTCTCCCATCCTGAGGGGGTATTTTATCAGTTGATGCTGGCTCGCACAATCAGGTGTCCTGTGCGGGTGAGATTCCACATCGTTTATGGTACACTCCACCGTGCTTTGCCAATCGAATCGCAAAAGTCCTGAGAAGTCATTGTGGAAAATAAACCGAATCCCAATTCTGCCCCCTCGTGGGCACGCGGTGTGATGTTAATTGTGGCGATCCTGGCATTGGTGCTGGGATTGCAATTTGTGCGGGGCGAGCTAAACAAGCCGCGTGACGAGATCAGCCTGGCTCAGCTCGCTGATCTGGTGCGCCAGGGGGACGTTGCCAAGATCACTCTTAGTGGTGATGAGGTCACCATCGAAAAGGTCGATGGCAGCCTTGCCCGCACCCGTAAGGAACCAGGTACTGGCATTTACGAAACCCTCGATCTGCTGGGCGTGCCGACGACCGCATTAGAGGATGTGGACATCCGTTTCACAGGCCCTGGCACTGCATCCATTGTAGGGCAGGTGCTGTTCACTGCTGTCCCGCTGATCATCGTTGGCTGGTTTGCGTTATACATCCTCCGCTCGATGCGGAGTGGGCCGGACCAGGCGCTCTCATTTGGTCGCAGTCGCGCTCGCATGATCAGCGTTGACAAGCCACTGGTCACGTTCGACGATGTGGCAGGGGCAGAGGAGTCCAAGCAGGAACTCCGTGAAGTGGTCGAGTTTTTGCGTGATCCAGAGAAGTTCCTGCGCCTGGGGGCCCGCGTGCCCAAGGGCGTGTTGATGATCGGCCCGCCTGGTACAGGCAAGACTCTGCTGGCGCGGGCCGTCGCGGGCGAGGCCGGGGTGCCCTTCCTGAGTATCTCCGGCTCGGAGTTCGTCGAAATGTTCGTCGGCGTCGGTGCGAGCCGCGTCCGCGATCTGTTCAACCGGGCCAAGCAGCTTGCCCCATGCATTGTCTTCGTAGATGAGATCGACGCGGTAGGCCGGATGCGCGGTACGGGCTTGGGAGGCGGGCACGACGAGCGCGAGCAGACTCTCAACCAGATTCTGGTCGAGATGGACGGCTTTGACAACAACACCAACATCATCGTCATCGCGGCCACCAATCGCGCCGATGTGCTCGACCCAGCACTGATGCGCCCCGGTCGTTTCGACCGTAAGGTGTATATCACCCGGCCCGACGTGAGAGGGCGCGAACAGATTCTCGAAGTGCATACGAGGGGCAAACCGCTGCTGCCCGATGTGGACCTGCACACCCTCGCCAAGTTGACGCCAGGTTTTTCGGGGGCTGATATCGAGAATCTGGTCAACGAGGCAGCGATCCTGGCAGCCCAGCGTAACCTGCATGGAATCGGAATGCAGGAGATGCAGGATGCAATGGAGAAAATTGTCGCTGGGCCAGAGCGCCGTTCGCGGGTTGTCAGCCCCGAGGAGAAAGAGATCGTGGCTTATCACGAGGCAGGGCACGCAGTGGTGATGCACCACCTGACTTACAGCGATCCTGTACACAAGATCACGATCATCCCGCGCGGCGCAGCGGGCGGCTTCACTATGTCCTTGCCGGAGAGCATGGACAGTGGGCTGATCAGCCGTGAGCAGCTTGAGGATATGATCGTCGGTTTGCTGGGTGGGCGCGCTGCCGAGGAGCTTCATTTTGGCCGGATCACCACGGGGGCTAGCAATGACCTGGAGCGTGCCACATCCATCGCACGAGCGATGGTAACCCGCTATGGCATGAGTGAGAAGCTGGGCTTGCGCGTCTACGGGGAGGACATGCGGGACTCGTTCTTTGGCCGCAGCCTGGGCATGGAGCGCGACTATAGCGAGCAGGCCGCCCGTTCCATTGACGAAGAGGTAAGTCGCCTTATTGCCCAGGCTTATGAGCGCGCCAAATCCCTGTTAGTTGAACACCGGGATAAAATGCAAGCGCTTGCCGAGGTGCTGCTCGAGGAAGAGACAGTGGATCGCCAACGGTTTGAGGAATTGATGGCAGCATAGTCCACCTCGTCAGCCTACATCCGGCCAGGCGGGACGATCTGTTGTATGACAGGCACTACCGAGTCTGCGGCTAAACTGACCTTGATCCAGCGCCTCATGTCGCCAACGGGCCGTTTGACCTGGATCGCCAGCTTTGCGCTGCTGATCGCGCTGGCATTGTGGCTGTCATTCACACCACGTGGGCTGCTAGGCAAGGCTGACGCGGTGGGCTATGCGGTCTGCCACCGGATCACAGTCCGCTCATTCGCCTTCCCGGATGGCCGACAACTTCCAATGTGTGCGCGCTGTTCAGGGACGTTTCTCGGCGTACTGGTCGGATTACTGGGGCCGGGTCTGCTGCTGCACCGCCGTCGCGCCGGGCAGTTCCCTCCGACACTGACAGTGCTGGCGATGCTCATGATGACTGGCCTGTGGGCTTTCGACGGTGCGAACTCGTTTGCCCACCTGTTGCCGGAGGGCCTTCCGCGCCTCTACGGGCCAACCAATTTCCTCCGTCTGCTTACTGGAACCTTGCACGGCATCACGATGGGTAGCCTGATTCTGCCCGTTGCCAACGCGACCCTGTGGGCTGATGTAACGGCGGAACGAACCATTGGGAACATATGGCAGTACCTGCTGCTGTTGGGCATCGGCGTGGTGATGATGGCAATGATCCTCAGTGGGCTGGCGCTCTTCCTCTACCCACTAGCGATTCTGAGTTCAGTGGGGGCCATCTCGATTCTTTCCACAGTGAGTACGGTTATTATCGCAACAGCGCTCGGCCAGGAGAACCGCGCCCGCACTTTTCGGGAGGCACTGCCGGTTATCCTGTTTGGGATAGCATTGACGATAGCGCTGATCGGCGTGATCGACGCTCTGCGGTTCGCCGTGTTCCGCACATGGGATGGATTTACCTTTCCTGGCTCAACTTTATGAAAGCTAGCCCTCGAGGGCGCGTTTTTCTGGCGTTTCTCCCGATTCTGCTGGCTGCCTGCGGAATCCCTGGCGAGGGTGGAGAAGAAGTAATCCGCCGACCTGCTGGGCGGCCCTCCCCTTCAGATGCCTTGACCGAGGTCGAAAGCTGGGGCTACCAGCTTCAACGTATCGATCTAGATCAACTGGCTGCCAGTGACTTCGATCTGCTGGTGATCGACTATGCTGATGACTCAGGTCAGCCGTTCCCGCCGGAAGATATCGCATGGCTGAGGGCCGACGGTAAGCTCGTTGTGAGCTACCTGAGCATTGGTGAGGCAGAGACATACCGTCCCTACTGGGATCCCACTTGGGTCGAGGGGGATGAGTGTGATGCTCCGCCGTCCGCAAGCGCGCCCCGCTGGCTGGAAGGGGTCAACCCAGAGTGGTGTGGCAACTACCTTGTCCAGTACTGGGATCCCGAATGGCAGGCCATCGTTATGGATTACCTCGATGCGATCCTGGCAGCGGGCTTCGATGGTGTGTACCTTGATAAGGTGGACTCGTTCTATACCTGGACAGGTGAAGAAGACCTGGGTGCACCATTTACCCACCCTGGCGCAGGGCCGGACATGGCTGCCCTGGTGGAGACTATCGCGGCGCGAGGCCGGGCCGTACATCCGGGGTTCATCGTCGTGCCACAAAACGCGGTCGAGATCATCGAATACCTGGATGGCGCTCAGCGCGCAGAATACCTCGCCACGATCAGTGGTATCGCAGTCGAGGATACTTTCTTCCGCCCAATCGGGGCCTGGGATGAGAACGCCGCCTACAACCCGCAACAGTATGTGATTGGCTTGCTGGCAGAGTACCAAGCCGCTGGTCTGCCGGTGTTTGCGGTTGATTATGTGACCGAACCAAGGAAGATAGCGCGCTTTGCCGAGGAGGCACGGGCGCACGGATACATTCCTTACGCCGGCGTCCGGGCGCTTAATGCGCTGATGCCCCCGCCATAGTGGCCTCGTGTTATCTTCGGGCAAGGAGCAGATACACGCCGCTAGCTATCAGCACCAGAGGCCATAGTAGACCTTCTGGTAGGGATGGAAAAAACTCGCGCACCAGGAATAGCGCGCCCAACCCTACCAGCAACAAGCCAATGATCACCGGCACTTGCGAGTTGCCACGCAAACCCGCTCCCAGTCGCTGCGCTTGCCTCTTGATATCCTCGACGTTAGCGCGCACAACTTCCTCGCCAGTCAGATCACGCTGTTCCTCGGAGGGGATCAACAACCACATCAGCAGGTAGACGATCAGGCCAATACCCTGCACCAGTGCCAGCACAGCGAATCCCAGCCGGACGATCACCGGGTCGATGCCGAAGGCGCGCGCCAGCCCACCGGCCACACCGCCGATGACACGCTCGGTGCTCCGATACAATCGCCTTTGCTCGGACATGCTTCCTATCACCTCATCGCCTTCAGGTGGTTGATCTGAAGTTCACCCGGCGGCACTTTAAACACCGTCACTAACCTGTACGTACTGCATAGGTCCTGGTTGCACAATCCGATACATAGCGTCATTATCTTGGCCCTATCTGTCAATCTGCAGTTACTCAGCGCAAGGGGGGATGTAGTAGGGTTTTGCCCACACCGCCGCCCCGGTTCACAATCTCTTCAGCCTCTTCAACCTTTTCGTTTTCACCGAACTATTATAGAATGAGGATTGATCCATAGAACAGGCTTACAAGATCGAGACAAGGAAGGAGGTGCTGTCACAGATTCCCAACCTCGGGGCAGATGTAAGTGTCTGCTGCCCACATGACTTGAGCCTGCTGAATGCGGAGGGGAAGTTCATCATGCCAGCCAAGAGAAGTCTATCGGTTTCTGTGCTCCTGATTCTGCTCGCTGCGCTTGCCGTGACAGCCTGCCAGCCTGCTGCGCCGGCTGCAGAGGAAGCGACCGAAGAGGCTGCGCCAACTGGGGAAGCTGCGCCGACTGAAGAGGCTGCGCCGCCTGCGGAACGCAAAGCCATCATCATGAACTTCGTGCAGGAGTTCGACACGCTGAACCCGCTGTATACCAACATGTACTTTAGCGCCATCTCGTTCCAGTTTTGGCTCCAGCGGCCCTGGCAGTACGATGAGAACAACGAGCCATATCCTGTGATGGTGACCGAGCTGCCTACCGCCTCGGAGGATGGGCGTGTCATCACCATCAACCTGCGCGACGATATTGTGTGGTCGGATGGCGAACCGCTCACCTCGGCGGACTTCGTCTTCACCTACGAAATGTATGTTGACCCCGCCAACACCGTGGCTTCGGTCTATCCGTATGACCAGATCGAGTCTATTGAGGCCCCAGATGAGCGCACCGTCATTGTGACCTTCGCAGAGCCATTTGTCCCCTGGATGGCCGCGCTGTTCCAGTATGGCGTCATCCCAGAGCATATCCTGCGCCCGGTTTACGAGGCGGAAGGCACTATCGATAATGCCGAATGGAACCTGAACCCCACTGTTGGTGCTGGCCCATACGTGTTTTCCGAGTGGGTATCGGGTGACCACGCTCTGTTTGTCCGTAACGAGAACTACTGGGGTGAGCCGCCCCTGATCGACGAGATCTTCGTCCGCTTCGTGACGGATAACGAGGCCCAACGCGCCGCCATCATTGCAGGCGACATCAACGTGGCGACTTTCCTGGACTTCAGTGAGGTGGAGGAACTTGAGGGAGCAGGCGTTCCGGTCTTCTCCAGCCTCTCTGGTTACAACGATGGTCTGTTCTTCAGCTTCTCTGAGAACGCTCACCCTGCTCTGCGGGAACTGGCAGTGCGTCAGGCGATTGCGCTGGGCATTGACCGAAACGCCCTCACTGAAGACCTGCTGAACGGCGTGGTCACACCGGCCAACTCGTTCTGGTCCAACACGCCTTACGAAGCGCCCGATCTTGAGCCATGGCCGTATGATCCGGAGCGAGCAATGGCACTGCTCGACCAGGCAGGCTGGGTGGACAGCAATGGCGATGGCACCCGCGACAAAGATGGTGTTGAGCTGGTGCTGACCTATGGTACGAACCAACGTGAGATTCGCAAGCAGGTGCAGCAGGTCATCCAGCAGGACCTGGCCGAGATCGGCATCGGGATCGAGCTGGTGAACTTCGAGTCAGATGTCTTCTTCGCCAGTTATGGCGATGGCGGCCCGACGTTCACTGGTGAGCTGGATATCTACGAGTATTCGGATAACCCAGACTGGCCTGACCCGAACGAGCCGACGTGGCTCTGCTCCGAGATTCCCAGCGATGAGAATCCGCAGGGGCTGAACGCACAATACTTGTGCGACGAGGAACTGGATGCCCTCTTCGTAGCGCAGGCCAGTGAAGTGGACCCGGAGGCCCGCATTGAGATATTCCACGAGATCAGCCGGATCATGAACGAGAAAGTCTACTGGTTGGGTTTGTGGCCCGATCCTGACCTGTTTGCTGTCACCTCGAACGTCAGCAATGTCAAGTTCTCCGGCGTGACGCCCTTCTTCAACATCGCGGAGTGGGATATCACCGAGTAATGCGGAGAGGGATGGCTCATTCCACTTTCTGACAGCATGAGAGGCCGGGATGGATAGTTTGCCCATTCCCGGCCTCTTGACATATTCTATGCTTGCGGCCCGGTAAGCCGCTATGCAGCCTCCCTGAAGGACAATAAAGTTGGCGCAGGTTTGGAGGGTGCGCCATGACGCGATATATCATCCGCCGTATCTTGCAGGCCATCCCCTTGCTGTTGATCGTCAGCCTAGTTCTGTTCGTCCTGATGCAGAATATGGGTGACCCGATAGCGACCCTGGGGGGGCGCTCAGTTACCCGATCTGCCGACCGTGCCCGCCTCACCTGCCAGCTTGGCCTGGATTACCCGATCACGCTGCAATACGTGTTCTGGTTAGTTGGCAACGACTGGATGCCAGCCCGTGATTGCGATGGCGACGGAGTGGCTGAGCGCGCAGGGCAACTAAAGGGGGTTCTGCGCGGAGATTTTGGCACCTCGCTGGTCAACCGGGGTAAGCCCGTGTTCGAGGTGATCGGGGAGCGCATCCCTAACACCCTACTACTCATGGTCACTGCTGAGGTCGTCATCATCCTGGGGGCGATCCTGCTCGGCATCTATTCTGCACTGCACCAGTATTCCCTGGCCGATAACATAATAACTGCGCTGTCATTTGTCTTCTACTCGATGCCCATTTTCATGATCGCCTTGCTCTCCATGTTTCTGTTTGCGGTGAGCTTCAAGCGATGGGGGCTACCCTATTTACCCACTATTGGCATGTACGATCCAAGAGTGGGACGCACGCCCATCCAGGTCATGTGGCACATGGTGCTGCCGGTGTTCAGCATTGCGCTCATCAGCCTGGCTGGCTACAGTCGTTATATTCGCAGCACGATGCTGGAGGTGATGAGTCAGGATTACATTCGCACCGCCCGATCCAAGGGGTTACCTCGGCGGGAAGTGATCTACGTTCATGCACTCAAGAATGCAGCCCTGCCGATTGTTACCGTCGTCGGTCTCGACCTCCCTCTGTTGCTGGGAGGGGCGTTGGTCACCGAGCGCATCTTTGGCTGGCCTGGTATGGGCCTCCTTTTTCTGGAGCGCGTGGGACGTACCGATGTACCGGTCCTGATGGGTATTCTGATGCTGATATCGGTATTGGTGGTCGTGTTTCAGATCATCACCGATATCACCTACGCCTGGCTCGATCCGCGCATTCGGTATGACTAGACGACCGGAGGAACTCCTACGATGGAACAGGCTATCGACGATCTATCCCGGGTGCTGCGGGAAGACGTGCTGGAAGCTCCACCTCTGACTCTGCGCGAGCTTGCCTGGCGGCGATTCCGCCGTCACAAGATGGCGCTGGCTGGCGTGGCAGTGCTCTTCCTGTTATTCGCCTACTCCTTCGGGGGCGCCCTCTTCGTCTCAGAAGCATACGCCAATTACAACGATACCAGTATCGCCTACGAACCGCCCTCACGAGAGCATCCGTTTGGCACGGATGCTATTGGGCGGGACATCCTGGCGCGCACCATCTATGGCGGGCAGATTTCGCTGCTGATTGGCCTGACGGCGGTGCTGGTGGAGGTGGTTGTTGGGGTGCTTGTGGGGGCTGTCGCAGGCTACTTTGGCGGCCTGATAGACGGCATCCTGATGCGCTTTACAGAGGCTATGATCAATATCCCGCAAATCTTCTTGCTGATTGTCATGTCCAAATTCTTTGGCGGGAAGATACCCAACATCGAGCTATTTGGCCGAGACTTCAGCGGCAGCGTGATCGTGATCATCCTGATACTGGGGCTGACTAGCTGGATGTATCTGGCACGCATTGTGCGCGCCGAGTTTCTCTCCATTAAAGAGAACGATTTTATTCTGGCAGCGCGGGCGACCGGCACACCTACCCACCAGATCATCTTCCGGCATATTCTGCCCAACTCAGTGGCACCGATTGTTGTCTCCGCGACACTGGGAATAGCAAACGCTATCCTCAACGAGGCATACATCAGCTTCCTGGGCTTGGGAGTCCAACCACCTACTGCCACCTGGGGGAATATGCTGGAAGGCTCCTACGACAAGATCGATACAGCTCCCTGGTTGTGGGCCTTTACCGGCAGCCTGATCGTCCTGACCGTGCTGAGCATCAATTTTGTCGGCGATGGCTTGCGCGATGCACTGGACCCGCGCAGCAGGGCGATTTAGCATTTGAACTTGTCAGCATTGCAGCCAAGACCACACGACCGGGAACTCAACTATGACGACGTTGCTTGATGTCAATAACCTGCGGGTTCGCTTCCATACCCCAGAAGGCACGGTACATGCAGTGAACGGTGTCTCGTGGACGGTAAGTGAGGGAGAAACCCTGGCTGTCGTCGGCGAGAGTGGCTGTGGCAAGTCTGTCACAATGCTGTCCATCTTGGGCCTGATCCCTGTCCCGCCTGGGGAGATCGTCAGTGGAGCAGCTACCTACCGAGGTGCGGACCTGATCACCATGCCCGAAGAAGCTATTGAGGACATTCGGGGCAAGGATATTTCGATGATTTTTCAGGACCCGATGACCTCTCTCAACCCTGTGCTGACTATCGGACGGCAGATTACGGAGTCCCTGCGAGTGCATATGGGTATGGATGATCAACAGGCTCGGGAGCGTGCTCAGACTCTGCTGGAGTGGGTCGGTATTCCTGATGCGGGCGCACGCCTGGGCGACTATCCCCACCAGTTCTCAGGGGGGATGCGCCAGCGTGTGATGATCGCCATCGCCCTGGCCTGTGCTCCCAGCTTGCTGATCGCTGATGAACCGACGACTGCGCTCGATGTGACCATCCAGGCGCAGATCGTGGAGCTGGTCCAGCGAATGCGCGAGCAGATGGGTATGGCGATTGTCTGGATCACGCACGATCTGGGCGTGGTGGCCGGGCTTGCTGACCGCGTGATCGTCATGTACGCCGGATATATCGTCGAAGAGGCCGATGTCCATACCCTGTACGGGAACCCACGTCACCCTTATACGCTGGCATTGCTGGCCGCCCTGCCGCGCGTCGATGCGCGGCGCGAACGTCTCAAGGCCATCCCCGGAGCGCCACCCAACCTACTGGTGGTGCCCCCGGGGTGCCCGTTTGCGGCCCGTTGCGATTTCGTCACCGAGCGATGTTGGGCTGAGAATCCCACCCTGACCCCCGTCGATGATGGCATGGGTGAGCACCGTATTGCCTGCTGGGTGGACGTTCGGAACGGAGGACTACGATGACTCCTCCACCCTCCTCATCCTCAGACGGGCAACCACTTGTTCAGGTGCAAGACCTTAAGAAGTACTTCCCAATAACACGCGGGATTGTGATCCAGCGTGTGGTGGGTGCGGTCAAGGCAGTGGATGGCGTGACCTTCGACATCATGCCTGGCGAGACAGTAGGTATGGTTGGTGAGAGCGGTTGTGGCAAGACCACGGTAGGCCGAACAATGCTTGCTCTGTACCCCGCAACAGAGGGAAAGGTAATCATTGATGGGCACCTTGTGCACGCCGCCCGTGGTGCAGAGTTGATGGCGATTCGTCGCAAGGCGCAGATGATCTTCCAGGACCCTTTCGCCTCGCTCAACCCACGCTGGACGGTCAATGCTATCGTTGGGGAACCCCTCCGAGTGCACAACCTGTGCCCCGATCAGAAATCGCGCGACGAGAGGGTAAAAGAACTGCTGCAGCTGGTTGGCCTCAGCCCCCGGCACGTCAATCGCTTCCCGCACGAATTCTCAGGTGGCCAGCGACAGCGCATTGGTGTCGCGCGGGCACTGGCATCCAATCCCAAGTTCATCGTCTGCGATGAGCCAATATCTGCATTGGATGTGTCAATCCAGGCACAGGTGGTGAACTTGCTGGAGGACCTCCAAGATCGGTTGGGGCTGACCTATTTATTCATTGCCCATGACTTGAGCATGGTACGGCATATCTGCGACCGGGTGATCGTGATGTACCTGGGTGTGATGGTCGAGATGGGGGATCGGGACGAGTTATACGACAACCCTTTGCATCCTTATGCACAGTCGCTGCTCTCTGCCGTACCGATTCCCGATCCAAGGAAGGAACGGCAACGGAAGCGGATTATATTAACCGGTGATGTGCCCAGCCCAATCAATCCCCCCAGCGGCTGCCGCTTCCATCCCCGCTGTCCTATTGTGCAGCCGCATTGTTCGCAGATCAGGCCGGTGTGGCGGGAGGTCAGGCCGGGGCACTGGGTGGCTTGCCACGAGGTGGAGCCAAAATACGTGCCGCCACAATGACGGTCTGGCTCACGTATGGGGCCGGTGTCATGGATCGGTCAATACGGTCTTTCTGGTCGGTGCTCATTCAATCTCTACTATGTCTGATCCATCCTCTTCTATGACGCCCTCCCACTCGCCTGCGACGTCGGCGGATTGGTTGCCACGCTGGGAGTTGTTTGTGCTGTTCGTGGGGGACCTGACCACGCTGTTGCTGTTCGCCGTCTGGGGCGAAGCACGCCATATGCTGCTCCAGAACAGCCGGGAACCGTTGCGAGCGGTGGTGAATGTGGCGGCTCCGTTTATGTTGGCTTGGCTGATCGTCGGAGCAGTGGTGGGAACCTACCGGGGAACGGCGCTATTCCCGTTGGGCCGGACAATTGGGAAGACTCTTCTTGCGGGGCTAATCGCCGGGTCGGTGGGGGTAGCCTTCTGGTCATTGGCGCGTGGGCGGTGGCCAGCGCCTGCCTTCTTTGCCGTTGCCACCGGAATCAGCACAGTGATGCTGCTGGCGTGGCGCATGGCGTGGTCTCGCATCCGTCGGGCATGGTGGCCCGAATTGCCCTGATTGAGCAGAGGCCCACGTAGCGTTTGGCTGCCCGATGGGTTGCGCCCGACTTTGACCTGCCGTTCTGTACTTTGACAATGGGGACATGTGTTCATGCTACTGTTTTACCTGTACCCGGACTCTTATCCTCTCCCAACCTGGATCGGGCATAGTGGTCCGCCATCATGCCCGTTATAATGGTGCGACCCGTGAGGAAGTGATTAGGTAGAGTATACGATAATCAGTAGATACGGATCGTGGAACCCGAAGCCTACGACGAACTTGATCGGTTTGAGTCAACACATTGGTGGTATCAGGGGATGCGTTCAATTACCCGCGCCCTGTTGAATCGGGAATTGGACGGGTGCGCTAACCTGAATATTCTGGATGCAGGTTGCGGCGTTGGGGGAAACCTGGAAGCGCTGGCGGAGTTTGGGCGGGTTGTCGGGTTCGATTACTCACCGTTGGCTATCAGCTATGCCAGACAGAAGCATCCCAATGTGCTGGTGCGAGCCAGCATTGAGGCTTTGCCCTATGCAGATGCATGGTTTGATCTGGTTACCACATTTGACGTGATCTACTGCCGCGAGGTTGCGGACGATCGGGTTGCGCTGCGAGAGCTGGCGCGGGTCACACGGCCTGGTGGGGTCGTTCTAGTCCGGGTGCCTGCGCTCCCGGCGCTCAGAGGGCCGCACGATGCCTTTGTGCACGGTGCCCGGCGCTACACGGCGCGGGATTTGCGCTCCAAGCTGGCAACAGCAGGACTCGAGGTTAAGCAGATCACATATGCCAATTCGCTCCTTCTGCCGTTGATCTTTATAGCACGCAAGGTGCACAGTTTGATGGCGAAGTTAGGTCAGCCCGCCGGTTCAGATGTTCGGCCAGTGCCTGGCTTGGCGAACCAAATCCTCACTCAGGTGTTGGAAGTAGAAGCGCAATGGCTCGGACGTGGGCGAGGGTTTCCAGCAGGTGTATCCTTGTTTGCTGTTGCCCGCAAGCCTCAAGAGAAAGAGAAAGGGTTGACATAGCCCGTCTTATGCCAGAACATAAAGCGAGCATTAGTGCGTTTTTCCCGGCGTACAACGATGGGGGAACCATTGCCAGCATGGTTATCTCTGCCATGCTGGTGCTTGAGCAGCTCACCGATGACTACGAGATTATCGTTGTCAACGATGGCAGTTCCGATTACACGCCCCAGATACTCGATCGTTTGGCCGCTGATTACGCGCGTGTGCGCGTGATCCACCACCCCCGGAATCGTGGCTATGGGGGTGCGCTGCGCACTGGGTTTGCCAGTGCGGCAAAGGAATGGATCTTCTACACTGACGGCGATGCCCAGTACGATGTGCGCGATCTGCACAAACTTTACCCCCTGCTTCAAGAAGGGGTTGATATGGCACAAGGGTATAAGATCAGCCGCAACGATCCCTGGTATCGCAAGGTAATTGGGCGGATGTACCATCTGTTCGTCAAGACACTGTTTGGCTTGAGACTGCGCGATGTGGATTGCGATTTTCGTCTCATCCGCCGACATGTGTTTGACAAAGTAATGCTTACCCGAGACAGCGGTGTGATTTGCGTGGAGTTAATGAAGAAGATCCAGGATCATGGCTTTGTTATCGTCGAGGGGCCTGTATCTCATTACCACCGTGCTTATGGGAAGTCACAGTTCTTTAACTTCCCGCGCATTGCTCGCGTTGGAATTGATCTGATCCACCTTTGGTTCGAACTGGTGATCAGAAAGGAGCATCTGCGTCCATCCATTGCGGTAACATCTATTGAGCCTGACGCTGAGTTGTAACCCCCATGTTGCCTGCACAACCTTTGACGTGAGAGAGATTCAAGATGACCCCAATGGCCATGACCCGCCCTGACCTGAGCCTAATCTTAGCCTGCTACAACGAGGCGGAGCACATTGAGTACAGTGTTCCTCAAATCCTGAGGATACTGGATGCCTCCCGATGGAACTACGAGGTCATCTTTGTTGATGATGTCAGCCGGGACAACACGCGGGAGCTGATTCAGAAGCTGATTGCTCAATTTCCCCATCATACATTGTCATTTCTCTTTCATGAGACGAATACGGGGCGCGGTGGGGCCGTCCGGGATGGGTTTCAAGCCGCACAGGGAAGTATTGTCGGGTTCATTGACATTGACCTGGAGATCAGCCCATCTTATATCTTCCCCTGCGTGATCGAGGTGCAGAGCGGGGCCGATATTGCCATTGCCGAGCGTATCTATCGCTTACAGCCGCGCTTTTTCTACCGCCACCTGCTCAGCCGCGCTTATTCCTGGCTTGTCCGGCGCATCTTGAAACTTCCCTTCATGGACACGGAGGCAGGGTTCAAGTTCTTCCGGCGAGAGGCAGCTCTTGAGCTCCTCAGAGTGACATATGATCAGGGCTGGTTCTGGGACACAGAGATTCTAGCCAACGCCCACTACCGGGGTTTCAAAGTTGTTGAAGTGCCCTGCTTGTTCCATCGTAATCCCAGCAAGACCTCAACAGTCAGGCCCGTCCGAGATAGCATTCAATACTTCCGCAAGCTGACCACCTTCTGGCGTCAGCAGATTAAAGCCCACCACGCTGCGGAGGTACAGGTGTGAAACCCAACGACCTGGTGGCGCTGTACCGAGACTGTGGGCCGATTCTCAAACTATATGTGCGTCTCCGTGCCCCCCTGATCAGCCTGGACACCTTCCACCATCTTATGCCTGACCATCCTGGCTGCATTGTAGACCTGGGGTGTGGTTATGGCCTGCTTGCCAACAGTTTGGCGATGGCCTATCCAGATTGGCAGGTGATTGGCATTGATCTTCAAGCAACCCGAATTGCCGAGGCACGCAAGACCATACGAGGGCGCACGAACGTGGAGTTTCGAGTGGGTGATGCGCGTGCTTATCTTGGCCAGGCCGATGTGGTTCTTATGGCCGATTTCCTCCACCACCTTAAGGTGGCCGATCAGGATAGCCTGCTAGAGTCCGTGTATACCCAACTACGTCCAGGAGGCCTGGTAGTGATCTTAGACGTTGCAACACGACCCTGGTGGAAGTTTATGATGAGCTGGCTGGCTGACTGGGTGTTCTACCCACTTGATGAAAAGAACCACATTCGATCCTCCGAAGAGATCATCCGCACACTGGAAAGTATCGGCTATCAGGTCGAGGTGTTTGACCGACCAGCCAGTATCTTTGCTGGAATCGGCTATGCTTGCATCAAGCCCGGCTAAGTGGTTGGCCGAAAGGATTTTCGGCCAAGCCGTCGGGGTTGGTTTCACGGAACGTCTTTCTGGAAAGACGTTCCGTGAAACGCTTAGATAAGATCAGCTTACAATGAAAGCGCTGCGAGAGGTCGGCATTCAGAAGGCCTGGCGCTTTGGATTCTATTCAATCGCTATGGCCTTTATGCAATGGCTGCTTTTCCCCCAGCTCCGGGTGCCCTTTCTGAAATTGCTTGGCTCCAAGATCGGGCCGGGGACAATTGTTCATCGGGTTACGTTCTTCAACCACTACCGGGGGGGGTTTGGCAACTTTCAGACAGGGGCGGACTGCTTTGTTGGTGATGAGTGCCTGCTCGATCTGGCTGACCGGATCCAATTGGAATCACAGGTCACATTGGCCGAGCGGGTGACTGTTCTGACCCACACCAATGTGGGCTACGCTGACCATCCGCTTCAACGCTACTTCCCCAGTTTTACTAGCCCAGTAGTCTTCCGTTCCGGCTGCTTCATAGGTGTCAATGCCACCATCCTGCCCGGTGTCACGATTGGAGAGGGTGCATTCATCGCTGCCGGTGCAGTGGTCACTGAGAGTGTGCCGCCCCACACAGTCGTCGGCGGAGTTCCAGCACGCACGCTACGGGTCCTTGGGGATTAGAGCAGCAACGAGGTTAGTTGCAGCAGTGCCAGCATAATCTGGCAGTGCTATGCGTGCTGCCAGTTGTCGGTCAGGCCGGCGCTCTATCAATTCTGGCTCAACCTATCTGGGAGCCTCACCGCCGCGCAGTGCCATGTTGCGTTGCGGTGAAAGACGGCAAAGGAATAGGAGTGGATATTTTATCCGATCTCAATGCTGCTCAACGCCAGGCGGTCACCGCACCAGATGGGCCAGTGCTCGTGCTGGCTGGGCCAGGCAGCGGTAAAACCCGCGTGCTCACTCGCCGCGCAGCCTGGCTTATCCAAGAGCGCGGGCTTCCTCCCAGGCGCATTGTAGCTGTCACTTTTACTAACAAGGCCGCCCGCGAGATGCGCTCCCGCATCGAGTCATTGCTCGGTGAAGTATTGGGGGAAGGGTTGCGAGGGTTTACCCTGGGCACATTCCATGCTATCTGCGCCCGCATCCTCCGCCGTGAGCATACTCACCTGCCCGTCTCAGCAAACTATGCAATTTATGACTCGGCAGATCAGCGGGCCGTGATGAAGGAGGTCGTTGCCGTCGATCTCAACCTGGATGAGAAACGCTACTCGCCGGATAAGATACTCGCCCGCGTCAGCAGTCTGAAAAATGAGTTGATCGTCCCTGACGACTTCCGCCCCGGCGCGTACTATGATGAGATTGTGTCGCGGGCCTATCGCCGCTACCAAGAGCGGCTGGTTGCCAACGATGCGCTGGATTTCGATGACCTGCTGATGCAGACCGTATTACTCTTCCGCGATCACCCCGATGTGCTGGCCCGCTACCAACACGCCACAGATTACGTCCTGGTAGATGAGTTTCAAGATACGAACTCGGCGCAGTACGCGCTAGTGCGGATGCTGTCTTCACCGCGCAATAACTTGTTCTGCGTTGGCGATGAAGACCAGTCGATCTACCGCTGGCGGGGCGCGGACTATCGCAACATACTCCGACTCCGCAATGACTACCCCGATCTCACCATCATCCTATTGGAGCAAAATTACCGTTCTACCCAGACTATTCTCGATGCTTCGCGTGCTGTCATTGACAAGAACCCACAGCGCACGCCCAAGCGCCTCTTCACCGAGACGCCCGGCACGTCGGCAGATATCACTATTTACGAAGCCTTCGATGAGCACGACGAGGCACAGTTTGTGGTGGATCAACTGGCAGGAATGGTAGCGCAACAGGAGGTGGAGCCAGGGCAGTGCGCGATTATGTATCGCACCAACGCACAGTCCCGTGCACTGGAGGATGCGTTTATCCGCGCCGGGCTTCCCTATAAGCTGGTCGGCGCGACGCGCTTCTATGGGCGCAGAGAGATCAAAGATGTTCTGGCCTACCTGCGGACGATACATAATCCCGACGACACAGTGAGTTTGTTACGGATTATCAACACGCCACCGAGGGCAATTGGCGAGAAGACCATCCAGGCGCTTGAGTCATGGGCCAGCAGCGAGGGGATCACGCCAGGCGCAGCGTTACTGAGGCTTGCTGCCGACCCAGGGGCTGGGCCATTCAGCGGCAAGGCTCGATCCGCCCTAGCGGGGTTAGGAGCACTACTGGACGCATGGCGACAGATGCGCGAGGTGATACCCTTGGGCGATTTACTCAAGCTCATCCTGGATGAGACGGGGTATCTTAACTATCACAACGATGGAACAGAGGCAGGCCAGGAGCGGATCGACAATGTGTTAGAACTGCTAAACGTTGCCCGTGAGTATGAGGATGTGCCGCTTCCAGAGTTCCTGGCTGAAGTCGCACTCGTCTCCGATGTGGACAACCTCAGTGAAGAAGCAAATGCCGCTACCCTGCTCACCCTGCATGCGGCGAAGGGACTGGAGTTCGACGTTGTGTTTATGGTGGGTCTTGAAGAGGGGATATTGCCACACTCACGATCACAGGATGACCCAGAGCAGATGGCTGAAGAGCGTCGCCTGATGTATGTTGGGATGACTCGCGCCCGCCGCAAGCTGTACCTGATCTACACTTTCCAACGCAGCCAATGGGGTGAGAGCGTCCTCAACATCCGCTCGCGCTTTCTGGATGACATCCCAGACAGCCTACTAACCATGGCGCGCGGCGCGACAACCGGGGTGGGGTATCGGCAGATGACGACCTGGGGTCTGAAAGCCGAAGAGCCAAGGCCAGTTGGCAAGCAGATACAGTTCAGGTCCGGGCAGCGCGTAGTGCACCCTCGGTTTGGGGAGGGGATTGTAGTCGAGAGTCGGGTCAGCGGGGACGATGAGGAAGTAACTGTCGTCTTTGAGGCATCGGGGCTGAAGCGGCTAATGGCGAGCTTCGCTAACATGCAGGCATTGGACGAATAGAGCGAACCCCCTAAGGCGCTCTTTGAACTGGCTGTTCTATTCGCCTGATTCCATGTCGGCTCGCACAAACGCGGGTTTAACGCGCGGCCAGGCATGGATGACGAACAGCAGCGTGCCAACCGATTGTGCGATCACCCCTGGCACGAACAACCAGCGCCAGCCAGGCCGCCATAGCCCCACCATCGAAAGCAGCGTCAGGGTAATGCCAGCCTGAAAAGCTATGAAGCTAGCCCAAGCCCAGCGAGGGCGCCCTCGATCTGCGCCAAGCATACGCGGCAGTATCCAGTACGCAACACCAATAGCCAGTTGTGCTAGCCAGCCAAACAGCAGCAGGACGATATGCGGCGCAAGCCAGCTCCATATGTTTGGGAAGATCGCTCCAGCTTTCGCAGCAAGGATCAGGCCGCCTGTGGTGAATCCCATTGCCAGGCAGATCAGAGCAGAACGGACGAAGTAACGGCTCAAGGTAGGCATCGATCAGCGCCCCGGACGCTCTCGGACTCGCGGCCAGCAGACCAACACGATCAGGTACCCCCCCAAGACCTGCACAACGGCGGAGACAAGGAGGCCAACACCGTTAACAGGGGTAGGGGAAAGAGTCCGCCAAGGCTCAAAAACCACTCTCATTAGCAGACCCAGATTGAGTAGCATGAGCGCCGCCCAGGCTAGATGCGAGTTGCCGCGCATATTATGCTTACTGATGATGGGGAACATCCAGTAGATCACGCCGTAAATGAGTTGAGTCAGCCAGCCCACAACCAACAGGTGAATATAGGTTGGGTTCAGAGCGGCCAGCGGTGGCCATAGCGACCACAGACCTTGCACCCAGTACAGAGCCTCCATCGCAACTCCAGCGATCAGATACAGCATGGCGGCTTTGATGGCCCACCGTGTCAGACGAGGCATTGGAAACCTCCTAGAGAGTCAGAGAGGCCGTATTGCACCCGTGCCACGCAAAACCCAATTGCGAGGATAGCCCTATGGAACTCGGACGAGGTTAGCTACAAGAGCTATTCCGCCGCCGGCTTCGTCAGAGAGCTTTGCTGCCTACTCCATCGTTTGCACAGCTACTCCTGACCTAAGTATAATGCGCCTATCGCCAACTGGGGTTGCCCGATCCACCCCGCCTATCCTCCGGGAGCATCGTAGCACAGGCCGCTGTGATCAGATGCAAGGTTTCTCTGGATGAGCGTCACAGACGAAATCAAGGCACGGCTGGATATTGTAGATATCATCGGCCAGTACGTTCCGTTGAAGAAGGCGGGACGCAATTACAAAGCGCTGTGCCCGTTTCATCATGAGAAGACCCCCTCGTTCGTTGTCTTCCCTGACCGGCAGACCTGGCGATGCTTCGGGGCGTGCGGTGAAGGTGGCGATATCTTTACCTTCCTCATGAAGCGGGAAGGTTGGACCTTCGTCGAAGCACTTCGCGTCCTGGCAGAACAAGCCGGGGTTGAACTGAAGCCGCTTGCTCCCCAGCAGGCCGAATCGACGGAGACGGTGGAGCGTCTGCGCGACCTGCTTTCTGTTGCTGCTGAGTTCTTTAACCACCAGCTCACCAGTGGCTCGCGCGCTGCCCACGCGCGGGCCTATATTGAGCAGCGTGGCTTGCGCCCCGACACGATCCAGCGATTCCAGATCGGCTATGCACCAGATAGCTGGGATGCAACGCACAATTATTTGCTGGGCCAAGGTTATACGCTCGAGGAAATGATCAGTGCTGGGATGCTCGTCACCCGGGACGATGGAAGCATCTACGACCGCTTCCGCAATCGGGTGATGATTCCCATCCGCGACGGGCGAGGGCGAATGGTAGGCTTCGGGGCGCGTGGGCTGGCAAAGGACGCCACTCCCAAATACCTCAACTCTCCACAAAGTGTTCTATTTGACAAAAGCAGCCTATTGTTCGGCCTTGATCTGGCAAGGCGGTCGATCCGCGAGAGTGAGACCGCGGTGATCGTCGAAGGTTACATGGATACCATCCAAGCCCATCAGGCGGGGTACACGAACGTGGTGGCTCAGATGGGAACGGCCCTCACAGAGGCCCAACTCCGCCTGTTATCTCGTTACGCGCATCGGCTGATTCTGGCGCTCGATCCGGACGCAGCCGGCCAGATGGCAACCCAACACGGGCGTGAGGTGATCGAACGGGTCTCCAAGGCTGCCGCAGAACAAGCCGCCGAAGAAGGCGTGTGGGGCTTTGATGAAGCAGAACGTGAGTATCGTGCTAAGCTGACAACGGAGTTCGATGCCTGGGGCATAGTTCGGTACGAAGGCCGGCTGGGATTCGACATCCGCGTGTTGGCGCTACCGGAAGGGTACGATCCTGACGATCTGATCCGGGAACAGCCGGATGCCTGGCCCGAACTGGTAGCGGGCGCCTTGCCGATTGTGGACTACGTGATCCAGTCTGTCACGGCAGGACAGGACCTCACCGATCCAAAGGTCAAGTCCGCGATTGCACGGCAGATTGTGCCGCTCATTGAGGACGTGGCCGATCCAGTGGAGCGCAGCCACTACCGCCAGCGCCTGGCGCGGCTGCTGCGAGTTGAGGAACGGGCATTGTTCCTGGATCGCCCCACTCGCAGCTCGCGAGGGCGCGCCAGCCGACACCAGGAGCCGATTTCCTCTGCCACAAACGAAGCGCTGGATATCGCACCAACCCTGTCACGGGAAGCTGTCTGCTTGGCGGCTCTGATCCGTTACCCTCGGTTGATCTACCAAGTTAATCGAATCTTGGCGCAGTGCTTGAATTGGGAAGATGTAGCGCATCGTTACCCGAATCTACCTGATCTCGATGTGCTAGCTCCAGCGGTTGTCTTCAGCGACTTTGCAGCTCCTGAGCATCAGATGATCTTTCAAACCTGGCACGACGCCACTGCTCAGGATGAGCTTGACCCTATCCACTATTTGCAAATGAATCTCGATCCCTTTCTGAGAGGCCGTGTGGCAGAATGGCTGGAGCGGCCCTTGGATGCGCTACTACGCGGTGTTGTGCCGCCCGACACCGAGCTCTCGTTTGACTATATCAGCAAGCGCATAGTGTCGAGCCTGCTCGATCTGCGATATCGGCGGCTGGAGGAGCTTATTAAAGAGTTGAGATTCGTGATCGAGGACGCAGAAAATGGCGGTGATCGCTTGACAGTTCAGCAGTATCAGGACACCATTATCCCTCTGATCAATGCCTTAAACCGGATTGGGCAGGCAAGCGCGCGGTATACCATGTCAGGCCAGCGAGGTCGTGACGCAAAAGGTCCTCGCTCTAAAGTGAGGGCGGGTTAAGGGTGTGTTTGGCCCCGACCACTGAACCTATTCTGCCATCCTTCGGATGGGAGGGGGAAGCAACCTCCCTCCCGCGATGGGGGCTGGATTCGGGAGAGGAACAGGGTCGGCGGTTTGGAACATGCCCTCAATAATGATGGGACGGCTATGCTCCAGCAGCAGTCTGACGAGCAGGCGGAAGCCATTGAGGCCCTGATTGAGCGGGCACGGCGGGAACGACAAGCCAGCGAGACGGATATCCTGGCCCTGTTTGAAGACCCCGATAGCCCGGCGATCCAGCTTCTCTACGCACGCCTCGAAGAACTGGGAGTTCAGATCATCCCGGCAACCGAAGATGAAGAGGGAGATCTTGACCTGAATAGCGAGAGCGAGACCGATTTCGATGTTGAGCTGGAGCCTGAGGACGAAGAGCTGGATGAGCTGGAAGAAGAGGAAGACCTCAGCGGGCGAGTCTTGAGTCTGGGCGAACCCGAGATGGCAAACGACCCGGTCCGGATGTACCTGAAGGAGATCGGGCAAGTTCGGCTGCTGGACTCGGATCAGGAAATCTGGCTCTCCGCACAAATGGCGGCCACTCATGCTATCGACGCGCTCTACGAGAAGCTCAGTGCGAGTGAAGAAGGATTCAACCCCCACACTGCGTTAGAGATGTTGTTTGAACGCCTTGAATCCGCCTGGAAGGATGTATGTGCGCTGGTGGCTGGCTTGGGGGTCGATCCACCCGACTGTGTGGCGTTGATCAGCGAGGCGCAACGTTTGCGCGATGCCTGGTGGAAGCAGCCAGCGTCCTATCTGCACCAGTACCTCAACCTGCGCGAGTGGGGCCGTGACGAGGACTGGAGCCAAGTGGCACAGCGGTTGTTTGTGGTGTTCGAGACGCTATATCTGATGCCGGAACCGTTTCAGGAGCGTCTGATCGAAATCTGCCGCCAGAGCAAGAATCTGCCCAAGCGAAGCACCGCCCTACAGTGGATCAGGGAAATCGACCCTCACCTCATTGAAGACGAGTTGGCCGCTGCTGATGTGCGCGCTGAGGACGCGAACCAGGCCCTTACGCATGCCAACCTGCGCTTGGTGGTAAGCGTTGCAAAGAAGTATATGGGGCGGGGGATCAGCTTCTTAGACCTGATCCAGGAAGGGAACATCGGCTTACTGCGGGCCGTCGAAAAGTTCGACCATACCAAAGGATATAAGTTCAGTACCTACGCGACATGGTGGATCCGGCAGGCGATCAGCCGGGCCATTGCGGATCAGTCGCGCACCATCCGCATCCCCGTGCACATGGTGGAGACGATCAACCGCCTAATGCGTATCCAGCGAGAACTGACTCAGGAACTTGGCCGGGAGCCGAGCGCAGAAGAGATTGCTATCGAGATGGACCTGCTCGATCCACCTGATGCAGAGGCTATCCGGCAGGCGCGACGCAATGAGGAGCGGCTCGACCCCAACCTATACCGCAAACTACGGCGTGCAGCTGCCAAGGTGCGTCGCATTGTTCGTATCTCCCAGGACCCGATGTCGCTGGACATGCCCGTCGGTCAGGAAGACTCCAGCTTGCTGGGCGACTTCATCGAGGACGACAAGATTCCAGGCCCGGTGGAGAAGGCTGACCGACAATTGCTCAAGGAGCAAGTGCAGGGGGTGTTGAGCGTGCTTTCTGAACGGGAGCGGGAAGTGCTGGAGATGCGTTTTGGGCTGAAGGACGGACAAGATCACACCCTCGAAGAGGTTGGGCGGCACTTCGGCGTGACGCGGGAACGCATTCGCCAAATCGAGGCCAAGGCATTGCGCAAGCTGCGACACCCGACACGAAGCCGACAGTTGAGAGATTATCTGTCGTAGATCCCACCCCCGATCCCTCCGCCGATGGGGACAATGTGTGTTGTATGTTCTCTGGCAGAGGGGACAAGCACAACCCTGTATCGGCAGTTCAACCTATGGGAGGACGTTTTGGAACGCACGCTGGTCTTAATCAAGCCCGATGGGGTGCAGCGCGGCCTGATTGGGGAAATCATCAGCCGATTAGAGCGGCGGGGCCTGCAATTGGTCGGTATGAAGATGATGATGATTAGCCGCGAACTCGCGGAGCGCCATTATATCGAGCATAAAGGCAAGGATTTTTACGATAGTTTAATCGCTTACATCACCTCCGCACCGGTTGTGGCCATGGTTTGGGAGGGCACCCAGGCTATCGAAAAGGTGCGCGTCACGATGGGCAAGACCCGACCCATCGAGGCTGCCCCCGGCACGATCCGGGGTGACTTCGGCATGGATACAGGCCGCAATCTCGTGCATGGGTCCGACAGCCCAGAGTCAGCAGCCCGCGAGATTGGCTTGTTCTTCGAGGAAGAGGGATTGATTGAGTGGTCGCGTAGTCTCGACGAATGGATTCTCGAGTAGATTCCACCCAATCCCTGCATCGCCCACGAGGTTTAAGAATCATCCGAGGGCGCGCGACTGCCGGACCTTGAACGGAACCAAAAAGCACTCACCTCTAGAGCATCGGTGAGTGCTGCTCAGTTGTCTGGCTGGTGAGTTAGCCAGCGCTTTTGGCTATGTCTGCGATCTGGCTGAAGGCCAGTGGGTCACGAACAGCGATTGCTGCTAGTGACTTCCGATCCAACTCGACATTGGAGCGCTTGAGGCCATTGATCAGGCGGCCATAGGTGAGGCCATTCTGGCGGGCCGCGGCGTTGATGCGGACGATCCAAAGGCGGCGCAAGTCGCGGCGACGACTGCGGCGGTCGCGGTAAGCGTACCACAGCGACTTCATCATTGCCTCGTTGGATCGCCGGAACAGGCGCCCGCGTGTCCCGTACTGGCCCTTGACCATCTTGATGATCTTCTTGTGACGGCGGCGTGTGACAATACCGCCCTTCGTTCGCGTCATAGTTCTTGCCCCTGCCTACAAGGTCAATTTGTTACAAACATGTCATCGGATAGGGTTAAGTGTTTGGCCGAAAATTCTTTCGGCCAAACCGCCGGTTTCACGGAAAGTCTTTCTGGAAAGACTTTCCGTGAAACGCTCAGCCCGGCGGGTTGCTCTTGTAACGCTTCAGGTACGGAGCTAACCTTCGGACGCGACGAACGACAGCGGGCTGCTCAACAACAGCCATCTCGCTAAATCGCTCTTTGGTACGGGCCGATTTCTTGCGCCGCAGATGGCTCTTGGGCCCCTGTGTACGCACCAGTTTACCGGAGCCGGTGATCCGAAAGCGCTTAGCTGTTGCCTTATGTGTCTTTAGCTTGGACTTCGTCGTTCTCTGTTTCCTCGGCACGTTAACCGCTCCCTTTGTGCCTGAAAGCACAGGCCAGCCTCAGACCGCGCCCAGGCAAATTTTGCTCACAGATGCGCCCTCATTTGTTGACGAGCGCACACCAACCACGACATATCAGCTTGAGAGAAGCAGAAGGGGCTAATCGTTCGGTTTGGCGGGGGCGAGCACCATCAGCATGGTTCTGCCCTCCATACCGGCCCTCTGTTCAACTACCGCAACGTCTTCCAGTTCCCTGGCAATACTATCTAGCAGCTCTTGCGCGATCTCCGGGTAATGAATCTCGCGCCCCCGAAAGCGGATACGCACCTTGACCTTCATACCTTCGCTCAACCAGCGACGCGCGTCACGCACTTTGAACATGCGATGGTGATCGGTCGTCTTGGGGCGTAACCGGATTTCTTTGATCTCGACGACCTTTTGCTGCTTACGTGCCTCCCGCTCCTTCTTCGCCTGCTCGTACTGGAATTTGCCAAAATCCATGATCTTACAGACAGGCGGTTCGGCATTAGGGGCAACCTCCACGAGATCCAGGTCGGCGTCCTGAGCGCGCTCCAAAGCCTCGCGGATGCTGACGACCCCTACGTTATCGCCGTTCTGGCCGATCAGGCGAACCTCACGAACCCGGATGGCCTCGTTGATGCGGTAGCTTGACTTGCTTATAGCGGACCCCTTCCCAAACTGAGTGCAAGGATACCAACACAGGACGAATCAGGTCGCCATCCTACCTGCGACCCCGGTGAAACTCAGTGTACCATAGCCACCCTAAGCCGTCAACCTTGTTTTGCTTGGGGAGTGGATAAGAGTCCGAGTACAGGTAAAATAGCAGCATGAACACATGTCCCCATTGTCAGGAAGTGGATAACCACGAGGATACTTGTACAAGGAATGGCTCACAACTGCCCTGAATACCCATCACCTTATCCACTCCCTCCAGGTTTCCGACAATGCCAGGGCGAAAGCCGATTTGCGCTAGAATCATGGACCATGGCTGCCGATCAGAATTCTAAACCCGCTGAGATACTGCTCATCAGCACGGAGAGTCCCCATGAAACAGAGCGACTTGGTGAATGCCTTGGAACGCTCCTCCGGGCAGGGGACCTGATTTGCTTGTCGGGAAGCCTCGGGACAGGCAAGACCTGCCTTACACGGGGCCTGGCACGTGCATGGGGCGCGCTCGAAGCACCCAACAGCCCCACTTTTACGCTCATTAACGAGTACCACCGTATCCAGGATAGGGAACGCTTCTATCATGCCGATTGCTATCGACTGGTCAATACGGATGATGCAAGGACGACCGGTATTGAGGACTTCTTGGATGCTCCTGCGGTTCTTGTGATCGAGTGGCCAGAACGGATCAATGAACTTCTTCCGCTTGAGCGGCTGACCATTGAGATCGAAGATATCGGCATGGACCGTCGGGTTTTTCGGTTTATCCCCTACGGCGTTCGTGCTCACAATCTTGTCCAGTCGTTACGGGCTGCGCTTGTCTGAATCCCTCGATCAGCACCTCCACGATCCGCTGCGCTGCGTGCCCATCACCGTAGGGAGAGATGGCCTTGGCCATTGCCTGGTAGGCGACTGGGTTGTAGAGGAGTGTCTCCACCTCACGAACGATGGTCTCAGAGTCTGTCCCCACCAGCCTGGCAGTGCCTGCCTCAACCGCTTCGGGACGTTCGGTGGTCCGGCGCATCACCAGCACCGGCTTTCCCAGGGCTGGGGCTTCCTCTTGAATCCCGCCGGAGTCAGTCAGCACCAGTGTGGAGCGCGCCATAAGATGGGCGGTATCTGGATAGGGCAGAGGATCGATTAAATGCACCCGTTGTATCCCACCTAGGATACGGCGGACAGGCTCCTGGACGTTTGGGTTCAAGTGGACGGGATAGATCAAACGCACATCTGGGTTGCGCTCGACGATCTGACGGAGTGCCAAGCAGATCGATTCGAAAGCGGGGCCGAAGCTCTCACGCCGATGGGCGGTGACTAAGATCAACCGCTCGCCAGGCACTTCAAGTGGCAGATCGATTGTCAACTGGTAGGGCCTGGCCACTGTCCACTTGAGAGCATCGATGACCGTGTTCCCAGTAACAAAGATAGACTCGGGCCGGGTGCCCTCAGCCAGCAAAGCACGCCGGGCTGTTTCAGTGGGCGCGAAGTGGTAGGTCGTCATGACGCTGATCAGATGGCGATTCACCTCTTCTGGAAAGGGGTTGTAGATATCCCCCGTTCGCAACCCTGCCTCAACATGCCCCACTGGGACGCGCTGGAAAAATGCTGCCATGGCCGCCGCCATCGCCGTAGTTGTGTCACCCTGCACCAGGAGAACATCAGGCTGCACTTTGGTGATGATCTCTGACACACCCTGCATCGCACGTGCCGCCAGCCCGGTCAGAGTCTGGTTAGGTTGCATGAGGTCCAGGTCAAAGTCCGGCCTGATGTCGAACCAGTCCAGTACCTGATCGAGCATTTCCCGATGCTGCGCCGTCACGCAGATGGTGGGCTGAGCATCAGGATGATCCCGGAGCGCCCGCACCAGCGGGGCCATTTTGATCGCTTCAGGGCGAGTACCAAAGACAAGCAGGGGTCTCAGCATGTGGAACCTCAACCAGTGATCGGCGGGCAATTGTGACGGATGGGATGGGGAATGTCAACACTCCCCCAAGGGGATAAATTGCGGTTTGAGGTGCTGAAGCATGTTGTAAGTGGTATTATTGATAGCATCGCAAATGGCGCTGAGAGTCATTCTCCCATAGCGATATTTTTTTCCCCAGCGGCAAGGTCACACCTCACCGCTCGTGGAGTGATGGAGCAAGCGTGTGATTCTTGTTGAGATCCTCTACGTTACCAGTGCTATTGTGCTGGCCTTAATGGGTTTTCACTCCCTGGTTCTATCAACGATCTATATCGTACACCGTAACGACAAGATCCAACCGCCGCCCAACATTTCCACCCCCGATCTGCCCACGGTGGTGGTCCAACTGCCAGTCTTCAACGAGAAGCATGTCATCGAGCGGCTGATCGAATCAGTAAGCCGCCTGGACTACCCATATCACAAATTGAGAATCCAGGTGCTCGATGACTCCACAGACGAAACCCTCAGCAGTGCTGCTGCCGCCATCGAGAAAGCGCGTGCTACTGGTCTTCAGATCGAACATATCCGGCGCAGGAGCAGGCAGGGTTTCAAGGCAGGCGCGTTGACCTACGGCCTTCAGCGCACCGAGGCAGAGTTGATCGCCGTGTTTGATGCAGATTTTGTGCCACAGCCGGATTTTCTACATCGTGTCGTGCCATACTTCGGCATGGATGATCGGCTGGGTCTGATTCAGACCCGTTGGGGACATCTGAATGCAGACCTCAACTCCATGACCCGCGCCCAGGCCCTCGCCCTCGATGCACATTTCATCGTAGAGCAGCTAGCGCGCCATCGGGCAGGGTTACTGGTGAACTTCTCAGGCACAGCCGGAGTCTGGCGGCGAGCGTGTATCGAACAAAGCGGGGGGTGGCACTCCGATACATTGTCCGAGGATATCGACCTTAGCTATCGCGCCCAACTGGCTGGTTGGCGATGCCTATACCTGCCTGACGTATCCACGCCGGCTGAAATCCCCGCCATGATGATGGGCTTCAAGCGCCAACAGAGTCGCTGGGCAACTGGCACGATGCAATGTCTGCGTAAGCTTGGCGGGGTTGTCCTGTGCGCTCCCCTGACTGTGTGGCAGAAGATTGAGGCAATGTTCCATCTGAGCGGCTATGTGATCCATCCGCTGATGTTGCTAGTGTTATTCCTGGTCGGCCCGCTGATGTTATCAGGGCGACTCAGCGACCTGCCGCTGGCGGGGCTGGGGCTAGCAATGCTCGGGATGCCTGTGGAGATTTTGCTCTCACAACGTCGCCTGTATTCTGATTGGCTACGCCGAATGGCCGCCTTTCCGATCCTGATGTTGATCGGCATTGGGATCGCGGCCAGCAACACGCGGGCGGTGCTGAGAGCTTTCTCGGCACATCCCCAAGCATTTGAGCGCACGCCTAAGTTCCACCTGCAAGAGGGCAATCCAGACTATGGGCGGAACAGCAGCTATGCGCTGCCCATTGACAGTACAACGTGGGTAGAACTGGCTCTGGCGGCATATGCGACTATCATGGCTCTCCTTGCTCTGCGCTATGCGCCATCGCTGGTCCCGTTTATGATGCTTTATGCGCTTGGGTTTGCTTACGTTGCCGGAGTCAGCCTGCAACAGGCTCGCCCGGGGCGAGATCACAGCCCCCGCTCGTCACGGCAGTGGGGGTTGCTGGGATCAGGTATCGGTCGGGGAAGCTCAACCTCTAGATAATCATAGTCCGGGGGGGAGCTGACTCTCAGGCGCAGGCCCGTGAGGGGATCATAGAGTCCGATCCGCACCCGATAAGGCTCGGTAGGCACATCGGAGGGGAGGCTCAGATCGTGCGCCTGGACGAACCGGTCACCGCTTCGCCACTGGGTTGATGGCACACCCAACAGGTCGTTCTGGGCAAGGATTGTTCCTTCCTGATCAACTACATGAACGAAAATATGCAGCGGAACTTCTGCTGGCCTTCGAACTTCCCAATAGGTTAGCAGGGTGAATAGCTGACCGGGGCTTACAGAGCCAACCCACTCAAGGCCAAGGAAGTCGATCAGAAGCTCAGGGCCTAGATTGCCAGACCAATAGAATTCTGACTTCTGCCCGTTGGTTGGCACGCTCGGGATCACCGCGTCGGAATGGGCGACATAGATGGTAAAGGAGTCCGCGGTGCTCTCCTGCTGAATCCCCCAGGTAGCGAAGCGGCTAGCAAGCGCAGGATGGATGGTGATTGATGACGGCACAACGACATAAGTCCCTATCTCCTGTGACTCAGAATACGGCACCAGCAGAGAGGTCTGGGGATCGAAAAAACCCATCACCCCGAGGTAGTCATCGTTTCGCATGAGCAGGCGCATAGATGCTGCATCCATCTCGTGCGGCGTCAGCCCCCCAAGAGCTAAGGGGATCGGCTCAGAATGGGCATCCAGGAAATCTGCTAGAACGCGATATTCGCTTTGGTACAGAAACTGCACAACCGGGTTTTCCGTCCAGGCTGTGAAGTACTTCTCGACGGTATGCTGAAGCTGGCGTGCCAGTGCCAGAACCACGATCAGCACCATGCCCAATGCCAGCCAGTTCTTCCTCCACACCCGTGCCCAGCGTAGCCCTTCCGCTGCTGCAATAGCCGGGATCATGTACACCACACCCAGCAGGCCAATAGTCCGCGATGGGTTAACCGGTCGCTCGGTCACCAGGGTTGGGGCCAGCATCCCCACAACCCATAGTAACACCAGCGCATAACCTGGCCGGTGCTTGGAATCGCGGCGTGCCAGCCCCCAGACTGACAAGAGTAGACCACTATAGAAAAGAGCTGCCATTGGAAAGGTCGGAAAGATCGGTTGATCCTGGATGTTAAACTCCAGTCCGTGGTCCCCCTGCACCGAAAAGACTCCCAGCACCGGCAGGATATTAGCCAACGTCGGGCCGGGGTCGCCCTCGATTAGCGCTTCCAGGGGCGCATTGACCTCGTTGGCGCGGGCAGTATTAGCGGGGTCCATCCAGGCATGCAGGAGCGGGATCGACATGATGGCCGCAAGTAACAGGCTGGTGCCAACATATTGCCACTTTCCACGCAGCCAAGCTGGCTGCAACCATGCTACAGCCAAAAGCCAGGCGATGAGCACTATTGGGAAAAACAGGGCAGTTGGGTAGGTATGGAGGGTCGCACCGAGGGTCAGCCCTGCCAGAACGCTAAGCCTAGCTCCTCCGGCAGGAGCTTGTACAAGCTGCAGAAACAGGTAGGCAACGATCATCGCCATCACTGGCATCGAGCCTGTCCGGACGGCCAACCGGGCAAACATCAGACTCCAGAACGATGTAGCAAATCCGGCAGCAGCAACAAGCCCAGCTACAGATCCGAATAGCCTCCGCGCCAGACAGAAGCTAATTGCCACTCCTAACATGCTGAATGCCAGCGAAGGCAGCCGAGCAGCCACCACGTTCGAGCCAATCAGTTGATAGGATGCCGCCTCCAAAAACATGAACAGCGCCTCACGGCCACCACCGTAGGGATACAGGGCTCGGATATCCCCCGCCAGCACCATTTGCGCGTTGAACCAGTTCCGAACTTCGTCATGGATGATGCCAGGTGGGACTTGTGTGAAACGTGCAACTCGCAGGGCAAAGCTCCCCAAAAGGAGGGCCTCGATCAACAGCCACTCCCATCGGCGCAGGCGGGTGGGACGTGGTGAGGCTGCCCTATCACTCATGGGGAAGTACTCGGATGGTGTTGAGAGCCAACCAGTTGTCAATAATATGGCCGTCACTGGCGAGTATGTTCAGACGCTCCCCGTCCGTGTCAGAGAACCATCCTAATTCCAAGACATACTCACCGGGCGGGATGTCAGGCGGCAGCCGAAGTTTGCGCCGATCTTCGTACACCTGCCCAGCGACCCAATAACGGGTGAAACCATCAGGTTCGACTGGGTTGCCATCATTCCCGGCCCACTGGTTATCCCAACCCTCCATTACGTGGAGGAAGACCTTGAAATCCTCTTCCCTGGGAGGATCGAGCGCCTGCCAGTACAGCGTAACCCAGGTCTTCTCACCAGGATGCAGCACCCGCGGCTCAATGGTATAGCCTACGAGCGCAAAGTGGTTATCCCAGTTAACGAAAATCTGGTTCGGATACTCCGCAGATGGATCGGCAGCGAGCTCAACCTGTCCTATCCCAAGCGCTGAGTCAGTAGCTTGAGAGGTGCTGATTGGCAACCGCCCCAGATCGGGGTTGTACAGGCCAACCTCCACCAACCCTATATCTGGCGTATAGGCTGTCTGGGGCAGGTAGATGCGGTAGGTTTCCGTGTAAATATGGCCGGGGCGCCACCATTGCGACGGGTAGTTGCCAAGCCCGGTATAGGTATCTCGTTGGGCGATCAGAGCGCCATCCGGGTTGAGGACATGGATGAACAGCGCGTAAGGTTGCTCAGTAGGCCGGATCACCTCCCAAGTGATTGTCACGTCAATCGGCTGGCCTGGCAGAACAGTCTCCGGTGTTACTTCGTAGGCCAAGATACGAGCCACATCACCTACTTCGATGTTGAGCGGCTCGGGGGGGGAGGTCACTGCGGGAGGGATGGCGTAGGCCGGGATGAGATAACCGCACAGGGCAATCAGGGCGCAGGCGATCATTCCCAGCCCGATCATCACTGTGCCAAAGCGTTGCCCGACTTCAGGAAGGGGCCCCAGTAGCCCGACAGCAACCAATGTCGCGAACGCAGGCAATCCGGGGAAAAAGAAACGCCCCATCGCGCCCGCTGGGCTGATCACAATGTAGGCGTACAGGGTAGCAAAGTTCACAAACACCGAAGATGCCAGAACAAGCAGCACATGCCTCTGAGTCCGGCCTATCCATAGCCGGGTGGAGCTGGTTGACTCCTCTTCTGTGTCTCTACTGCGGATCACCAGCAGAGCCAATCCCGCCACGCCCATGCCGCACAGCACCCCTATAGCGGCGTAGAACGTGTCAGGGACGGGTATCTGGCCATAGCCAAAACGTGCCCATAGGCTCGACCAAGCGTAGGCCAACTCGCGCCACGCCAGAGCTAGCCCTACCCTTGGGGGCCGGAATCCCCATATTTCGGTGAGGCGCAGAAAGCCCGTCGGCTCCCCGTACAGGATCGCATTGCGGGCATACCACCATCCAGCGACGATCAGCGCAAGCCCTATGATGATCGCGTTCGCCTGTGCGAACTTCCATCTGTTTGCCTTGGCATCTCCATCTCCTGCAGCACTTACAAGGAGCGCTATCTCAATGACGGCCAGTAGACCAATAAGGTTGAACTTCACAAGTAAAGCGAGGCCGTACAGGCCGCCCAACAGAAAAGTGCGCCGGACCGTCAACCCATCTTGCGCCACGCGCAGGCAAATATAGGTAATAGCGGCTCCCATCAGCGCTGCCGGTACGTCGTTGTTGACAGCGCCACCAAGATATAGAAACATGGGGTTGAAGGCGATCAATGCCCCAGCGGCGATGGCTATGGCAGGTCGGGATGAAAATGCCACGCGCGCGATGGCAATAGTGAGCGCGACCGCGCCTGCTCCCCATAGCAGAGTGACCCATCGCGCCAGGTGTGCTGCAAGAGAAACATCACGATATGGCCAGGCCTCTTCGGGGCCATGCAGGTATAGGTTCTTATTATCGATGCCGACTTCCCAGTTGCGGAATCCCCACTGGGGGTTGGGCAATGGTTCATATAGTGGTTCAGCGGGATGTACCCAGAAGCTCGCCAGAGCAGCACTTGCATAGTATAGAGGAGGATGATGCGCCTGAGCATTGCCCGGTTCGTCGGATTGTATGGGGAGCTGCCCATAGTCGGCGATGTAGCGTACGTAGCGGTAGTGGCGCAGTTCGTCGGTCGCTTCATGGATTGGGTTGGCGACGCTGAACGCAGCGCCCAGAATCAGGTAGGCCGCGACGATCAGCGCGGCCCACAGGTGGGATCGGATCAGGGAAACCATACGGCGCATGGTTTCAGGGTCTCGCCTCGACGGTGATGGGCGTCAGAACGATCTCGTCGCCCAGCGCAACTCCATTCGCATCCGTTGCGGGGAGCCGGGCCAGGGTGTTTGCGTCATACATGCCCAGCGTAAGCGTGTACCTGCCAGGTGAAGTGTCTGCTGGGATAGGCACAGGCCATTCGTCCCAGTCAAAATAGCCAGGCCACCAGGAATAAGTGCGGTGCAGGGCATCTCCAGGTGGCCCATCGAGCTGGGCAACAAGCGCACCATCCTCTGAATTCAGGTGCACAAAGACCGTATAGTCAGCATCAGTCTCGCGCAGGCATGCCCAGTACAGCACCAGATCGAGCGTCTCGCCGCTCAACACGGTATTTGAGTCCAAATCGTAGCCTTTGAAGATGATGGCATCGCCAAGGAAAATGTGCATCGGGGTGCTCTGTATAGGGGGGATGCGAAAAACGTATCGCTCCGGCCCCTGCCAGCCGCGGTCCCACGGACGGCTCAAATCGAGCACTGTTTCAACCTGGGATAAGAACTCCGTATTGTCGCGCCCCGGCTCAAAGAATCCACCCCGGTAGATGTTGCGGAAATCGGCAACCAGATACTCCACGCCCCGCCGCGCAAATTCGTCCAATGGGCGGTCATACACCGAGTCGATCTCTTCGACGAAGAACACCTTGTCGCTTGGGAACCCCCCATAGCCCCGGTCAAACTCGACGAAGTCTTTCTCCATAGCGATATGAGTCCCCTGTGGCACATTGGCGATGAACCAGTCTGCTGTCAGAGCGCGAGTATCAGGCCGCCGAAGGTTGGTGCCGAGCTGCCATCCCTGGACGACCCAAGACGCGGTCAAGAGCAACGCCACCAACGCCCCCAGGCTGGCTCGTTTCTGAACCCATAGCGCAACCAATAGACCCCAGAGCAATGCAAAGCCGAGGACGATCAGATAGCGATCCTGGACCCGATTGGTCTGAAACAACCCTAGCAGAATGAAGGTGACGACCATCATGGCCAGGGTGACGCCGATCAGAAACCATTGCTGGCGATTCAATTGAGCGCGCGGCCAGATTAAAACGGCGACCGGAAACCCCAACACAAACAACCAGAAGTTCATCACCCCAAATTGGAGTAGTAACTGTGGCCAGGATCGCGCCAGCGACACAAACTGAAAGATTTGCCCCCGGTCGTACAGTTGCCGGGCATGGAAACGCATTAAGAAGTCGGTCAACAGGGGTGGTGGGTTGACGACAATGGATACGCCGAGTCCCAGCGACAAGATCAATGCGGCGATCAGCAATCCCCGGACAGCCCAACTACGAGGCATGTAGAGGGTAATCACCAGCCCTGGCACGACCAGAACTGGCAACATGGTGTACTTGGCAGCGGTAGCAAGCACCCCGGCAATCACCGAGTACACCAGCCAACTATTGCGTTTTGTGAACACTGCTCCGTAGGCGAACGCTAGGCTTACCATGCCCCACAGCCAAGCAAGGTTATCCACCTTTAAGACTTTGGCCATTCCGATGGCATCGGGTTGCGCTGCCAGAAACAACATGGCGGCTACTCCTGCCGCTCGACTGTGAAGTTGCCGCCCGACCTGGTAGACGACCGCCAGCAACAGCACGCCACGCAGGGTCGAAAACACCCTGCCAAATACATAGAACACCTCCATCTCTAGGCGACCGTCCGGGGTGATCCAGTAGATCAACCGATGTTGAAGGGCCAACCCGATAACCCCAAGGGGGGGATATGCGAATTCGCGGGCGAAGAGTTGGTTCGTGTTCAGAAAGCTCTCAGCGAAGAGCCATAGATTCGGCTCATCCGGCTCCAGTTGGTAGGGAAGTGTCTGGACAAAGCCATGCAGGTACAGCACCATCCCCAGCAGAAGCGCTGCCAGTGGCAAGAGCATGTTACTAGGTCGTGCTGTCGCGCGAAGGGAAGCAGAAGAAGGGTTGCTCATTCCTTAGAACGTTTGGTCGTGGTGAGTTGACTCATTATAGCGGAGTAACTGGAAGGCGTCGAATGAGTCTCCTTTAGGAACGCCTCAGGGGCGATCAGCTACCGGAGGTGCAGCCGGAGCCTTGTCCATCGGAATGGGAATAGACAGCCCGATCAGGACAACAATGACTTCAGCCAGTGTCCACCAGATGCGAGACATCGCAGCAATGACTACCGGGTATGGCTCCGGGAAAATCCCCGCTAGGAGCAGCGCCAGGACGATCTCTCGAATGCCAACCCCACCAGGTGCAAAGACTGTCACGAAGCCAATGACCCAACCGGCGGAAAATATCCCCACCAACGCAATGGGGCTTGCTGCACCTGCTACAACAGAGAGCACCATAATCCAGAAGGCAACCCCCGTGAGCGTCCAAGAAAACATGAACCCCCCAAGGGCTAGCACCCAGTGGTAAGCCCGTTCTCCACGACTGCGCCTGCTGGTTGCCACTGTAACCGGGACAGGTAACCGGATCTGTCGATGGCTCAGCCATTCCGACAAGGAAGCAATAGGCAGGAACAGAACAGCCAGACAACTAATAAGGGCCGCCAGCCCAATGGCGGTTACCACTGGCAGCAGATGGGTGTCTGTCAGGCCCCTGCCTGAAGCCAAGATTCCCAGGATCGCAGCCGCGAGACTAGTCGTGGTCAGCTCCCAGAACAACGCTGCCGATCCAGCTAGGGTGGGCACGCCATAGCGTCGGTAAAGAATCACCCGCCCAGGCAGGTGCCATATCCCGCCTGGAATATACTTGGCTGGCTGAGATAGAGCATAAGCCTTGGCCACAAGTGATAGCTGGAGCGGCTGGCCGATCAACTTAAGAATCTGCTGAATACCCAAGGATACGCTGAGATAGGCCAGGGTCAGCGCTACGATTGAGGCGATCAGCATAGCCAGGTCAATATCACTCAGTCTGGGCCATAGTTCGGGGCCATAGTGGGCAGCAACTTGGTACAAAAACCAACCCAGCACCACGTAGTAGACAAGGCGGGTGGCTCCTGAGAGGTATTGGCGCCACGCTGGTGGTAAAGGCCCCTTGTGTGAGTTGGGTTGTGAAGACATCCGATAGCCTCGGGGAGGCAGGTTTCGTAGTTGTGTGCCCACAGCCCGGACAATCCCCAGCAAGGCAAAGTTCGGGCACGGCCCAGGAAGGCGCCATCTCTTGGAATGCCAGGCAGATGAACCTCGCTTGCCGCAATCCGGCTTGGACAGCCAACCGCACCATTACCAGGAAACAGGGCGACTCAGCTTCCTAATTGGTGCAGGGCCACCAGTTGATCGGCAAGAGCCGAAGTGTCCTGCTCCGGTAGATCAAGGGGGCCGAGTGGATCGACTACTCTATCCTGCCCTTGCAGCGCGTAGGCGATATTGAGGATGCCATGCGCGAGCGCGTCGAGGTCATAGCCCCCTTCCATCACGAAGATGATTCGCCCCTCACATAGCTCGTGGGCCATGTGAATAAGCTCGCGGGTCAGATGAGCAAAGCCCTCTAAATCAAGGTGTAGCCCGGCTAGCGGATCAACCCAGTGAGCATCGAAGCCGGCTGAGACAAGAAGTAGATCGGGCGTGAAACGACGGGCAGCGGGCCACACCACTCGCTCGTATAGCAGGCGGAAGCCCTGGTTGCCTGTCCCTGCTTTGAGAGGGATGTTGATCGTAGTTCCCTGGCCTGCCCCCTCACCTATGTCGTGGATCGCCCCTGTGCCTGGATATAGCGGGTACTGATGAGTGGAGATATACAGTACACTGGGATCATTATAGAAAACGGCCTGCGTGCCATTGCCGTGATGGACATCGTAGTCAACAATGAGAACTCGTCTGATGGAGTCCGAGGTCGCCTGAGCGTGGCGGGCCGCCAGCGCCACGTTGCTAAAGAGGCAGAAACCCATCCCCCGCACAGGAGTGGCATGGTGACCCGGAGGTCGCACAACTGCCAACCCGTTTTCGGCGCGACCCGCGATCACTGTATCAACCGCCGCTAGCACGCCACCTGCCGAGAGCCGTGCTACCTCATAGCTGATTGGCAACACATAGGTATCGGGATCGAGCAGGACTACCTGCTCTGGTTCGTTGGCGGCGAGCTGACAAGCACGCTGGATGGACTCGATGTAACGCGGGTCATGCACACGACACAACTGCTCTACACTGGCCGGGGCTGGATCGACCGCCAGAAGGTCGTCCCGCACATCGGAGCGATCTACTACATCCCAAACGCGCAGGATGCGGCCCGCATATTCTGGGTGACCATGGAGAGTATGTAACGTATAATCACGGTGCGTCACATACGCGGTGGCAGTCATGGCGTTATGCTTCCCCGATCTGCTTCAGGGCGGCGCGCGAATCCCAGTAACCTTCCAGCCGCGCAATCTTCCCGGCCTCATTCAGCTCAAAGACGGTCACCCCCTCAAACTCGGCCTGGTGGCCGCCCGGTGCGGACCCTTCGGCCATCCAAATGACCGCGACCCGGTTACCACTACGGTAGGCCGATTTCGGGATCACGTGCAATCTCTCCCAGGGGGCAATCAGGTCGGCCAGCATCATCCGGGTGGCGTCGCGGCTTTTGTAGGGTGGCTGGCCAAAGGGGTTGTGGGCCTCACAGTCATCGGCAAAGCACTGCACAAAGCCTTCCACATTACGTTCGTTGAGTGCCTTAAAATATGCGGCGGTGGCAGGGATGTCACTCATAAATGCCTCCTTGGGCAGGTGAGGAAATGAGAGCAGGCTTATTATAACCGTCTTTACTGTTGCAGTGTGTCTGGTGGGCGATCATTCCAAAAACGCCCACCATTTGGTTTCCCCATTCGTCTTCAGCCTCCACTCGTATCCTCAGTCGCAACGAAACGAAGTGCCAAGACGCCATCGCTTAGACGCGCTGATTGCACATCAAGTGGCCACAGCGCACGTGGCAAGGCGATGTTGCGCCGATATGCTCCCACAGACAAGGTCAGTTCATCGCTGGAGCGATAAAGTTCGACCTTGGATTTGTCGGTCAGCGGCAGCGGCAACCGCAAGATGTAGCCATTGCCAGCAGGCTCCAATGATTGAAGCTGCCCCGTGTAAAGTCGTGCAGATGGGTCACGCTTGCCGAACAGCTCCCCGGCCAATGTGCGTAGCAGTTCCAGCCCGCCCATCTCGCGGTCGAACAGCGGTGCGGTGAGCAGAGGAAGGGGATCGAAACATTCATGAATTAGATCCAAGTGGGCAGCCTGCGCCTCTTTCCACGCCCGGAAGTGCGGATCAATGATGCCATCCGGCAAGAGGCGATTACACACAACCGCATCGATGGGATAGCCATACAGATTGAGGTAAGTATATGTGCGCTGTGTCTCTTTGATCACCATCCGCTCAGCATTGACCACCAGCCGCATTGATGACACACTGCTGTCGCTAAGCATAATGCGGACTTCATCCAACGTCTCGAACAGCTTCTCGACGGCGTTGACTGCGCCCACGTCAGGGGCGTTCATGCCGAACAGAGGCTTGGCCACCGGGCCGAGAAACCGCGCCGCCGCCCGGCCCAGCGGCAGCAGCTTTTGAATCCACCAGCGGGCGGCGTCGGGCAGGGTGAGCAGGCGGAGGGTCTCAGCGGTGGGAGCGGCGTCAATCACAATCACATCATAGCTATCTCTCGCCACAAAATCGGCCAGCCATAACAAACTCGCCCCTTCTTCCAGGCCAGGCAGGATTGCTACTTCCTCGGCGATCACGTCTTGGACGCCGTGCTCGGTAAACATCTCCACCGCCATCTTCTGAAGCTCGCCCCAATACTTCTCAATGGAATAATGAACGTCGATCTCTTGTGCATCGAGGTTATCCGTGACGTGGAGCGGTTCCGGCCCAAGTTCAACCTGGAGCGAGTCGCCGAGTGAGTGAGCCGTATCGGTGCTGACTACCAGCGTCCGGTAGCCAAGGTCGGCGCAGCGCAGAGCTGTGGCGGCAGCAATGCTAGTCTTACCAACGCCACCCTTACCAGTGTAGACGATGATTCGCATGTTATGGCTGTACCTCTATTGTCCCTACGTCGATTGTGTCAGCAAGGTTCTCACTTTCCCAATTCGTAACCGGGAGTCGTTCGAGGGTCTCGCTATCGTATAGCCCAAGCAAGACGCGATACATTCCAGGCTGCACACCCGTCAAGTCGACCGAGATTTTATCTGGAAC
The DNA here is from genome assembly GCA_034434995.1 of Anaerolineae bacterium. Taxonomy (GTDB): domain Bacteria; phylum Chloroflexota; class Anaerolineae; order Aggregatilineales; family UBA3940; genus DAOTYF01. Next base: position 39,984 of record DAOTYF010000178.1, read on the forward strand.
GACTGTGCCCTCTGGCCAGAAGCTGGTCGGAAAGCGGCCCCCCCGTGGCCTCGTATCTGTTTGTGCAACGATTCCCTGATCACCCACGACGTGGACAAACACCACATAGTCACGCCCAACCTCTGTTGCCGCTTCCCAGGTCACGCTCACAGCCAATGTGGAACCGCCGGGGGAGACTTCCGGTGGTGAAGCGTAAATCAAGTCTCCCAACTTATACCAGAATCTCTGGTTGCGAGGAGGATCATGTGTCTTCAACCATCGGTTTGGCAATACAGCGATCTCGCCGAGGGTCACCACACCTTCAGCAGCACCGTTATCCAGCATGGCTGGAACCTGCTCGAGAGTATCCTCATGGAAAAAGCTCAGCACAACGCGATAGGTTGCCAGTGGCGGCGCATCGGCGTGGATAGGTACACGCACCCGGTCGCAAAATGCCTCTCCGGGCTGCCAATATAGCGTTGCGTACATGCCCAGGCCGGGATGCGTGTTCCGTTCGCCGATCTTGCCATCCTGGCGGTCGATGACATGGACAGCGTAGGGCAGCGCTTCGCTTAGCGGCCCCCCGCTTTGCCAGCACAGTGTTACGAAGATCGGCTCGCCAGGGCGCACCGTTTCTGGCTCAATGCGGAATCCGATCAATCGGATACGATCCTCCATCCAGGTGACGCTGGCGGGATGGTCATACTGGCTGGCGAGCAGAGCAGGATCGGAGACGCGGCGCGGGAGATCGTAGGCCGGAGCGAGCACCCCGAATAACCCATAGACTGCCAGAGGAAGCATAAGGGTGACTGGCAAAATGGTGGCGACCGTTCTGGTCATCTCTCTGGCCCAAGCAGGCTGAGTGTTGTCATCCCCTCTCCTGGATAGGAGGAGAGGGGCACGGAGGGTGAGGTCGATCAAGCCCCTAAGCCCGATCTGCGAGACCACCGCCATCGCGCCGAACCCGGCATAGACATAACGCACCTGCCCCCCATGCTCATTCACCCAGAACAGGATGACAATCTGCACCAGATAGAGCACAAGAACGATCAGGGAGAAGGTGGCAACGCGAGGCTGAGCGCTGATCTGTGCCAGGCGGCGACTGGCAAGAATATAGATCAGCCCACCGACCAGCAGCACCGAAAGGATCAACAGGCCACTATTGACCCACTCCGGCATTCCGACCACACCAAAGTGTGCCCAATAGCGACGAAACGTCTCCCAGGCAACACGTCCAGCCTCTTCCCAGGTCGGTGGATTAGCACGCAGCGGCAGAAACTCCGGGCGATCAGGGCGGGCGGCCTGTGCGCCGAGGCTAATGCCAGTCAGGTCGCCGTACAGGATGGCGTTACGGGCGAACCACCACCCGATCATTGCCAGCGCGATCCCCCCCGCTGCTGCCAACTGGGTGAGCCGCTGCTTCCAGCCCGCTCGCAAGCCCGGCGCGAGGATGAACGCGACCAGCACGGAGATAGCGGTCGCAGGCCAGGTGAACTTGGAAAGGGCAGTCAGCCCCAGCAGCACACCAAGCCAGATGGCCCTCCACCATGTCGGGCCATGGGCAATGATCAAACCGCACATCGCCAGCACGGCGGTTCCAGTCAGCAACAACAGGGGGTCGTTGCTGACGGTCGAATTGAGTGAGAGCACGCTTGGTCGGAAGGCTAGCCACCCGACTGTACCAAGCGCTAACATCTCATCCTGGAAGACCGCCCACGCAAGCCAAAACATTGGAATTAACGTAGTTGCGCTGATCAGCACCGAGTAAAAGCGCAATAGGCGCAGCGATAGCCAGTCCCCATGCCCGGGAAACGCCAGGTTGGCTGGGTCGTGGAGTGTACCATTAGCATTATCTGGGATGGAAGTTAGGATAAACGCGAACCCGAAGTGGTTGATCGGGTCCCACGTCATTGGCGGATCGCTTAAGGGAATGGGGGCTGTGATCAGTGCTGCCAGGACGTAATACAGGGGTGGCTGGTGGAACTCGGCGGGGAAGTCCTGGATGTACGGATCGCGCTGGTCAGGCAGGTGGCCTTCGCGACGCAAGTAGCGAACATACTCCCAGTGTAGGTATTCGTCGAGCTTCTCCAGCGGCGGGACGAGGGTGGCATACAGCACGCCGAGGGTTATGTGAATCAAGACGATCAGGCCCAGCCAACGCCAGGCGGGAGGTGAGGGATACCTGCGAGGCGGCGCGAACACACTGCTATTGTACCTCATAAGCGGTGGGGCACACTATTGTGCTTCTTTCAGGGGGTACAAGCACTATGCAATCCCAGAGGGCTGCGCTATCATCCGGCGCTGTACTGAAATTGGCGAAAGACCGGTTAGGTGCCGATGCGACCACTCGTCCTAGTTAGCGCTGTCTCTGTTCTGCTCGCCCTGGGGGGATGCCGTCCTGCTTTGGGCCCCTCCTTGCCGACTACGACACCTGCACCAACGCCGATCGTTCCTACCACAACGCCGACCTTTCTCCCACCACCTACTGTAACGCCATTCCCCACAGTGACTCCACATGTGCTGGAGTCAGCAGTTACAGGGTCTCCCCCCGTGACAGGCACGGATATCGCAGGTTCTACCGGCACTGCGCCCAATGGTGGTGGCACAGCACTCCCCCCACCCACGATGACTCCGGCAGTGCCCACCACAGTAGGGGGGCCGCCCAGTGCTGCTAATCTGGGGCAGGTGCTCTTTATGGCCGACTTTTCGCAGGGCTGGCCCTCAATCGACGAGGCTACAGCTAAGATCCGCCTTGCCGGAGGCAGGTACATCTTTGAAGTCGGCCCTTTCGATGGGCGATTCATCACTACTACGGCGATTGATACTGATGACCTATACGCACAGGTCGAAGCAACGCCTGAGAGCTGTCTTGAAGGGGGTGGTTACGGTCTGCTGTTTCGCTTCTCAGATAATGGAAACTACTATCTATATAATGTGTACTGCAATAATACATACACTGTAATTGCCCGCGTGAACGGCTCTCTGGCGCCAAGTGCTCTGTCACATGGCCCCTTGCCCGGGAGCGTCCGTGTTTCAGATGCTTATCCCAATACACTCGGTGTGCTCACAACCGGCGACCGTTTCACTCTGTATCTCGACAATCAGGTAGTTGCATCAGTGAGTGATGACCGCCATGCAACCGGTGACCTAGCCCTCTATGTGGTTAGCGAAGGCGCAAACATCGTCCGCGTCGCGTTCGACAATTTGGAGGTTTGGGCGGTACGCTAACGTGGCTAAGCGACAGTGGTTCTGGGCGTTTCGAGTCCTCGTCTTATGCCTAGCCATTGTGGCACTGGCCGCCATGGTTTTGAGGATGTTGGAGCAGACCCGTCGGGTTGATTCCATCTCAGGGCACCCCCCCGTCGAAGTGACAACCACTCCTAGCCCGATAGCCGATGCGCTGAACGTGACATTTGGGCCTGTGGAACAGCTTAGCCCAATGGGGGTCGGCAATACCAACATACCTCCAATCCAAACTCCTGCTGACGAATGGGCCAATCTCCTTCTAGATCGGGCGCTGCCTTTATTAAACCAGCCAGCAATGCCTGCCGAAGACTTGGTTTGGTGGCAGGCTCACGAGGCCAGGGGCGCATTGGAGTTTGGGCAAGATGCGATAACACTGAACGGGATGCCTCTTGAGATCAGCCCATTGCAACGTATCGAACTTTTCATGGCGGATCGGGCCAAACCGGAGCACCTGGTGAATCTCGGTAGCGTAGTGCCCAATCGGGGAGTGCTGGTGTTGGCAATCTCAAATCCCGATGCTGATACGACACGACGCTGGATCCTCAGCAACGGCTCACCAGCGTTGGCACTCAGAGCGCTGATCGCTCAGGCAGCGATGCGTGGCGTAATACTCCACATCGCCTATGCGCCATCTGCCGGAGCGGGGATTGAGCTTGTGATACTGGAAGCCCAAACCGTCGATCTATCCAGCCCTACTGTAGTTGCCTCAAGCACCCCAGGCCCCAGCCCCACGGCAACGCGCACGCCGACACCGACGATCACCCTAACCCCAACTCGTCCCCCCGACGCATATCTGGGCCGCGTGGTGGCCGAGAAGATCGATCCCGTGATCGATGCGGTCGAACGTTTGAGTCCAACCACCACTCTGGCCTTCGTAGAACGCCATCCTTGGGCTGGACTGCTGGCTTCCTCCGAGGCAGGCCCACAGGTTGCTGGACGCCCTGTTGCCACCGACCAGGCCCAGGAGGTGAACTTCTATGTGCTTGTGGATCCCGGACATCAGGGAACGGTTGAACGGTTTCTAACGGCAGTCTATACCCCAGAGGGAACTACACGCCTTCCCGACGAGCTTATTTACTTTCAAGGACATCGCATGAGCGAAATCCTGTATTGGATGACCGTCCGTGCGGCTGAGCGGGGCGGGTACTTGATCGTCGCATACGACGACTTTGGCGCACGCCAGGCTATAACTGTGGCAGGCTTTCTCCTCCCGGACAGCTAGGTGGTTTTCTCGCCAAGTCAATGAGAGTACGCCCTTCTGACTGCAAGGCGGACAGAATGCCAATTTGCGATGTGGATGTTGAAGCATTTGTAGATTTCACGAGTGAACCACTAGGCTGGCTCGTTGACCGGATCAAGCAAGTTTGCTCCTCTTCAGTTGCGCGGGGGGGGGAGGCAAAGGGGTGAGACTTGCTCCAAGCGAGCCACCACCGCTTGAGGGAGAAACCCAGTGAGCACGGATTTCTACTATGAGGCACAGGCGCTCCAGCCAGATATGGTTGACCGACGGCGTGATCTACACCGTCACCCGGAGCTGGCCTTCCAAGAAGTTCGTACGGCAGGGATAGTGGCTTCCGCGCTGCGCGAGCTGGGGCTGGAAGTCCAGACCAATGTCGGCAGGACGGGGGTGGTCGCCGTGCTGGAAGGCGACGCCGATGGGCCAACCGTGCTGGTCCGTGCCGATATGGACGCACTACCCATTGATGAACAGAACCAGACAGAATATGCATCTGAGACGCCCGGCATCATGCACGCCTGCGGCCATGACGGGCATACCACGATTGCACTGGCAGTGGCCCGCCTGCTTGGCCAGCGCCGTTCCCAGA
>DAOTYF010000179.1:0-3356 GCA_034434995.1 Anaerolineae bacterium
GTGTGATCCCGATGACGCCCGCCTCTTGCAGCTCATGAACCCCCACCCCACTGAAGCGCACGGCCAGGATCAGCAGCACGATCCCCGTGGCGGTGAACAAGGGCTTGATCGGCACGCGCCCGCTCAGCCGCAGGATCACCACCGCGATGCCGATGATGGCCGCCGCGCCCAGGGCGAACCCGGCCAGCACCATCGCCGGGCTGGCGTCGAACAGCAACGCCTGGTAGAACAGCACTGTCTCGAACCCTTCCCGGTACACCACCGTGAAGCTCAGAAAGACCAGCCCCGCCAGCGACCCAGCCCGCAGCGACTTGCCGACCTCGTCCTTGATGAAGTTCATCCAGCCGACCACGTAGACTCGATGGAACAACCAGTTGGTGACGTAGAACAGCACCGCCACCGCCAGCAGGCTGGTGACGCCTTCCAGCAGTTCCCGGTTGGCCGTCGTGATGCGGATCAGCCGCCCTGATGCCCACCAGGTGACTACGCTCAGGGCGATGCCGATCAGGACACCCGCATACACCCAGTGTTGGGTTCTTAAGTCGCGCTTGGTCGCCCGTAGATAGCCCAGCACCGCCCCGATGATCAGCACCGCCTCCAGCCCTTCGCGCAGGATGATCGCCATGCTGTTCAAGAGAGCCACAGGCCCCGTCAGGGTCACCCCTAGCAGGTCGTGCGCCTCGGCCAGCTCCTCCTGCGCGTGCCTGGCGCGGGCTTCGATCAGGTCGGCGGGCGCCTGGGCCGCGATCAGCGCCGCCAGGCCGGGCTGACTCTCGCTGCCCTCCCCAAAGAGGCCCTCGATCTCCTCTTTCAACGCCGGGTCGCGGCTAGCGAGCGGATGTTCCAGGCCCCCCTCGAAGACCAGGTATGCCTCCGCCCGGAGGGTTTCCGCCTGCTCATAGTCGCCCCGCCGGGCAGCGGCGACCATCTCTCCCAACAGGCGATCCATCTCCTCCACCGCCTGGTCGAGGTCCGGCCCCGCTGTCTTCCCTTCTCCAGCGTGCCCGCCGGGGCTGCCACCGTCCGGTGAGCCTGCCGCGCATCCGACCACCAGCACCCCCCCTGTCAGCAGCAGGGCCAAGGTCAATGGTGTGTGTCGCAACATGCCGTTGTTCCCCTTTCTTGGGAATAAGCGTGATATTTGTGATAGTATTTATCGTGAACGTGCACACCCAGTGTGCCCTACATCCGACCGCGAATCTAGGCCCAGCAGTTGACCCGGAGTTTCTTGCCGCTGCAAGATGGGGTTTCAACCGGGTTGCAAACGGCTTGGCCCTCACCTCCTTTTCCCCATGACCGGGAGGTGGTGAGAGGGAGGCTTGCAGGGTGGGAATGAGTCGCTATGCTGCTCTGGTCTGGGGCAAGGAGGAACAGGCCAGCGTTTCCAGCCTACTGTATGCTGATCCGCTGACCTGCTGAAGTGCTGACCTGCTGATAGGCTGACGCGCTGCTATGTGCCCAACTATCTGGTTCTACCTAGCCGAGATTTATCGCATTCAGGAGATGCACCCGGCGGCCACGCTATCCATGCTGGCCGATGCAATGGGGGTATCGCTGCAGGCCACCTCGCGCATGATCCGCCGCATGGCCGAGCAGGGCCTGGTTATCCATGAGCCGTATCGCGGGGTGGTGCTCACCGCCGAGGGCGAGCGGATCGCCCTGCACGTGATCCGCCGCCACCGCATCCTGGAAGCCTATCTCGTCACGGTGATGGGCTTCGGCTGGGACGAGGTTCACGAGATGGTGGAGCATCTAGAACGGGGCGTGCCGGAGCGGATCATCGACCGCATGGACGAAATGGCGGGCCACCCGGCCCGCTGCCCCCACGGCGAGCCGATCCCCTCCGCCGACGGCGTGATGCCGATGATGGACGATCAACCGATGACCGAGTGGCCGTTAGGCGTCCGGGGGCAGGTGAGCCGGGTGAAGACCCACGATCCGCGCAAGCTGCGCTATCTGGCCGAGGTTCATCTGCTGCCGGGCACGCCGGTGGTAGTCAATGGGCACGGGCCGTTTCAGGGGCCGGTGCACATCGAGTGCGCGGGCAGGACGTTCGTGCTGGGGCATCAACTGGCTGCCGAGGTGCGCGTCGAGGCGTGCCCGGAACCCCGGTGAGGCTTGTTGTGAGGGCCGCCCCCCATCGTCGTCAGTGGACCCTGGCTCCCTGGAATCCCGGGCCTGGGCGAGTCGGTAGGGGCAAAGCACGCCTTGCCCCCTGCTTTGGAGTTGCGGCCCGTCGTTCAGCTCTTCCACGGCAGCGGCTCGGCAGGGTCACGGCCCGCCACGTAATGGGCGTGCTCCCGCATGGGGAGGCTCAGTGCGCGGGCGATGGCCGTCAGCGGGATGCCCTCCGGGCAGTGCGCCTCGCACATGCCGCACGCAGCGCAGCTCATAAAGCGCTGGCTCTGCTTGACGAACGCCGCCAGGAAGCTCGCCTGCCCCTGGCTCAGGCTGGCCCGCAGGTCCTCATCCACCAGCGGGCAGGCGTCCAGGCAGTCGCCGCACAAGTTGCAGCGTGCCATGTGGCCCATGATTCCCGCCAGGCTGCCGCCCTTCAACCCCATCTGATCGAGCTTGCGGTCGGCGGCTTCCTTGCGGCGCTGGGAGAGGGTGAACACGGCCACCTCGCGCTCGACGGCCTCCCGTTCGGTCGCCAGCCGGTCGGTGAGGCGGGCGAGCTTGTACTTCACGTCATCGCGCTCGTGGGCGACCACCAGCACCTTCTGACGCGCGTCCACGCCGATCACGCCCAGCAGGATGTCCACGGCGGTGTAATCGGGCGCGGGGCGGTCGCAGAACTGGCAGGCTTCGCGGTAGCGGTAAGGCGCGATCTGCCCCTTGCCGGCAAAGCGCAACGACTCGTGCAGCAGCCAGTGCGGGTCGTCGGGGTGGCTCGCGCTGACCTCGCGGTAGAAGTCCGTATCGTAGGTCGAGAGGCAATCCAGGCCGATCAGGATCAGGTTATCCAGCCTGATCTGCTCGCGCTTGGCCAGCTCGATCACCGCCCGCACCTCGCACGGGCGCAGCACGGCGGCGAACTTGGCCGCTGGTTCCTGCTGCATGGCCTGGCGCAGCGCGATGGCTGCGTTGTCGGTCATCAGCGGCAGCAGCGGGTTGATGTGCGCCACGGACTGCGGTAGACCCACCACCTCTGGCCTACTTGGCTCGCCGATCACCATCTCCACCGGCGCAAACAGCCGCTCAGCAATGCCCTCCTCCAGCAGCTTGCCCAGGAAGCCCCGCACCGCTTGGACGGTATCGCCCTCCTCCACTTCGATGACCCGGCTGATCAACATGCTGCACTCTCCAATCTAGGCAGCCCTGGCGAGGCGAAACCTCGCCGCCGCCCCTGAGCC
>DAOTYF010000180.1:0-44446 GCA_034434995.1 Anaerolineae bacterium
CGAAGCGGTTCCCTCCATCAGCGAGGTTGTGGACGTGACCGAGCATGCGTTGGGGACGAATCCCTTCTTCCCCAAGAAGGGCACATAACCCAGGTTTGGTTCCCGGCGGATGATACGGACGGGGTCCGCGATATCGTTCACCCCCATCTTCTACCTCGAAACAGTGGTTCATAGCTCTTCGCGTTTATCGGTAGAGTGCCACTCCGGCGTTTCAAATAGAATCGTCTCCTCTGTACGGGGACGGCGTGCTCGCTGCTGGAGGAAAACTGCCAGCGCAACTCCGGCAAACGCAGTGATAAGGACCAATGGAATGGCCGGATTCTGGCTTAACCGCTCCGCAAATACGGGAGGTGCTGGGGGAAGGGTTTCGTCATAGGCGGCAGCGACGGTTGTGAAGTGCCAAATCGGGCCCCTGACCCGATCACCCTGACGATCAGTGGCCTCAACGCGCCAATGATAAGTGCGAAGCGGAGCTAGCTCAACAGCTAGGATAGGATCGCCGGTTACTTGTCCGATAAACGGGGGTGTCTCCGCCACCCCGAAGAACACGTCATAGATCAGCGGATTGCAGAGGTCAGGAGGTGGCCCCCATGACAGCGCCATGTCAAGCGGCACGTCAGCGCGGCCATCTTGTGGGGAAGGACTCTGCGCAACAGGCGGCGGCACAGCCGGCATGGTGGGGTCGTAACGCAACGTCCATAGGTCCGTTCCACCACCCAGATAGATTGTATCTGAACCGAATGCAATGTCGCTGGCATAGCCACTGCTCCAGTACCCAACCTCCTCCAGAGTAGCGAGATCGAAGACTCGCAAGCCACATCGTCCATCAGCCACAAACAATTCCTGGTTGCCGAACGCAACCTGTATCGCCTCCCCAGGGGTGTCCGCAACGCCAGATAGGATCGGGCGTGCTGGATCAGAGAGGTCAAACAGGCGAACCCCCTCTGCGCCAAGCGCCAGCGCGGCAAGGGTTGGGTTATCCGCCAACGCCACGCCGAAGGCACGTGCAGCCCCACTGGGGATGACTTCCAATAGTCGGGGGGCCGCAGTCTCCGCTGCGATGTCCAGCACATCAATCCCCCCCTCCCAGCTCACCAGCAACGTTGACTCATCCCACGCCAACAAATCGTAGGCGAACTGGCCGGACGGAGCAATGTAAGTAAACAGGCCGGTCGGTTGGCTTGGATCGCTGAAATCCGCCACCAGCAGCCCACCATGATGTAACGCTGCGTAAACGCGCGATCCGATCCGGGCGGCGCGGTCGATGGGGCCAGCCACCAAGTGCCCCGCTTCCGATAGAGTCTCGCCATCCCATCTCGCCAACGAAATGCCGTCTTCCATACTTACCAGCAGACTGCCATCCGAGGCGATATCCAAGTGGCGGCCTGGGGAAACCAGTGGTAGAGCCGCTGCCAAGCGCGGCGCTTCGGGGTGGGTAACGTCCCAGGCTGTCAGGGTCTCGCCCACTGCAAACAATGTTCCTTCGTTGAGCAGCAGAGAGCGCACCTCTTCTGGGAAGAAGATCGTCCCACGAGCAGGGGCGATTGAGTCGATCAGGCCCAGGCCGGATTCGCCGTACGCCACATAAGCAATGCGGCCACTCAAGGCCACGTCTTGCGCGTTGGGCTGGATCGCGGCCAGATCGATCTCGCCCCGCCAGGCTATTCCGGCTTCCGGTGTGGACACGTCGTAGAAGCGTAGTGCATTGTCGGGCGCGAACGCTGCTAATAGAGAGCCAATGAACCAGCCGCGTTCTGCGAGCTGGGGCAATGTGCCCTCTGCAAGTACGCTCAGCCGGTTTAGATCGTCCGCGTTCAAGAGCATGATCTCATCACCAGCAAGGCCATACAGCCGCCCATCAGGCGATAGAATCAGGTCTGTAGAGCGGCCTGTCCTAACGGAGTGGCGTATGGAGATGCCACCGGTCGGGTCGGCAAGGTCAACGACAGCCAGTGAGCCATCCAGCAACGCTGCATAGGCAAGGTTATCCTCCACTGCCAGATCGCTCACTGGGGCAGGCATCCTGACGCGCGTCACCGGCTGCATATAGCGCTGGTCCAGGATCGATAGCCCATCTGCATCGCCGGCGTATACAAAACGCTCATCCAGCGCAACCGCAGTAACTTGGCCAGGGGCCTCCTGCCGTGCCAACAAGCGTGGGGAGATAGGCTCGCTCAAGTCATACAAGGCGACCCCCTGTCCTCCAGCAGCCACTGCAGCTAACGTTCCACTCAGTGCCAGATCGTGCACCGACGTAACGTCCGGTGAGCGGGCCAGGGGGTGCAGCGCGCCGCCATTCACTGCCAGCGCCGCCCAGCCTGCACGCCCCCCAGACAGAAGGGTCATGTGGTCGAGGGCTAGGACGCTGGCATCAACTGCCGGGAGGGCGCTACCGCGTGGGATCAGGGCATCCCCTTCGGTCAGCTCATAGCGTCGCAGCCCACCGAATCCGGCAGAGAGCCATACTAGGCTATCTGCAAGACTGACCCGGGATGTATAGCCTGTCTCGCCTTCGTTGTCAGTCTCAACAGGGGCATCGGGAGCCATGAAGCTCAGCACAGCTAAGTCGGGGCCGGAGTCGGCGTGGGTGGCAAATACCAGATCGTCTCTGGCCGTGAGATGAGCGATCGAGGCAAGCCCTCGGTAGGTACGCAGATACACTGGCTCAGCAGTGGCACGTGCGTCGTAGATAGTGACCTGATTCCCCTGAATCGAGTACAGGTATGTGCTGCCCACACCTACCTGATCGGAAGGGGTATCAACACGGGTCAGGCGAGTTAGATGGCTAGGATGGCTGATATCAGCCACCAGAAACCCATCACCTGTGCTGACATACGCCCGTTTGCCAGAGAGGGTCACGGATAGCGCCTCTCGGGGCGGCGTGTCGGGGTCGCTGCGCAGAGGCTCCAGCGCCAGTACGCCGATCAGAGTTGGCGTGGCAGGGCGGGTCACGTCCAGTGCCAACAGCCCTGCCCCTCCGGCAGCGACATACAATACGTTGCCGCGCATCGCAAGATCGTTGGCGGGGCCAGGAAGCGCAAAGGTCGTGAGCAGCGTTTCCTCACCAGGCGGAGCAGTGATCATTGCTATACCGGCCTCGCCTGTTGCGGTATAGAGAACATTGCCATCATAGAGCACATCACGCGCAGGCCCGCTGAGCGGGATACGCCGCACCAGGCGTGGGCTGGCGAGATTACTGGCATCCACCACGGCGATGCCTTCTTCGCCTAGCGCAACAAACACCCGCCCCGATCCCACATCGGTCGCAAGGCCCTGTGGCGTACCAGGTAAGTCAACGTGCCCTACCTCCAATGGGCGGAAGCGGCTACTTGCATTCAGAATGCGCAGGCTATCGGCCCCTGCCAGATAGATCAAATCGCCATCCACTAGGACATCATTTACCGGCGTCCCGGACTCGCCAAAAACCTGCACAGGGCGATCAGGGGCGGCAAGATAGAGTATCTTCAACCCGGTAGTCGCATCGGCAACGTAGGCAAAATCCCCTTGGATGGCGATCCGTTTCGCGTCACGGATCGAAGCGTAGACCCCGATCACATCCCCACTGGCGGGGTCAACTGCCAACACCCGCCCTTGGCTGGCGACTGCCACCAGCGAACCAACCACTGTCACTGCTTCGACAGGAGCAACACTGGATAGTGTGCCCAACAGGCGTGGCACACCAGGGTCGGAGAGATCGACGACCAACACACCAGATTCTCCAGCGGCAACGTAGGCGCGTGTCGAATCCGGCGAAATCGCCACATCCAGCGCATCAGCGAGAGCGGCATTGCCAGCCTCAAGCGGAAGTTCCGCCAGGGGCGTAAGCGCACCGTCGGGGGTGAGGAGCACAGCTCGCAGGCCCGCCTCCCGCGCGGCGATGACGGCCAGATCACCGCGCACGTCAAGAGCCTGCCCACCACCGGGGGCAAAGCTGATCACCGTAGGGCCTGACTCGATGAGCATAGACAACGACAACAAGCCTTGCTCAGTCAGGGCCAGGATAGTTGAGCCAGAGAGGGCCAGATCCAGGATTGCGCCACGATGGAGGTCGGTGCGCGTAGCAGGGTCGGGCAGGGCTACTCCATTGAACCATACCAGCGACTCGCCCTCGGCGGCCAGGATTGAGCCATCTGGCAGCGCCACTGCATCCCTGACAGGTCCACCCATCTGCCCCAGCAACGCGATGCGCTGAGAATCAGCCGCCGCTGCGTTCTGTGCGCGTGCAGGGTGCCCTGCTCCAGGCAAGTTAAGGATCAGAGCAGCCAGTAGGAGAGGAGTTAGGAGATTTCGGAATCGGTTTAGATACACCCATCGAATCGTAATCCATGCTGCCTAGTTTGTCGACTCGTTGCTCAATCCGCCAATCCGGATCACAATTCGCCCTCATGCTGGATTCGCAACCAAGGACACAGTCATGCCAAGACTGAAAACCCGCGATTTGAGTATGTATTACACCGAACGCGGTGATGGCCCACCTGCCGTCGTGCTGCACGCTGCTACTTCCAGCGGCATTCAGATGGGATGGCTGGCGATAATTATGAGGGCGGAGGGGTTCAACGTGATCGCCCCTGACCTGCGCGGACACGGGCAGACTCCCAACCCGGCAGACGATCTGCACCTGACCCGGCTGGTGGATGACCTGTTAGAATTTGTGTACCTACTGGGTCGCGGTCCGGTGCATGGAGTCGGCTATAGCCTGGGGGGCGGGATACTGCTCTACGCTGCCCGTCAACAGCCTGACCTGTTCCGCTCCCTGGCCCTATTGGGGACAAGTTATCGCGCACCGGACCAGAGACGGATCACCAGAGCGATTGGGCCACCGGAGGACCGAGATGAGGCCACCCGGGCAGCTTTCGATCCTGAGAAGGGGGTAGTGGTAGGCTGGGATGCACCGCTGGGGTCGTTCCGGGCGATTCTCGCACCGACGCTGATCATGTGCGGCGACCGCGATGAGTTCAGCGATCCAGAAGATAGCGTTGCTTTATACCGCATTTTGCCTAATGCCGAGCTGCTGGTTGTTCCCCATGCTGATCACCTGGGGCTGGTGCGTCATCCGATGGTGCACTCGGCAGTGCGTGAGTTCTACTCGCACGTACCCAGGTAGAACGATCAAATCTCCGCTTTGATGGTTGAGGCCAGTTCTCGGCTGATACCGGGAACAGCGGCTATCTCCTCTTCTGTAGCCTCACGAAGCTTGGCGAGCGAACCGAATGCCTTCAGCAGCGCCCGCCGCCGGGCCGGGCCAATGCCAGGGATCGCCTCCAGGCGCGAGGCCATACCCATTTTGGTACGGCGCTCACGATGGTGTGTGATGGCAAAGCGGTGTGCCTCATCGCGGATGCGTTGCATCAGGTACAGGCCCTGCGAGCGGCGTGGGAGCAAAATCGGCTTACTTTTGCCAGGGACGAAGATCTCCTCACGCTGCTTGGCAAGCCCCACCACTGGGACGGAGCCGAAAAGATGGTACTTCTTGAGCACTTCAACCGCCGTGCTAAGCTGCCCCTGGCCCCCATCGACGATCAATAGATCGGGCAGCAGCGCCCAAGTCGGGTCAGATTTCCGACCGGGCGCACGATCCTCCCGGTCTCCCATCACTGACTCCGCCCAGCGGCGGAAGCGGCGGTCGAGCGCCTCGCGCATCGAGGCATAGTCGTCTGGTTGACCAACTACTGTACGGATGTTGAACTTGCGGTATTCACTCTTGCGCGGTACACCCTGCACGAACACCACCCGGCTGGCCGAGATAGCCGTGCCCTGTGTATTACTGATGTCGAAGCACTCGATCCGGCTGGGCGGGCCGGCCAGGCCCAATGCCAATTGCACTTCGCGGAGGGCAGTTTCTTGCTTGTGGGTGTCGGCCTGCCACTGGGCACGGAGCATAGCCAGGGACTCCACAGCGTTGTCAGCGACCATCCGTACCAAATTGCGCTTCTGGCCGCGCCGGGGCACGCGCAGGACCACCTTGTTCCCGCGGCGACTGCCGAGCCACTGTTCGATGACCTGCGCCTCCTCAACCTCGTGGGGCAACAGCACCTCCGGTGGAATCTCGGCGGCACGGTCATAGAACTGCTTGAGGAATTCACTCATGATCGCCGGGGCATCCTCTTCCGCTGTGCCCTCCAGCACATAGAACTCACGCCCGATGATCTTGCCGCCCCGGATAAAGAAAATCTGCACGCAGGCGTCGTTGTCCTCACGGGCGAAGGCGATCACATCCTGATTCACATCCAGTGGCGAAACCACCTTCTGCCGCTGGATAACCTGCTCGATAGCAAGAAGCTGGTCACGCAGCCGTGCAGCCTCCTCAAATGCCAGTCGATTAGAGGCATCCATCATACGGCGCTTGAGGTCCTCTACAACCTCGTCAGACTTCCCCTGCAGGAAGTCCATGAATTGCTGGACCATCGCGCGATAGCCCGCCTGGTCAACTATACCTATGCACGGCGCATTGCACAGGTGTATATCGTAGTAGAGACAGGCGCGTTCGTCCTGGCCAGTGATCTCGCGGTCACAGGTCAGGTAGGGAAAGGCTCGGCGTAGCACGTCGAGGGTCTGGTAAACTGCTGCTGCGCTGGTATAGGGACCGAAGTAGCGCGATCCATCCTTCTCCATACGGCGTGTCACCGTGATCTTGGGAAACGGGTCCGCCCAATGCACCTTGATGTAAGGATAGCGCTTGTCGTCCTTCAGACGGACGTTGAAGCGTGGCTTGTGGGCCTTGATCAGGTTGATTTCTGTCAACAACGCCTCGATCTCTGAATCGACGACGATGAACTCGATGTCAGCGACATGTTCCACGAGGCGAACGGTCTTATCGTAGGACGGCCCATGCAGGGTACGTTGCTGGAAGTACGAGCGCACCCGGCTGCGCAGGTTGACCGCCTTGCCCACGTAGATGACGGTGCCCTGGGCGTCTTTCATCAGGTAGACGCCGGGGCGAGTCGGCAGGTTTTTGAGGATTCCCTGGAGGTGTGAGGATATCTGGTTCATGGGGCCGCGTTAGAGGGTAAACCAGGCTTTGCTGCCATCAATATGAAGTGTAAGATGATGGTGTGATTCACCATCGTCAGCCCTGATCGTCAGACCCATCATGATAAGCTGCGAATACCACTTGTTCCACTCGTCGTGGTCGCCGCGGTGGAAAGCTGCAAGAGATTGCTGGAACCAGGGCGCGAAGTTTCCCCATGCATCCCCCTGAGCGAAGTCCGCATAGATCCAATCGTGATCCGAGCCGGTCGGGGTGAGTGTCCCGATCCATGACTGCCCGATGTAAACGTACCACTGTTTATCCAGTACGCTCACCTCGATCCTCCCACTGCCAATGTCCGCGTCCTAATGTAGCCCGATTCTACCCTAACCATTCTTGAACATCTAGCACAGATCCTCGTGGGCCAAAGGGGGCTTTGATAAGGGTTTAGGGGGAAAACGTTCGCCCACTGACCTTCCTCCAGATGAAGCGGGCATCGAGGGCGGGTGAGGAGGGAATCGCCATTGTAACAGACCCTTTCGGCGCTGGCGTGTTAAAATCGGGGCCGCAACTGTTCGCAGCAGGCTACCACGATGCGGATCACACATTTGTCGCTCACCAATTTTCGCAACTATGCCCGCCTGGAGCTGGCAATGCCAGCCGGGATGATCGTACTTTTTGGCGACAACGCCCAGGGTAAAACCAGCCTGCTGGAAAGCATCTATTACCTCGCCACATCGCGCTCTCTACACACCACCTCCGAGCGCCAGCTCATCAACTGGCTGGCCGAGGCTGAGCCAATCCCTTTTGCCCGGTTGGTCGCCGAGGTATATACCCAGCAGGGCCTCAAACGAGTTGAAATGACCCTGTTGCCTGAACATGGCCCCCTTTTGCGTTTCAAGAAAGAGATTCGCATCAACGGGCTGCCCCGCCGGGTGATGGACCTGCTGGGGCAGGTCGCGGTTGTGATGTTCCTTCCCCAGGATTTAGCCCTGGTCGAAGGCTCACCCATCGAGCGGCGGCGTTATCTTGACATCACGCTGTGCCAGACCGATCCCCTCTACTGCCAAGCGCTTAGCCGATACACCAAAGTGCTGGCCCAACGCAATGCGCTGCTGAGGCAATTGCAAGAGCGCGGCGGCAGAGGCGATATTTCGCAGATTGCCTTCTGGGATGAGGAGCTAGCACAGAACGGCGGGGTCATCGTAGCAGGCCGCAATCGGTTGGTACAGGAACTCGAACGTGGAGCGCAGCGCATTCACCGCGATCTGAGTGGCGCGAACGAACATCTCCGCTTGCGCTACCAACCGGGCTTTGACCCTTCCTCCGAGTCGAGTGGTCAGCTCAGCTTCGATGCCGCAGACCTCGGCGCGGCGGCCCTGCCTCAACTCCCACCCTCCCAGATCGCGGAGCGATTCCAGGCGGAGCTTCGTGCCTGCTGGCAGCGAGATATCGCCCGCGGCATGACCA
This sequence comes from Anaerolineae bacterium, assembly GCA_034434995.1. Lineage (GTDB taxonomy): Bacteria > Chloroflexota > Anaerolineae > Aggregatilineales > UBA3940 > DAOTYF01. The sequence goes on from DAOTYF010000180.1 coordinate 8,438, forward strand.
CCATCGGCCCTCAGCGCGATGAGATGCGCTTTATCGTTAACGGCCACGATCTGGGCCTGTATGGCTCGCGCGGGCAGAATCGGACAGCAGTGCTAGCGCTTAAGTTGGCCGAGTTGGCCTGGATGCGTGACAAGATGGGGGAATGGCCTATTCTGCTACTGGACGAGGTTGCAGCCGAGTTGGATAGCCACCGACGCCGCTATCTTCTTGAGCGTGTCCGCCAAGCTGATCAGCTGCTTCTAACCACCACAGAACCCGGTCTGCTACCACCCGAATACCTCGATGGCGCGGCCCAGTGGCGCGTTGAGGGTGGGCACATTACCGCTCTTTTGCAGGATCGCCCTGCGTGACGCTCACACCCGGATCGCTCACCTCCACTCCGCTCGACTGAAGCCGTGTTTGGGTGAGCGGTGCTCAAGGTTGCTCCTGCCCTCCTCTAAAGGGGCTGCCTGGAGGGAACACCAGGCCGACGGGGGTACTTCGGAGGCGTGGCAGCGACTTTCTCGATGTCAATCAGGTAGTGCGTCTCAACGACGGTGGGGAGATCCACTGTTGTAAGGCGCACCAGCCGCCCACCAAGCAAGTGAATGGCGGCTTCCGCCTCTCGAACCTCCTGGGGAGCGCTCTCCCCTTTCTGCGCCAGCACATGCCCGCCGATCTTTGCCAGCGGCAGCAGATATTCGGCCAGTGTTCGCATCCCAGCGACTGCGCGGGCCAGCGCCCAATCGTACGACTCACGATGATCTGGCATCTGCCCAACCGATTCAACCCGGTCGTTGATCAATACCACTCCTTTTAATCCCAGGGTGTCCACGATATGACGCAGAAATGCCACTTTCTTTCCAGTCGCCTCGACCAGTGTCAGTTGCAGCTCCGGCCAGGCGATCTTGAGGGGTAGGCCAGGGAAACCCGCGCCTGTGCCAACGTCCACCACGCGCGGGCTGCCCTGGCGTGGCTTCATTACCAGCAGGCAGGAGAGTGAATCGACGAAATGTCGTACCTCAATCGCCGCCGGATCAGTAATGGCGGTAAGGTTCACCCGCTCGTTCCACTCCGCCAGTTCGGCGGCATAGCGGCGGAATTGCTGCACCTGAGTGGGGGTTAATTGCACCCTCACCAGGCTGGCGGTAACTTCGACCAGTTGATCCATAAAAACCTTGGAAGGGGTGCGAACATATTGGTCTTGCCGCCGGATCGCAGCTCCTGGCAACCTGCTATATATGCCTGTTGGCGTGACTGAGGCGCATCAGTACCCATATGCCAGAAGGCTATCTCCGAGCACATAGACCCTCCGACCATGAGCAACAAGTTGGTACAACACTGCGGGGTTTTGATCACTGGGAACCCTGACCCGCTCAAGACCTGTTTCTGGATCGAGTCCGCTGAGGGCCACCAGACCCGTATCGTAATCCTTAACCACCGTCCACAATGCCTCGTCGCCCAGCGCCAGTGGATCAGCCAACAAACCAGCCAGGGCATGCCAGGCTAGGCCGCTGCCATCAGCATATAGGCTGATCAGGCCAGGCCGGAAGCCCATCTCGGCAGCCGGGGATGGAACGAGATAAACTAGGTTGCCGCGCGCGGCAAGCCCCGCTTCAGGAGCGGTGTGCAGATCAGCAGACCATTTTGTCTCCCCTGTTGCGGGATCGAGCGCTAGCAACCGATTGACGTTCAGCAGGTAAATGCCGGACTCGCCAAGGGTGATCCGGTCAGGCCGGAGAACTTCCGGGTCAAACCACCGCCACAATTCCTCGCCCGTGCGCAGGTCAAAAGCGGCGACTGCTCCTCCTGCATCATTGTCCAAAAGCACATACAAACGATTGCCATCATGGACGATCTGCTCGTAGCCCGTTTCCGGATCGCCGATCTCCCACAGTTTCTCGCCAGTATATAGCTCGTATGCGGCAAGGGTGTTATCCCTAAACCCCTGCGGCCACTTGCCAACCACTACTGAGATCGAGGTCAGCGCGGCACTGTAAAAGTGCTGAGGGCCCAGCTCCGGCAGGCTCCATCGCTCGCCAGCTTCAGAATCGTAGGCCGCCAACCGTGCCCGCGAGTCAGCCAGGCCGGTTTGGGGGTTGATGCTCTGTTCCCGGATTGCCGCAACAGCTATAGTGCCCAGTTCGTCGACGTACACCTCGCCCCACGATTCCCCCTGCAAGATTCCCGGCCACAGGAAGGAGCTGGATTGCACCAGCCCGGTGTTGGCATCCAGCCAGGCGAACCGCCCATCGGCAATGATCACCGCTAGGCGACTGCCGCTGGCCGCCAGCGCAGAGGGACGGGCTACCTCCCGCCATTCCCACAACAACCGAGTTGAACCAACACCAGATGCCTGTGGGATCGGTGTCGGGGGTACAGGTTCGGTGGCTTGAGGAAAATAGGGGGTTGGGGTATCGGCAGGCAGCGCCCCCGCCGTGCTGGTGGGGGAGGCGGGCACAGCCGTTGCAACGGGCAAAGTAACCAGAATCGGGTCAGGCTCCTCGGTTGAAAGAAGCTGCTCACATCCACCGAGCAGTGCACTCAGGCAGATCAGCGCGAAGACCAGAATGAGGCGGCCAGTGAAAGGAGGATGCAACACGAACGTACCTCTTGCGCAGGGTGGTGGGCTATGCCTAGCCTAGCCTTGCGGAAGGAGTAGTGGTCAGCCGGCGGCGTATCGGGCGAGCCCGCAGAAAGGCCAGCAGCGCACAGAAATTAGGTTCGCGGTAGCCGCTGCTAATGGCTTCTTGAGGAGGAATCTCCGCCAAGGTGCGTGCTTCACCAAGCGGGATGAAGATCGCGTTGTACCCCCCACCTAGCGGGTGTTCGAGCGATGGCCCAACCCATTCCGGCATCCCCTGTACGGCCCACACCCGATGGGCGATGTGTCCTACCAGTGTATTCGTCCACACCTGGACATCCCCCTCCGGGGTGGCCCAGGCAACCGCCGAGACGATCCAGGCAGTGCGATCCTGAGCCTCACCTAACGCTTTCAGGATACCAGCACAGCCGTGCTCCTTTAGATACTCAGCGGCGTGCACGCCCGGCCCGCCGCCTAGCGCCTCCACATGAAAGGTCGTATCCTCCACCACCACTGGAATCCCCAGGCGGCCCGCCACCTCTTGAGCACCCCTGGCGGCAATCGTGGCGGCACGTCCCCCCACCTCTTCGTAGGCTGCCCGGTCACCGTAGCGCTCACGGGCCGAAACCAACCGGAACGGCGCGCGCAACCAGGCCATCACGAAGGCAAGCTGACCCAGCTTGGCACGGTTCCCAGTGGCGAAAACGAGATCGGCGGATGTCACGCCGCGCATTCTAACCCAATCGGCTGAATTGCCAAACAAAAAGGGGATTGAAGAGGCAGCTTCCATCGGAGGCCAACCAGGTAGAAGGGAGATTGAACCTTTTTTTGTGAGCAACAGTATCATAACCAGAGAAAGAGTCGCAACTGTACGGCGGCGGACCGCTTGTCCCGTTTCCCGAAAGCCAATTTTGTCAGGCGAGGCTAATCTGTGCTAAGATGGGCGCCGCTTGCATAGTGTTTCCTCGGAGGCACGTATGACCAACTACCTCATCCGTCGCATGTTTACCATGTTCATCGTTCTCGTTCTGAGCACTGTGGCCGTCTTTGCCATTCTGAACGCTGCACCCGGCGGCCCACTGGACGGGTTGCGTATGCAGACCGATCCTCGCCGCCGCCTCACGGCAGAGGACTACGCCCGTCTTGAAAACCTGCTGGGTCTGGATAAGCCCATTCACCTGCGCTACATCGTGTGGCTGGCAGGCGATGACTGGATCGAAGTGCTCCCGACATGGTTTACGGGCCTGAATGCGTTTGGCGAGCCGTTTAGAAATGGAGATGCCAGGGGCATTATCCGAGGCGACTGGGGCGAGTCATGGTCCGTGTCGCGTGGCAATGATGTACTTACGGTCATCAAAAGCCGCCTGGGCAACACAGTTACGCTGATGAGCCTGGCTACCATCCTGTCGCTTGCGGTTGCTATCCCGATTGGTGTTTTCTCCGCCGTTAAGCAATACTCAACCCTCGATTACGCCGCCACCACCTTCTCCTTCATCGGCATCTCGATGCCGGTGTTCTGGATGGGTTTGATGATGATCATCCTGTTTTCGGTCAAGTTCCAGCAGTGGGGATTACCCTCGCTGCCTTCTGGCGGTGTGGTGTCCCTACGGGGCGCGGGAGCGGGCACGTTGTGGGATCGCGCGGTGCATCTGATCATGCCAACCATTGTGCTGTCGCTGCTGTATATGGCGGGCTGGAGCCGGTTCATGCGTACCTCGATGCTGGACGTGCTGCATCAAGACTATGTGCGTACGGCCCGGGCTAAGGGGCTGGTTGAGCGGGTGGTCATTGCTAAGCACGCCTTTCGCAATGCCCTGATCCCGCTGATCACCATTGTTACGCTGCAGTTATCGTCACTCTTTGGCGGTGCTGTGCTCACTGAAACGGTGTTTGCCTACCCGGGGATGGGCCACCTGTACTTCAATGCCATCAGTCGTAGCGACTGGCCATTGGTGATGGGTTACCTGCTCATCCTGGCGGTTCTGGTCATCCTGTCCAATTTGCTGGCCGATATTGCCTACGTACTCGTCGACCCCCGTATCCGGTATGACTGAGACCGCTGGGAAAGCATCACGTAACGCTCGCCAAACTCAAACTCGAGGGAAGGGAAGTTAAGCATGGCAGTACAACCACTTCAAAGCAACGCGGTACCCCTTCAGGCCGAGGCTATTGCTGCGGAGGAGATCGGTCAGCTCCAGGCAGTATGGCGACGCTTCCGCAAGCACCGCCTAGCGCTGCTGGGAGCCTTTATGCTGGCTATCTTGGTCGTGGCGGCGTTGCTAGCCCCCGTGTTGGCTCCCCCTAAGCCGGCTGGAATAGCCGGCACTAAGGCCCCTGGGGCACTGCTGTTCGACCCGCTGGCGGTGGACCCGGTCAACCAGCACCTCAAGCCCGGCACCGAGGGGCACATCCTGGGGACGGATGAGGTGGGCCGCGATATCCTGTCCCGCCTGCTGTACGCCGCACGTGTCTCCCTGTATGTTGGCCTTATGGCAACATTAGGCTCCGAAATCATCGGGGCCATTACAGGAGCCATCTCCGGCTACTATGGCGGCAGGATTGACCAGATATTAATGCGCATTGTAGACTTCATGCTGACTCTACCCTATCTGCCGATCCTGTTGGTGCTGAGCGCCATGATGGCCGGGCAGGTCACCGTGCCGTTCGCACGGCTCAACTTCCTGATCCTCATCCTGGTGATCTTTGGGTGGATGCCCTCGGCACGTCTGGTGCGAGGGGTGATCCTCAGCCTACGCGAGCAGGAATTCACTCAAGCCAGCCGGGCGCTCGGTGCCAGCGACCTGCGCATCATTCTGCGCCACATGCTGCCCAACGCCCTTGCCCCGATCATCGTCAGCGCGACCCTTAACGTTGGGAATTACATTATCATCGAGGCGGCCTTGAGCTTCCTGGGGTTCGGGGTGACCCCCCCAACGCCTAGCTGGGGTAACATGTTGACCAGCGTGCAGGATTACATGTTCTTGAATCCGACCCTGGCTATCTGGCCAGGATTGTGCATCTTTCTGACGGTGCTGTCGATCAACTTTATGGGCGATGGATTACGCGATGCTCTCGACCCCCGGATGCGAGGAGTGGCCGGCGGTCACTGACCCAATTGCACCGGGCAGGCAGGGTGCACAGGTTGGCTTGCCTGGTTGAGCGTGAATCGAACCGAATCACCCAAAAGGGACTTGCCTTTTGGGAGAGAGTCGATTAATCTTGAACATGAGGGATGGGGGGGGTGGCATCCGCCGCAGCCAGTTGTCCCCCGCTACTTTTAAGCATTCTGACATCGTCACATATCTGGTTGGCACACTGATCTGCAAAATGCTCTGGATTCTCATGCCGAGCCGGGGCCACTATAGCCCCTGTGTCTAACCTCGCCATCCAGGGATAGCCGGCGCTCAGCCCCATCCTGGAGCGAAGTGACGGACTCGTAGAAAGGGGGTGATGGCTAGTAGCAACGTTGAGCACGACCAACGCGAGTGAGATGGACCGCTCACTCACACCTGTAGTGCAAGACAGCGTACACTTGAAGGAGGAAAGAATCGTATGATTAACAAGCGATGGGCGCTCATTGGGGCGCTCGTACTCGCAGCTGCGTTTGTCCTCGCAGCCTGTGGCACCGGCGCGGTGCAGACTGTGATCGTGACCGAGATCGTCGAGGGCGAGGTGGTTGAAGTTCCAGTCACCGTCGCCCCCGAAGCGCCGGTTCAGGACACGATCATCATCTGCATGGCCCAGGAGCCGGACAGCCTGTACCAGGTTGTCAGCACGATGGCCGTCAGCTCGCAAGTTGCCCATGCCTTCAGCGGTAAGAACTGGATCACCGACCGGGCTTTCTTCTACGAGACCCAGATGTTGGTCAATAATGAGTTCCCCACGCTGGATAATGGCGGCGCGGAGCTTACAGGTGAGGGATCGGACGCAGTTCTGACCATAACCTACCAGTACAAGCCCGAGATCACGTGGTCAGACGGCACGCCCTTCACGGTAGACGACATCATCTTCACCCGGGAAGTGGTGCTCGACCCCGACTCCGGCGCAACCGGCCGTGGGCTGCTGGAGCAGGCGACCTTCGAGAAGATCGATGATCACACCTTGAAGGTTACGCTCGAGCCTGGTCTGACGCCCGCAACCTACTTCCTGCCCCCGTTTGGCCCATTCAATGACGTGGCCGACATCCTGCCCAAGCATGCCCTGGAAGACATGGCTCCGGCGGACATCATCGAGAGCGACTACGCCCGCGGCCCCAGCCCGGTGCTCGGCCCCTACCAGGTCGTGGAATGGGTCGAGGGTGACCGGATCGTGCTGGAGGCGGTTGACAACTGGTGGGGCGGCGAGGTCACCACGCCGAACCTGATCTACCGCTTCATCAGCGATACCAACCAACTGCTGGCGTCCACGCTCTCTGGCGAGTGCGACTACGCCACCAGCGACGGCCTCCAGCTTACCCAGCTGCCCTTCATCCAGCAGTCGGCGGCGCAGGGCCTGATCGCCTACGACGCGATCCCCTCGCTGGTCTGGGAGCACATCGACATGAACACCTGGCCGGTCGAGAGCGGCACCGAGCGCAACGGTGTGCCGTTCTTCGCCGATCAGCGGGTGCGCCAGGCAGTGGCCTATGGCACTAACCGACAGCAGATGGTTGAGCAGATCCTGTACGGCGAGGTCACCGTGCTGACCAGCAACCTGCCCAGCGACCACTGGGCCTGGAACCCGGAGACCGAGGGCATGTACCCCTACGATCCGGAGCGGGCTAAGGCCCTGCTGGAGGAGGCGGGCTGGGTGGACAGCAACGGCGACGGCATCCGCGAGGCATCCTCGACGTTGACCGGCGAGTACTCGTGCGGTCGTGGCTCGTGGAGCATCCCGGCGGGCACGGTCTTCGAGGTGGACTTCCACACTACGACTGGCAACGCCATGCGCCAGCAGCTCTCCACCATCTTCCAGTCGAACATGGCTGATATCGGCATCAAGGTGAACCTCGACCTGCTGCCGGCCTCGGTCTGGTTCGCGGATGATGGTCCGCTAAACACGCGCACCTACCAGATCGGCGAGTTCGCGTGGGGGCTCTCGCCCGACCCGGACAGCAAGACTCTATACGTGGGCATGAACATCTACGGCACGCCTGACGGGCGGCAGCTGGTGGCTCAGACCATCCTGGACGAGAACCCAGACCTGCTGGCTGGCACCGGCATTGACGAGTTCGCCTTCAAGTTCGGGCGCGCTGTGGATGAGGCCCCCGATGCGGCCCGGCACCAGTTCCTGAGGTCGAGTCTGCCCGAGGGTTACACTTTCCTGTACCCGGAGCAGATTCAGTCCGGGTACGACCAGTACGAGGGTCAGAACGACATGGGTTGGTGCGATCCGGCGGCTACCCAGGCTCAGTGGGACGGTGGCAACCGGCTGACTAACGAAGAACGGCTGCCCTTCTACCTCGAGTTCCAGCGCATCTTCGCCGAGCAGGTTCCGAGCCTGCCGCTGTTCCAGCGCGTTGAGGTCGAGGCCTACTCCACCAACCTGTGCGGCCCTGACCGTGGCCCCGGTAACCTGGCCTCCTGGAATGTCGAGACCTGGTACTTCGCGGCTCCTGGCGAGTCTTGCCCGTAAGACAAATCTGCCTGGCAGACTGGCTGAGGTTGCTGTGAAGCAGCAGACCTAAGACCAAATCGGGGGTGGGGAACCACCCCCGATTGCCTATCCTAAGGCTGCCGGACACTCGGCTATCCAGGTAATGACAATGCTGACTAAGTGGGGTACACTAACGCCGCTGGGTTGACAGGGGCTTGCATTGCAGACATCAACGCGGCGGGGCGTATTAGAGGTGCTCTTGCTGGCTGCGACAGCCAGTGCGTGGGTGGCCTGTCGCCGTATGATCGGCGCGAGCGGCGAGGCCATCCCTACTCTGGCGGAGATCGGGCGCATCCAGGCCACCCACGCTGCTCAGCCGACCGATGCGCCTTCTGTGCCAGGCGGGACGCCCACCGCCGAGTCATTGTCCGTTGGAGGGCCTGACAGCGGGAGCCTGGCTACTTCACAACCAGCCTGGCCTGCTGTGATACGCGGGCCTGATGGCATTTGGGTGATCTTTCCACTGGAGCGCTTTTATGAAACGCGCTATCGGTATGCCAGCCCACGCCCACAGATTGACGTGGCAGGTTGGGAGTTGACAATTGAGGGCTGGGTGCAATATCCTCAGGCCCTAAAGTTTGCAGATATCATCGCCCTACCACAGGTGGAGATGATGCGAACGCTGGAATGCATCAGCAACCCTGTCGGTGGGACGCTGATTGGCAACACCGTCTGGCGCGGTGTCCGGTTGGCCGATGCACTGGCGCTGGCTGGGCCGCGCAGTGGGGGGCGGGAATTGAAGATGACTGCCGCTGATGGTTACCAGACCAGCATCCCGCTTGACTTAGCAACCCACCCAGATTCACTACTGGTGTTTGAAATGGGTGGTGCGCCACTTCCTGTTAAGCATGGCTATCCACTGCGCGTGTTGCTGCCAGGTCGCTACGGCCAGAAGCAGCCTAAGTGGATCACGCGCATGGAAGTCATCACTCAGGAGTTCCTAGGATACTGGGAAGCGCGGGGTTGGTCTAATGAAGCAAGAATCCGGGTGAATTCCCAAATCTGGGAACCTTCTCCTCTATCTGTCATCTCTGGTGAGACAGTGATCGTCTCCGGCGTGGCACACGCGGATGAACATGGCATCCAGCGGGTTGAAGTTAGCACAGACGGCGGAATCAGTTGGGAGGACGCACAGCTGTTCCCCGGCCCGACACCATTGGTTTGGACTGAGTGGCGCTACGAGTGGCGGCTTCCCGTTGTCAACCAGGCGACAACCTTCACGCTGGCCATTCGGGCCACCGACGCTAACGGCCAGACGCAGCGCCGCGACCCTGAGGAGACGAGCCTTCTTAATAGCACCTTTCCCAATGGGACGTCAGATATCCATCGTATCACTGTCACTGTTGAACCTTTGTCCTGAATGCCTAGTCATCCCATGCTGCCTAGCGTCGCGGCATCGGATGATCAACCTAGCGCCTCGTTGGCGTGAGAGCACCACTCTATACGTTGAGGAGGGATCCATTGGCTGAGAACGGCAAGGAAGGTAACATCCTGGAGATCAGGAACCTTCGCACCTACTTTTTCACCGAGGAAGGCGTTGTCAAAGCAGTGGACGGCGTCGACATCGAGCTGAAGCAGGGCGAAACGCTGGGCATCGTAGGCGAATCAGGCAGTGGCAAGAGCGTGACCTCACTCTCGATCATGCGCCTGATCGACTCGCCAGGCCGTATTGTGGAGGGAGAGATCTGGTTCGGAGGACAGAACCTGCTCGACCTCCCTGAAAGCGAGATGGTGCACATCCGGGGTAACCGTATCTCGATGATTTTCCAGCAGCCTCAGAGCAGCCTAAACCCGGTGTTTAAGATCGGGGATCAGATCGCAGAAGTGCTGGATATCCATCGGTCGCTGGGTCGGGAAGAGGGCCGTGAGCGGGCCATCTCCCTGCTCAAACTGGTTGGAATCCCGGAGGCAGAGCGCCGCGCCGAGCAGTACCCTCACGAGATGTCGGGCGGCATGGCACAGCGCGTTATGATCGCGATGGCGCTGGCCTGCCTGCCGGAACTGCTGATCGCAGACGAGCCAACTACCGCCCTCGATGTGACTATCCAAGCGCAGATTCTCGATCTGATGCGCGAGCTGCGTGAGAAAATGGAAGTCGCCATTATCCTCATCACTCACGACCTTGGCGTGGTGGCGGAGATGGTGGATCGGGTGAATGTCATGTATTGCGGGCGTATTCAGGAGGAGGCCCCGGTCAGGGACCTGTTCTCCAACCCCATGCACCCCTACACTGTTGGGCTGATCGGTTCAATCCCTGTGCTGGGTGAGGTCAAGGATCATCTGGCAGTGATCCCTGGTTCACCTGCCCAGCCGATCAACCTGCCACCCGGTTGCCGATTCGCCTCCCGCTGTCCAGCCCGGATTGCTAACAATCTGGCGATCTGCACCCAGGAGGAGCCTGACCTCTACCCCGTGAGCGAGGGTCGCCGGGTGCGTTGCTGGCTGTACCATCCCGATTATCAACCCGCCGGTGAGATCGACTTTGGCTACGAAACCATTGTTGCAGCCGCATCCGAACAAGAAACGGCTGGCTAACCTAGGAGTCACTCATGTCTGAGAATGGCAAGAATAGACCCGACGAACGCGGCGACATTCTTCTGGAGGTGCACAACCTCGTCAAGTACTTTCCCGTTCGAGGCGGCTTGCTCCAGCGCATCCAGGCGTGGGTGCGCGCAGTGGATGACGTGAGCTTCTTTGTCCGCAAGGGTGAGACGGTCGGGCTGGTGGGCGAAAGTGGTTGCGGCAAGACCACCCTGGGCCGCACCATCCTGCGGCTCATTGAGCCGACCAACGGCCAAGTCTTCTTCGAAGGCTCCGACATTGCCCACATGAAACCGGCTGATCTGAAGCGCGCTCGGCGCGATATGCAGATCATCTTCCAGGACCCCTTTTCATCGCTTGATCCGCGCGTGCCCATCGGTGAGAGCATCGGCGAGGGGTTAGTGATACATGGCATCGGCGATCCCAAGACCCGTCACGCCATGGTGCAGGAGGTGTTGGATCGAGTGGGGCTTTACCCGGAACACGCTCGCCGCTACCCGCACGAGTTCTCGGGGGGACAACGCCAGCGTATTGGCATCGCACGTGCCCTCGTGCTCCAGCCCAAGTTCATCGTTTGCGACGAGCCGGTGTCGGCGCTTGACGTGTCGATCCAGTCTCAAGTGCTTAACCTGCTACGCCAGCTTCAACGCGACTACGGCTTAACCTATCTGTTCATCGCTCACAACCTCAGCGTTGTGGAGCACATCAGCGACCGGGTAGCTGTGATGTACCTGGGCAAAATGGTCGAGATGGCCGACCGCGACGAGTTGTTCCTTAACCCAATGCATCCCTATACCCTGGCATTGATGAGCGCCATCCCGGTGCCCGACCCAACGGTCCAGCGTGAGCGCATCATTCTTAAGGGGGATGTCCCCAGCCCCCTCAACCCGCCTCCCGGTTGTCGATTCCACCCGCGCTGCCCAGTGGCGATTGCCCTATGCAGCGAGGTGGAGCCGGAGTTCCGCGAGGTTTACGAGGGGCACTGGGTGGCCTGTCACCGCGTGCCGTGACTCCAGAAGCATGGCTCCAGTCCGTGCCGCGGGTGCGCCCTGGGGAGTGCACCCGCTTTGACATTGGTGCATCTGGCGCTGCTGGGTGAATGTCGGAGCATCCAAGCCCTCGCGGAGTGGGGCCGAACTACGGGGAAGGCACTCGTTTTGCTGCCCCAACCTATTGGAGAACGATAAAGCCCTGCTGAGAGAGTGGCAACGGTCGGTTTGACGCTCTCGAACACGGATGGTACAATCCAGCCCGCTGTTGGCCCCCGTCGTCTAGCGGCCCAGGACGCGGCCCTCTCAAGGCTGAAACAGGGGTTCGAGTCCCCTCGGGGGCATCTCATTCCTCACTCGTGACAGCACACACAGCACTGTGCAGCACCTGTTGGCACAGTTTTACGCTTTCCAACCACCTCCTCGACCTCCTCTACCTTTCAGCACCTAAATTCCGCCCAAAATGAGCGACAAATCGTCGCCGGCCCAGAGTACGGGCGATAGCCCACCCAATGAGGCTGGGAAGCCCGCAAAGTAATCTGAAGGATATGGCTTTGGTCGCTCAGTTCGATCAGCCCCAGAATGGGGGGCAGGTCGCACACGATGTGCAAGGCGCCGAAGCGGGAAGTGCACCCGAGAGTTGTCAGGCAACCTGGCAAGATGAGGGAGAGAGTGCGCCGCCTTGTCACTCCCCATCAGAGGTGCTATGATTCGGTTACTAGTGCCCCAGTAGCTCAACGGATAGAGTGACAGTCTTCGGAACTGGAGGTTGCAGGTTCGAGTCCTGCCTGGGGCATCTGCTCATCAAGCTCCCTCGAACTGTCCATATCTCTCGTCGTGAGCCTCTCCCCCATGTCCTTTTCTCAATAAGAAAGCAGCTCCGTGATAGAGTAGTGGCTGCGAAGGGGCACTCCCATCACGGAGGTCGGTATAGGCAGTGTCACACGCATTTACGTAGCATGGGGGTGGAAGCAAGCTGGACACCAGGCCGATTACATTGCAGAGCGGGTGGGGGTTAACTGAGCGACGGTCTATCTCTGGCTCGGGGGCATTCGTCACCGGGGGATCCAAGGCTTCATAAGGTAGTACCGGAAGGCAAAAGAGGAGCAGCGGCATCGCAATATCTCGGACAAGCACCTGCCGCCCGAAAGGACAGCAGAATACGGCCTGCGGCCTTGCCTTTCAGAATGGCCTTGAACCCATGCACCCTCCCCTGTCTCGTGATTCACATTCGATCTGAGTGAGTGCGAACACTAGCAGATTTATTCTGAATAAGATACGATCAAACGCAAATCCCTGGGATGCTAACCGTAACACGGAGTACTGTGATCTTGGCACTGAAGAAGAGGGAGGGCCGAGTCTATGCCCGATAAGATGCAGCGCTTCACCCAGCGTGCCCGGCGTGTTCTGAGCTTGGCGCAGGAAGAAGCTGAACGATTGCAGCATAGTTATGTTGGAACGGAGCATCTGCTCCTCGGGCTTTTGCGGGAAGAGGGCGGCGTGGCTGGGCGCGTCCTCAAGCAACTTGGCCTGGACATCAAGGATGTAGAGGCACTGGTCGAGCGCAAGACCCGCTCCGGCCAGCGCACCCCATTCGCCAAACTTGATCTGGCTCCTGGCACAAAGAAAGTGCTGGAGCTGGCCGTTGAAGAAGCGCGCAGGATGGGACATCACTACATTGGCACAGAACACCTGCTGCTGGCGCTGCTTTCTTACAACGAAGGCATTGCACTCGACGTTCTCAAGGCGCTGAACCTCTCGCCTGACCAGATTCGCAAGCAGACCCATCGCGTCCTGCAGGATAATCCCGCCGCGCCGCGCGCGCCTTCTCCGCCCCGTCCATCTGCACGCACCCGGCGCGAGCCTGGATCGGTGGTGCCCAGTAGTCAGAAAACACCGCTGGTGGACCAGCTAGCCACCGATCTGACCGCGTTGGCTGAAGAGGGCAGGCTTGACCCAGTCATCGGTCGTGAGATGGAGATAGAGCGTGTCATCCAGATCCTCAGCCGACGCACCAAGAACAACCCCGCCTTGATCGGTGAGCCTGGCGTTGGTAAGACAGCCATCATCGAAGGGCTGGCTCAACGGATCGTCGCCGGGGAGACGCCGGCCCCGTTACAGGGTAAGCGCTTGCTCCAGCTTGATGTAGGTTCCCTCGTTGCTGGTACGATGTATCGCGGCCAGTTTGAAGAGCGACTAAAGCGGGTCATCGATGAACTCAAGTCGTCCGACAGCATCCTGTTCATCGATGAGGTGCACATGCTGGTGGGCGCTGGTTCGGCAGGTAGCTCCGTTGATGCTGCCAATATCCTCAAGCCTGCTTTGGCACGCGGTGAGCTTCAGTGCATCGGGGCCACGACGCTGGACGAGTATCGCCGCCACATCGAGTCAGATGCGGCCCTGGAACGTCGCTTTCAACCGATCATTGTTGAAGAGCCGACCATTGAGCAGACCATCGAGATTCTGCGCGGCATTCGCCGTCCGTACGAGGAACACCATGCGCTGAAGATCACCGATGAGGCGATTGATGCGGCTGCGCATCTCTCAGCACGTTACGTGCCCGACCGTTTCTTGCCTGATAAGGCCATCGACCTAATTGACGAGAGCGCCGCCCGCGTGCGCATGTATAAGTCACCAGAGGCAATCCGTGTGCGCCGGGCGGAGGAAGAAATTGAGGAGATCAAGACTCGCCTGGACGAGGAAGACTACGACGGTGAAGAAGCGAAGGCCATCCTAGAGCGCCACCGAGCTGAATTGGAGGAATGGCTCGAAAGCGTGCGCAGCCACTGGAATGAGTCAGGTGATGCTCAAGTGACAGAAGACGATATCGCCGAGGTCATCTCCATGTGGACTGGCATCCCAATAGCCCGTATCGCTGGCGAGGAAAGCGAACGCCTGCTTGAAATGGAAAGCGCGCTCCACAAGCGGATCATCGGCCAAGAGGAAGCTATCGTCGCCATCAGCAAGGCGGTCCGCCGAGCGCGCGCTGGGCTGAAGGACCCCCGCCGTCCAATCGGCTCGTTTATCTTCCTGGGTCCGACTGGGGTGGGCAAGACAGAGCTGACCAAAGCGCTGGCTGAATTTCTTTTCGGCAGTGAGGAAGCGCTCATTCAGCTTGACATGAGCGAGTTTATGGAGCGGCACACCGTCGCCCGGCTGGTCGGTGCGCCTCCCGGCTATGTGGGTTATGAAGATGCAGGCCAGCTCACCGAAGCAGTCCGCCGCCGCCCTTACTCCATTGTAGTCTTCGATGAGATCGAGAAGGCCCATCCTGAGGCATTCAACATGCTCCTCCAGATCATGGAGGAGGGCCATCTATCTGACGCACGCGGGCGCATGGTGGACTTCCGCAATGCGATCATTGTCATGACCAGCAATATCGGCGCAGATGTCATCAAGCGCAGCACAACACTCGGCTTCGAGATTCCCCGCGACCCTGGGGATGTCGAAGCAGGCTCCTACGAGGAGATGCGCAAGAAGCTGATGGATCAACTGCGTCGTGCCTTTCGGCCTGAATTCCTAAATCGCGTCGATGCCACCATCGTTTTTCGCTCGTTGACCAAGGCTGAAATCACCCAGATCGTGGATATTCTGTTGGATCGGGTACGCGAGCGTTTGGCTGAGCACGCCGTTCAGCTCAATGTCACCCAGGCAGCCAAAGAATATCTGGCCGACCAGGGCTTTGATCCGGAGTACGGAGCACGCCCACTGCGTCGCGTGATCCAGAACCAAATCGAGGATACTCTATCAGATGGTATCCTCGGCGGGCGCTTTGCGCCGAGCCATACTATCTTGGTGGACTGCGTGGACGGAGAGTTAGTGTTCCGCCAAGAAGACACCCAGGCGGAGGAAATATCCACACCTGTGACGTAACAGGTGCAGCCTGATTCTAGTCGGTTTAAGGGGCGGGGCCTCGGCAAGACCAGCCCCGCTTTTTATGCTGCCTTTACACCTGTCGCGGATTGGGATGGGGGTGTCTTGATGAGACCGCACGAATACGGTATCATCCCGCCGACTATCAAGAGAGGCGACTGATTATGAAAGTCATCCTGTTAGAAGATGTGTATAAGCACGGGGTCGCAGGCGAGATGGTGGAAGTGGCCCCCGGCTATGCGCGCAACTACCTGATACCCCGCCGCCTCGCCGTGAAAGCCACGCCAGGTGCACTCCGCCAGTTCCAACACTTGCGTAAGGCGGCGGAGGTCCGCCGCGCTGAGCGCCAGCATCAGTACAACCAGATCGCCGAACAGATCGCGAGCCTCACCCTCACCTTTCCGGTAAAGGCAGGTGAGAGTGGCAAACTATATGGCTCGGTGACCCCTGCAGATATTGCTGGCCGACTTAAGGAGCAGCTTGGGCTGGAGTTGGATCGGCGCCGAGTCGGCGACCGTCCACTGCGCGAACTGGGGGTGTTCAACGTGCCAGTACGCCTGGACGCGAATGTAGTTTCCCATGTACGGGTGATCGTTCACCGTGAAAATGAAAGCCCTGCGGAGGCCGAGGCTGCATTCGAGGCTGAGCAGGCTGCCCAGACGGAAGTGGAAGCTGCGAGCGATTATCCAGCGGCAGTCGAACGCCAGATGGAGCCTGTCGATGATGGGTCCGGGGAGTCGGACGAAACATAGCCTGGACTCCAGCGGATGGGAGTGTAACCAGCCAGCGGCACGTACATGGTCGGGCCGGTGGCTGGTTTCTTGAGGGCACAGGTGGCATACGGCGATCTCCAATCCCTCGGACAAGCGTTACGCCAAGCGCGAGAAGCCCGCGCCATGACGCTCGACGAGGTCGAAGTTCAGACCCGCATCAGGATCAAATACCTTGCGGCTCTGGAAAGTGGCGATCTGAGTGTTTTGCCGTCGGTGACTCATGCCAAGGGATTCCTTCGGAACTACGCTCAGTTTCTTCACCTGGATGCTAATGCGTTGGTCGCTGACTTGGCGGCTCTGACTGGCTCAGCTACTCCGCCGGTTACGACCCTGACTGCCCCACCTCCACGCCCGGCCCCATCCATCTCCCGTGACACAGGGTCAGCTAGTGTGCCCTCCTCTTTTGCTGAGGCGGCTGAACCTTCCTCGCCGACCATTCTTCCATCGAGCGGGCCACCCGTAGGCGGATTAGGGCGCACAACCTACATCACAGCGGACACGCGGGTAGGGCCAGCTATGCCACGCGGGGTCGCCAGGCATGCTCCTTATCCTCTCGCCGTGCAGCCGTTACCCCCCGAGCCAGAGCCACCGCGCATCCGTTCGCGGCTAGGGCGGCTGATGCGATCTAATCTCACCATTGGGATCATCCTTCTGATCGGGTTCGCGGGCATCGTGTGGTGGGCTAGTACCCAACTCAGTCAAGTCTCGGTTGAAGATATTGTTCCTACGCCTGCACAGCCCCTCTTTCTGGAAGAATTTGCCGGTGGCATGACAGTCGAGCCAAGTTTGACATTCCAACCAACCTCGACGCCAACACCCAATCTGGGAGTCCAGTTTCTGGACCGGGTGGTGCTCAGCATGAACGTGATACAGCACACCTGGATGCGCGTCACCGTTGATGGTGAGATCGTTTTTGAGGGGTTGGTTGATCCGGGTGTGCTGCTCCAATACCAAGGGCAGGAGACGATTGGGGTACTGGCGGGCAATGCTGCTGCTCTCGAAATCAATTACAATGGGCAGGACATAGGGTCACTGGGGGAGCGCGGCCAGGTCGTTGAACGGTTCTTTACAGTCAGCGGGCAGATTACCCCGACTCCCACCCCCACCCTGACTACAACGCCAACCAGCGTGCCGACGCCCACACCCCGTCTCTCGGCAACACCTGGTGAATAGGCGTAGAGCATCGATAGGGGAATATCCAGGCCGGGGTTGGGTTAACCAGCCTTGTGCAGTCAACGGGTGAATCACTCACGATGTTGCAAGATCAGCACCAGTATTACCTTCTGAACCTAGGCTGCGCCAAGAATGCCGTCGATACGGAGAGCATGGCCCAGTTGCTAAACCGTGATGGGTATCGGAGGGCCTATTCTCCTGATGAGGCCAGCGTGCTGGTTGTCAATACCTGTGGGTTCATTGAGGCTGCCCGGCAAGAAAGTATTGGCGCGCTACGAGAACTGGCTGCTCAAAAACGGCCCGGCCAACTGCTGATCGCAGCAGGTTGTCTGGCTCAGCGCAGCGGAGCCGTTCTTGCCCAAGAAGTGCCGGGCCTTGATGGGGTAATCGGCACGCGCCGCTGGATGGATATCCTCGACCTGATCCGACGTCTTCGCCGCCGCACCCACCCACAGCCGATCTACCACCTCCCTGATGAGGCCCTGACGGTTGGCACAGATGAGGCAGGAGTCATGCGGGCAGCAGTTCAAGGCGCCAGCGCCTACCTGAAGATCGCCGACGGCTGCCGTCGGCCATGCGCTTTTTGTTCTATCCCTGCCATCAAAGGCACGCATGTCAGCCGCCCCCTCAAAGCCATTGTGAATGAAGCAGCTCGCCTCAACGACCTGGGTATCAAGGAGATTATCCTGATCTCACAGGACACCACGGACTACGGCCATGATCTTGGTATGAAGGATGGATTAGCAACCCTGTTGGAACACCTCCTTGCAGTGACACCCGATGTGCCCTGGATCCGTATTATGTACGCCTATCCTGGTTGTGTCACGCCGCGCCTGATTGAATTGATGGCGTATAGCGAGCGCATCCTACCGTACCTGGATATGCCTCTTCAGCACGGCCATCACGGGGTGTTGAGGCGGATGCGCCGCCCAGCCAATATCGAATGGGTTTACCAGACCATTGGTGCACTGCGCGACGCCATGCCCGATATTGCTATCCGCACCACGTTTATCGTCGGTTATCCGGGAGAAACCGACGAGGAGTTTGAGGGGCTGCTGCAGTTCGTCCGCGAACTCCGCTTTGACCGGGTGGGAACGTTTACGTATAGCTTCGAGGCTGGTACACCCAGCGCCTTGTTGCCTGATCAGGTTCCTGACGAAGTCAAGCAGGAGCGCCAGCAACGACTGATGGAAGTTCAGCAGGCGATCTCTTATCAGCGCAATCAGTCCTTTATAGGCCAAACCTTGTCCGTGTTAGTTGAAGGCTATGGTGACGGTCTGAGCATCGGGCGCTCCTATCGTGATGCGCCGGAGATTGACGGGTTGGTTATTGCCGAGGGGAAGCTGCCTGTGGGGGAGATCGTGCCGCTACGCATTACAGGCGCGATGGCCTATGATCTGATCGGCACGCTACAAACGGGCACACTCCAGGAGGAGGTGCTCTATAACTCAGGGGGTCAGGCATAATGGATGAAGGCTGGGAGGTCATTGAGCGACGCGAATTGCTGGATGCAGCTCCTTGGCTGAAAGTCTTTGCCGAGACGGTCCGTTTGGAAGATAAGCGGACGCTGGTTCCGAATTTCTATCATGTCGAGATCCCACCCTATGTGGTTATCTTTGCGCTGACAGAGGGTCAGCATGTAGCGCTCATCGAGCACTATAAACACGGTGTTAAGCGACGTGTGTTGGAACTACCTGCTGGATATATCGATCCAGGGGAAAGCCCTCTGGACAGCGCCCGGCGGGAGCTACAGGAAGAGACTGGCCTCACAGCACCGGAGTGGTGTTCGCTGGGTGTGTTCACTGTCGATGGCAACCGGGGCTGCGGACAGGCCCACGCCTTTTTGGCTCGTCATGCCCGGCAAGTTGCAGTACCTCAGGCAGGTGACCTTGAACATCAGTGCATCCACTTCTACGATCTGGATCGTCTCCGCGAGCACTGGCTGGCTGGGAAGTTCGTAACCATTGCGGCAACCGCCGTGATCGGTTTGGCTCTGGCGCATTTAGGGGCTTGATCCTCTGGTGACCCCTGCAACGAGCCGCTATACTGCGTCCGCACATCGCTGAACCAGGAGTGAGTGGGTTTAAGCTGTGCATACCTCTACTACAGCCCGCTTTTTCCGCAACTTCGATTTCATTCTTCTGGGCGTGATCATCCTTCTCATTGCCTTCGGGGTGATGATGATCGCCAGCGCCACCCGCGATGTGGCCAGCCTGGCTGACCGGGTCAACAGTCAGGTCCTTTATGGCCTGGTGGGGGTTGCGGTCGTTTTTGTCGTGGCAGCCATCGACTACCGGCTTCTGACCAGCACGTGGCTGTGGATCTACGGGATCATTGTGCTGTTGTTGGCAGTAGTGGGATTGCTGGGCACAGAGGGCGAAGCGGGCGCCCAGAGTTGGGTTAACTTGGGTGTTGCCGGTTTCCAACCCTCTGAGTTGGCGAAGATGCTCTTGATCATCGTCCTTGCCCAACAGTTGGCCAATAGCGCCGATCGGATTGAGCATTTAGGGACGGTGCTCAAGTCCCTGGCCTTCGTTGCTGTCCCTGTCTTCTTCATCTTCATTCAGCCCGACCTGGGTATTTCAATCCTGGTGCTGGTGACTTGGTTCGTCATGGTTTGGGGAGCCGGAATGCGCTGGCAGCATATCTGGCTGTTCGCAGTGGCGACGATAGTCATGCTGCCTATTCTCTGGTCACAGATGGAAGATTATCAGCGTGCCCGTATCTCCACCTTTATCAACCTTGAAGCTGACCCAGACGCTGCTTTCAATATCCGCCAGGCGATAACCGCTATTGGCAACGGTGGTCTGCTGGGCCGTGGTTACATGCAGGGCACACAGAGCCAGCTTCGTTACCTGCGCGTGCGCCATACGGACTTCATCTTTGCGGTCATTGCAGAAGAGTTGGGGTTCGTTGGCGCGATCATGGTCCTGGTACTGATTGGCATCGCCGTGTTGCGGATTGTTCGAGCTGCCCAACTATCCCATGATCTGGCTGGGATGCTCATTTGCTACGGTGTTGCCACCGTGATCTTCTTTCAAACTCTTGTTTCGGTGGGCATGAACCTCCGTCTGCTGCCCGTCACAGGCTTGACGCTGCCCTTTGTCAGCTCCGGCGGTAGCTCACTGGTCACACTCCTGTTTGGCATCGGTCTGGTTGAGAGCGTCCTAATGCGCCGCAATCCTCGTGAGTGGTAGTCTACCTCCCTGCAATTCCCACCTCCCAGCAGACCAATCAAGCCACTAGGAGATGGACAGGGGGTAAGAGCTGCAAGGAAGGAGAGAAGCGTTTGTCTGATCCATCTACTGACCCTGTGAGAGTCCGTTTTGCCCCCAGCCCCACTGGATTCCTGCACATCGGGGGGGCACGCACCGCTCTCTTTAACTGGCTGTTCGCCCGCAAGCATGGCGGTGTTTTCATCCTGCGCATCGAGGATACCGATCAAAAACGCTACGCTCCCGAATCGGAGATCGACATCCTGGATAGCCTGCGCTGGCTGGGCCTGGACTGGCAGGAAGGCCCTGATGTTGGTGGCCCAGTCGGACCTTACCGGCAGTCGGAGCGTGGCGATCTGTATCGACAATGGGCAGAATGGCTTGTCGAGCACGGTCACGCCTATCGCTGCAACTGTTCACCGCAGCGACTGGCAGCGGTACGCGATCAGCAGATCCAGAACCGGCAAAAGCCGGGCTACGACCGTCACTGCCGTGACCTGGGTCTAGGGGCAGATGCTGGGCCGTGCGTTGTGCGCTTCAAGATGCCTCTCGACGGCCAGACCATTGTGCATGACCTCATCCGGGGCGATATCGTCTTCCAGAACGTGGAACTGGAAGACCTCGTTCTGCTTAAGTCTGACGGTCTTCCCACTTACCATTTAGCCAACGTGGTGGATGACCACTTGATGGGGATTACCCATATTATGCGCGCCGATGAGTGGATCGCCACAGCGCCGCTTCACCGGCAGCTTTATCGGGCCTTCGGCTGGGATATGCCAGCCATTGCCCATCTGCCGGTTATTCTCAGCCCCAGTGGCAAAGGTAAGCTCAGCAAGCGCGATCAGGGCTTCCAGGAAGATGGGGTGCAGGTATTGATCCAGGTTCGAGAATTCCGTGAGGCAGGTTATTTGCCAGAGGCTGTCGTCAATTTCTTGCTCAACACTGGCTGGGCTTTCGGTGGTGACCGGGAGGTGTTCTCTGTTGACGAGGCAATGCGCCGCTTCCGCCTGGAGGACATCAACCCGGCCCCAGCCCGCCTGCCCTACGAGAAGCTGGAATGGTTAAATGGGGTCTACATCCGCAATCTGCCAGCCGAAGAATTAGCTCATCGCCTCAGACCGTACCTGGATGCGGCTGGCCTGGCTACCGATATGCCGCTCCTCCTCCAAGTAGCCCCCCTGATCCAGGAGCGCATCAAGACGTTGCGCGAAGCGGTTGAGATGGTGGGTTTCGTTTTCCGAGGCCAGATAACAGTCGAGCCAGCAATGCTGATCCAGAAGAAGATGGATGCACCCTCCACCGCCAGAGCGCTGCGGGCTGCCCACGAGACGCTAGCTGCCCTGCCCGATTTCTCCGCTGCAACCCAGGAACCGGCTATGCGTGCTCTTGCCGAGCGGCTGGGCTTGAAAGCGGGGCAACTCTTCGGAGCGGTGCGCGTGGCCGTCACCGGCCAGACAGTCTCCCCACCTCTCTTCGAGACGATGGAGGTGTTGGGCCGCCAGATCAGCCTCCAACGAATCCTGCGCGCCGCTGCTCTGCTCGAAACCTCGGAACCACAGGGCAGCGAGGTGTAGCTATCCCAGTGTGCTTGGCTAAGTGTTTGGTCGAAACAAATTTCGGCCAAACTGCCGGTTTCACGGAAAGTCTTTCTGGAAAGACGCTCCGTGAAACGCTTAGGCTACGGTTGAATCATGTCCCCCTTCAGGGTAAAATGGGGACATCCCAGCGGGCATGGTGTAACGGTAACACATCAGCCTTCCAAGCTGTTGTTACGGGTTCGAATCCCGTTGCCCGCTCTGGGGGGCCCGTAGCTCAGCGGTTAGAGCGACCGGCTCATAACCGGTTGGTCGCAGGTTCGAATCCTGCCGGGCCCATCCGTTGCTTGACCGCCGCCGCCCCCCTCTTCAGACAGGTCGCCCAGTCAGTGCACCTGCTGGGTCCGGTCGGCGATGGCCCCCCGCTCTGTTAATGGGATGTCTGCTCCTTCGCGCCTTGGCGGCGCGCTCGTTTTCTCCACCGCTACAGCGCATAGCTTGTAATCTGGAATCTTGGCTCGCGGGTCGATCTTGTTATTGGTCAGGGCGTTGGCCGCCGCCTCCGCAAAGTGGAAGGCGATGAACACTGTCCCCACTGGGGAGCGTCCCGTGATCAGCACCCTCAGCGTGACTTCTCCCCTCCGCGAGCGCACGTTCACCCAGTCCCCCGTGCTCAACCCCAGCCGCTCCGCGTCGGTAGGGTGCATCTCCACAGTCGCCTCCGGCCAGATGGTATCCAAGCTTGAGCGGCGGCTGATCGCGCCCCCATGCCAGTGGTACAACACCCGCCCGGTCGAGAGGATGAAGGGATATTCGTCGTCAGGCAGCTCGCTATCTGTGCCGTAATCCAGCGCCCAGAACCTGCCCTTCCCGCGCGGGAAGTCGTCCTCGAACAGATAGGGCGTGCCAGGATGTTCCTCCGACGGGCAGGGCCAGTGAACGCCACCTTCGCGCTCCAGCCGCTCGTAGGTGATGCCCCAAAAGTCCGGGGTCACGCGGCGCATCTCCTCCCAGATTTCAGAGGGATGGGCATAATCGAACCCGGCACTGGTTTTCACATCCAGCCGCATCTCGATGCGCCTCGCCAGGTCGCACAAGATTTCCCAATCGGGGCGCGACTCGCCCACCGGCGGGATCGCCCGGCGGATGCGCTGCACGCGCCGATCAGAGTTGGTGAATGTGCCGTCTTTCTCGGCAAAGGAGGTCGAAGGCAGGATCACATCCGCTAGCTCAGCGGATGGGGTCATGAAGATGTCCTGACAAACAATGAAGTCGACCGCTTCCATCGCCTGACGCGCGTGTTCCAGGTTTGGTTCGCTGGTCATAGGGTCTTCCCCCATGATGAACATAGCCTTAATGCGCCCGTCCAGCGCAGCGTCTATGATCTCCGTGACGGTCAGGCCAGGGGTTGGGTTGAGCTGAACTCCCCACAGACGCTCAAACTTGTGGCGTACTTCGTCATGGTCAACGCGCTGGTAGGCGGTCAGGAAGGGCGGCAACGCCCCGCTGTCCGAGCATCCCTGGACGTTGTTCTGACCACGCAGGGGGTTGAGTCCTGTGCCGGGTTTGCCGATATGGCCACACATCAACGCCAGGTTCGTGATAGCAAGGGCGTTATCCGTCCCATGGACGCTCTGTGAGATGCCCATCCCCCAATACACGGCAGCCCTTTCAGCCGTCGCATACATGCGAGCCGCTTGGCGGATATCCTCTGCCGGGACGCCAGTGATCTCCTCCGCCCATTCCGGCGTGCAGTGCTCCAGCGATTCCACGCAATCGCCGAATCCTTCTGTCCGTTCTCGGATGAAGTCCCGGTCGTACAGCTCCTCTTTGACGACCACATGTGCCATTGCCTGCCACAGCGCCACGTCCGATCCGGGGTTCTGGCGCAGCCACAGGGTAGCAAAGTCCGCCATCTCGATCTGGCGAGGGTCGATCAGGATCAGCTTCGCTCCGTTCCTGCGGACAGCGCGCTTCAGGAAATTGCTGATTACGGGGTGGGTCTCGGTGGTGTTAGACCCCGTGACGATGAATGTGTCCAGATGTTCCATCTCGGCGATGGAGTTGCTCATGGCGCTTGATCCGATGGCCAGTTGAAGGCCGGTCACACTGCCCGAGTGGCACAGGCGCGAACAGTGGTCAATGTTGTTTGTGTGGAAGAGTGCCCGGATGAGCTTCTGCAGCACATAGTTGTCCTCGTTGGTGGCCTTGGCGCAGGCGAAGGCAGCAATCGCATCGCCGCCGTGTTCGCGGCTGATGCGGACCAGTCTATCCGCCACGAGATCGAGTGCTTCGGCCCACGTCGCCTCGCGCCACACAGCCGGGACCGAGCGTGGCTCGTCCCAGTTTTCCCGGATCAACGGCTTCTTGAGCCGGGATGGGTGCATCACATAGTCCGCGCCGAAACGCCCTTTGACACATAGCATTCCATAGTTAGGAGCAGCATCAAATGGGGCTCCGACACGATAAATCACATCCCCCTTGATGTGCAGGTTTATCTGGCACCCCACTCCACAGAATGGGCAGGTGCTGAGAACGGTCCGATCTGCCTGGATCATGAGCTTGCCCACCACCTTCTTACCGGACGCACAGGTGAATAAAGTTTACCATAAGCGTCTATATTGTGCGAAGTGACGCATTAGCCTCATGACAGGGATTCGGTGTAATATGGCGCCACTCGAAAACGGAGCAAGCCATGGCCCACATCCTTGCCGTAGATGATGATCCAGCAGTGCTGGTGGCAGTGAGCGATGTGTTGGAGGGCATCGGCCACAGGGTCAGTGTCGCTTACGATGGTATCCAAGCCAAGGGTTTTATTGATCAGTACCGCCCCGACCTGGTGATCCTGGACATTACAATGCCGGAGGTGAGTGGCGTTGAGGTGTGCAGGCGCATCCGGGCCAACCCTCTCACTGCCAGCCTGCCGGTCATCTTCCTGATCTCAAAGGAACATCCCGGTGACATTGCTCAGGCGCTTGACGTAGGAGGGGATGACTTCGTTAACAAGGGTTCTATCTATAACGACCTGCCAATACGGGTGCAGACCATTCTACGGCGCTTCTCAAGCGGCAGCCGTGATCCACGCTCAGACTATCTGCTGGCTGGCGGTATGAGGCTCTCTCTGATGCGTCCCGAAGTTGAAGTGGGGGAGCAGGTCATCGTCCTCACCCCCGTTGAGCATCATGTACTTCATTACCTGATGGAGCACACCGGGCATGCAGTCTCCACAGAGGCATTGTTGCAGGGCGTCTGGCACTACCCGCCAGGAATGGGCGACCCCAGGGTGGTGCGAATGATCATCGCTCGTCTGCGGGCCAAACTGGAGCCTGATCCCGATGCCCCGCGCATCATTGGTGATGTTCATGAGGGTGAGTACATGATCGAGGCGTGATTGGCACCGGCGTGGCTTGCCGGGGTCTTAAGCGACCTCTCTAATCCGCCCCCATCGTCCTGGGGTCTTCCAGCCAGGGAATACCGACCTCTTTGAACTTGTCCATAAACAATGCTAGCTGGCGCTCAAACTCCCGGCTCGTGCGGAAAGTCCACACCTGATCCGGCCCAGAGTGCTCCAGCACGTAATCAATGCGATTCGACATGCGAGTGTGCAACCGCCCTTCCCATTGTGGAACCACCATCTGCGTGGCCGGGTCACTGATCTTGAATCGGTCAAGGTTGATGACGTAGCGATGTTCCTGGCTGCCAGGCAGGAAATGGGCCCATTCAAAATGCTCAAAATGCACACGCGCCATCACATCGGGCCGCAGGTAGCGGATGAAGCGCACATTGGCATAGTAGGTATCGGCGGTGTTATCCACCCGGTCATCAAGCCGCACCACCACATCGCTGCTCTTAAGTTCATACCCCAGCGCCGCCAGTGGTTCCTCAAGCATGGCAACGATGAGACCGTTGAAGCATTCTTGAAGCAAACCCACATCGGGGGGATCGTCTACCGATGGCTCATGGGGAAGATGCCAGAGATAGTCGTTGATTTTGGTCATCCTATGTACCTCCGTCGATTTTCACTGATCTCTACCCTCTGGCGGTCGTGTGTGGATCAGTCCGCACTTAGCGTGCGGTCCTTGCGCTTCTTACCCTGGCGTGTCATCTGCCAAATCTGCTCCAGGTCAAAACCCTGCTCCAGTCCCCACTCCATCTTGGGTTTCAGTGCCCCTGTTGGGCAGACCCCCACACATTGCCCGCAGAAAACGCAAGTTGTCTCCGGCATTGGGCGGTCGGCAAAGGTGGCAATGCGGGAGCGGAAGCCGCGCTCGCCGAAGTTCAGCGCAAAGGCAAACTGCCCGTCATCGGCGCAGACCTGGACGCAGCGCCAGCACATCACACACTGCGAGTAATCCCGCACGTAGAAGGGATTATCGTCCTTCACCTCAAATTTGCGCTTGGCGCTCCCCTCGAAGCGATCCGGATCAGCCTGGTATTCTGCCAGCATATCGAGGATGGCTGGAGCCTCGCGCAAGTCCACAGCAGAGTTCAGCATCTCCAGGATCGTCCGGCGGCTGCGCTCGACGCGCTCGTTGCGAGTGTGGACGACCATTCCCGGCGTGCACTGGGCCACGCATGACGCTTGAAGCACCCGTGCCCCTTCCACCTCGACCACACATACCCGGCATACGGCAGGCGGGGTCAGCGCCTCGTGGTAGCACACGTGTGGAATGTCTATCCCGATTGCTTTGGCTGCCTGCAAGATTGTTGTGCCATGCGGCACGCTGACATCCTGCCCATCGATGCTGAGGGTAAGGGTATCCTCACTCGTCATGTTGTCTAGTTCTTTCCTGGGCGCCCATCACCAGCCGCGCTGACCGATTCAGGTTCAAGCTGGACACGTTCTGGGTGTGCGTAGATGTTCATGCTGTTGCGGCGCAGATAGCCAACCAAGGTAATGTTCCACTCTCGCGCTAACCCTACCGACATGCTGGTGGGTGAGGTGCGTGAGCACACGATGGGTACGCCCATATGCCGCGCTTTGTTGATCATCTCGGAGCTGATGCGGCCCGAAGTCAAGATGATGCGACCCTTCGTTCCAATCCCGCGCAGGAGCGCTAGGCCGCGCAGCTTATCCAACGTGTTGTGGCGGCCCACGTCCTCAGCCACCAGCAAGGGGCGCTCGCCATCGCTCAGGTTTGAAGTATGTACGCCTCGTGCCCGACTATACAGGTCAGCGGTCTGATGAAGTTGGTCCATCAGCCGCCAGAGTTGGGCCGGTGTCACCCGCACATCGGCCTCCAGCGGTTCAAAGGTAGCACTCAAATCTTCGAAAGTCACTCCGCCCCCACAGCCCGAGGTCAGGATCATGCGACGTGGCGGATCGAAGGTGGCTGATTTCAGCCACACGTCCACGCACGCCCCGCTGGGACAGATATGCACAGCCCGCACATCGTCCAGCGACTCGATCACACTCTCATTTGCCAGAAAGCCAAGCGCCAGCGCATCTTGCTGGCATGGTGAGCACATAATCGTCGCCAGTTCCTGCCCATTGACGAAGATCGACACCGGCCGCTCGTGGATCACGTCCGCAGATATGACTTCCCATCCCGATCGCGTCACAACAGTATAGCCGCTGCGGATTGTCCCCTGCTCGCAATGCTCGTGGTTAGTCACTATGGTACCCTACCCATCTGAGCCAACTACCTATGAAACTACTGCTGGGCATCGGTGGCGACGGCTTTCAGCAAATCCGGCCACAGTTTCAGCGCGCCGAGCACCGCCGAGGCCGCTGTCTGGCCCAGACCGCAGATCGAAGCGTCGGTCATCGTCCAACCAATATCTTGGAGTGCATCAAAATCCGTCGGGCGGGCCTGCCCCATTGCAACGCGGTCGAGAATCTCCATCTGGCGCTGCGTCCCAAGCTGGCATGGGTAACACTTGCCACAGGATTCATGGGCGAAGAAGTGAGCCAGTGACCGAAGTATCTGCCGCATGTCCACCGTCTCATTAAAGACCATCACCACGCCAGAGCCGACAGGCGCGCCAAGCTTCTGCAAATCCTCGAAGGTGAGAGGGGTATCGAGTTGATCAGGGGTGAGAAAGCCGCCCGCCGCGCCACCCATCAGGATGGCCTGAGGAGTGCCAACGAACCCGCCGCCGTAGCGCTCGACCAACTCGCGGACGGTCACACCAAAGGGGACTTCGACCACGCCGGGGCGCTGGACATGCCCGCTGAGGCAGAACAGTTTGACCCCCACTGATTTCTCCGTCCCCCATTGCCGCAGCCACGCGCCGCCATTCAGCACGATGTCCGGCACGATAGCCAGGGTTTCGACATTGTTGATGGCGGTGGGTTGGTTGAACAGGCCATGTGTCGTTGGAAAGGGTGGTTTGAGGCGTGGGAAGCCGCGCTTGCCCTCAATCGCCTCGAATAGAGCCGTCTCCTCACCACAGATGTAGGCCCCAGCCCCGCGTCGGAGTTCGATATCGAAGCTAAAGTCCGTGCCCAGGGTGTGATGGCCCAACAGCCCTGCCGCACGCAGCGTCGCGATGGCTTCCTCAAGCAGCCGGGCCGCCTGGGGGTACTCACCTCGGATGAACAAATATCCCTTCTGAGCGCCGATGGCATACCCAGCCAGCATGATCCCTTCCAGCACGCGGAAGGGGTCGCCTTCCATCAGAACGCGGTCTTTGAACGTGCCCGGCTCGCTCTCATCGGCATTACACACCACATACTTTGGTTCCCCCTGAGCCGCGCGGGTGAACTGCCACTTGGAGCCGGTGGGGAAGGCAGCTCCACCGCGTCCCACCAATCCCGCCCCTTTGACCTGTTCGATCACCTGGTCGGGCGTCATTGTGGTCAGCGCCTTGTTCAGAGCGGCAAACGCCCCCGCGTTGCGATGTGCGTCCAGATCGGTGGGTGGCAGCATCCCAATATGGCGGGTAAGCACGCGCGGATCGCCTGTCACCTGGAGCGCGGAGGGGGTGGCAGCCGCCTCCAGCAATGCAACCACCTGGTTGGCCCTGATGCACCCAAAAGCCTGTTGGTCCACCAGCGCGCCGGGAGCCTGATCACATAGCCCCAGGCAGGTCACCCGTTCGACTGTCACCGCGCCATCAGCGCTAGTCTGGCCAGGCTGGATATTGCCCACCTGGCGGCAGACTGCGTCCAGCATCTCCTCCGCCCCCGCAATCAGGCAGGGGGGGTCGGTGCACACCCGTACTACCCGCCGACCGACCGGCCCGGCATAAAACAATGTGTAAAACTCGACCACACCCTGTACATCAGCCAGCGGCACACGCAGATGATGGCTGATGGTTATCAGCACGGCCTCCGGTAGCCTGCCGCCGTACTTTGCCTGCGCCTCGTGCAATATTGGCAGGAGCGAAGCGCGCTCCGGAGGATATTGGGCAAGCACCCCGTTCAAAGGCGAGAGATCGATGTTAGTATGGTCGTTGCCCATGTCCTTCCTCGGAACTATCGGCTAGATACGGGTGGGTCGATAGGGCGTCATTGCTAACCACATATCGCCTGCCAAGTGTGAATGGCCCTATAGATGCTTTTGAGTATACAATCTGGGAACTCACAGACAAAGGTTGACCCCCGAAGATGGATGATCTCGAACTCCAAGCCTTGACCCTCGCCGGAGCAGCGGAAGCGATCCGCAAGCGAGAAATCTCACCGCGCGAGCTGATCGAAGCATGCCTGTCCCGCATTGAAAGGCTCAATACGCGGCTCAATGCCTTCCTCACGGTGATGACAGCCGAAGCGCTCCGTGATGCCAGCCAGGCTGAGGAAGCACTGGTGCGTGGGGATACCTGGGGACCGCTGCATGGCATTCCTATTGCAGTCAAAGACCTGATCGACGTGGCCGGGGAGCGCACCACTGCTGGAAGCCTCTTCTTCCGCAACCAGATTGCGGAGAGCGATGCAGAAGTGGTGCGCCAGCTTCGCGCTGCGGGGGCGATCATCATCGGCAAGACCCATCTTCACGAATTCGCTATCGGGGCCACTAACGTCAATCCTCACTATGGACCGGCTCGCAACCCCTGGAATCTTGACTACAGTCCCGGCGGTTCCAGCGGCGGATCGGCGGCGGCGGTCGCCGCGTCCATGTGCCTGGGCACGTTAGGCACGGATACGGGTGGATCGGTGCGCGTACCTGCAGCACTATGCGGCCTCACAGGACTGCGCCCCAGCCGAGATCGCGTTAGTATCCAGGGGATCATCCCGATGAGCTGGACGCTGGATACTGTCGGCCCCATCGCCCGTACCGCCGAGGATGTGGCGCTGTTATTGGATGCCATCGACTCTCAACCGCTCGCACCCGCCCGCTGCACGGATCATCTCCCCGAACCGCTCCCCAGGCTGCGGGTTGGCGTGCCAGAAGACGATTTCTTCTGGCTGGACACCGACTATCAGGTGGTGGGAGCAGTCCGGCAGGCCATCGATCGACTCACGGACCTCGGCCTGCCCATCGCTAGTGTGCTCCTCCCCATGGCGCGAGAGGCGCTCCGCGCTGCCAGCGTGATAAGCCTCTGCGATGCAGCCGCCTATCATAAAGAGCGGCTGGAAACATCACCGGAGATGTTTGGGGAAGATGTGCGGGCACGGCTCGAATGGGCGGTGGGACGTTCCGGCGCTGAGTATGCTCAGGCATGCCAAGTGGGACGTCAGTGGCAGGTAGTGCTGCGGGCATTATTCCGCGAGCAGATCGATGTGTTGCTGATGCCGACCACCCCCGTTCCAGGGCACGTGATCGAAGGCAGTGAAGGGTTGGCAGCAGCCAGAGAATTGCTCCGCTTTACCTATCCTTTTAGTTTGAGTGGGATGCCGTCACTTTCCTTACCGTGTGGCTTTACCGAAGATGGCCTGCCTATCGGGATGCAGATCGTTGCGCCCAGTGAGGCCACTCTCATCCAATTAGCCCATGCATACCAGCAGGCGGTAGCCTGGCATGCCCGCCGCCCCGAACTTTAATATTCGCCCCATGGGCGGCTCATCCGTTGGGCTGGCTACAGGGGGGCGTGGGTTTATGCCCTCGTTTTACCCATACCCAGATACTTCCCACTCCCGATTATAGTGAGGCATGGCCTAAAGTCTCATCTGCTGGAGTTTGAGATCAACCCGGTGCAGGTTAAGAAGAAGATCATACACGAGTTCCACCTCCCGATGCTGCTCCTCATCCGTCCAACTAAGTGTCTCTCCAACGATTCCAGCGAGTTCATGAACCAACGCGGGGTGGAGCTGCCCCAACATGCCGAGCAAAGTGCGTCTCAGTAATAGGTCGGCCAGGTGTACAACCTTCTCCTGGCTAGCAATAAACTGAATTTCCCGGCGGCTGTAGTCGGGGTGGTAAGTCAACGGCACATCGTCTCCCTGTGCAACAAACCGGGCTATTTCCTCAGCACGTGTTCCATAACGCTCCAACAGAGTCATGAGCCGCTCGCGCGGTAAGCCAACCTCCTGATGCAGGCCGGCCAGCCAGCGCTCGCGTTCGTCATCGGTGAGGGGATAGCCGTGCCCACCGCCGATTGCCAGATCACGAGTGTCCTGTATTCGGGTGACTCCCAAGCGTCTAAGTACCTGATCAGTTGCCTGTTCCGAAAACGCGCGGAAACTCGTCCATTTGCCTCCAACAAGAGAGTAGACTGGAAAGGCAATCTTATCGTCTGGCTCAGTAACCCAAATGCTGTGGTCGCGGCTGATTAGACCTGGGCTATTCACGTTGCTAGCAGGTAAAGGTCTGACTCCTGTGAAGGTAAACACGATGTGAGAGCGGTCCACCCTGATGCGTGGGAACACCTTCTCGATCATGCGAATAAAATAATCAACTTCCTCGTCGGTACAACGCACATTGTCCGGATCATCGACACGAATATCCGATGTGCCAACCATGACTTTGTCGAAAAAAGGCAAGATCAGCACAATCCGCCCGTCATCATTCTCAAAGAAAAACTCCCGATCCCCGATCTGTGCCCGCAACGGGGGATGGTCGAGGACCAGGTGAGAGCCTTTGGTCCCACCAATGAGGCGGGTTTCTCGGCGCATCGCCCGGTTGACGAGGTCTATCCAGGGGCCAGCGGCGTTGACAACGATAGTGGGCCGCACAGGGAACAGCTCACCACGGACCTCGTCCCGCAGCACGACTGTGTTACCGGATGCACTTGTCACACTCAGGTAGTTAAGGGCATGTGCCTGCGCGTTCGCTGCTTCGCCATCCAGCAGAACCTCCAAGCACAACCTCTCAGGCGACGGCATCCAGGCATCGTAGTAGGTCGCCGTATACAGAATGGCTGGATTCAGTTCGGGGTATTGTTCCAGCGATTCATCTCGCCCTAGGAAATGATGGGGAGGCAGGATTCGGTCGGAGCGCACATACCAGTCATACAACGTCAGCCCGATTTTGACTACCAACGCGCCCCGCTCAGCAGGTCGATCCAACAAGCGCATGAACTTCAAAGGCGCATTGAATACCCCCGAAAGCCATTTGAAAAGAGGAATCGTCGTTGGCAGGGGCTTTACATGGTGGGGAGCGTTCTTGAGCAGACGGTTCCGTTCGCGCAGGGCCTCCTTCACTAGACGAAACTCACCATTCTCAAGGTAACGGATCCCCCCATGCAGCATGTGCGAAGAGGCAGCGCTCGCGCCGGAACAGAAATCACCACGCTCCACCAGCAGTACATCCACCCCCTGCAGGGCCAAGTCACGGAAGGTCCCTGCTCCATTGATCCCACCGCCTATGATAAGAACTGACACCTCAGGGTGGCAGCGGATGCGTTCCAGAATGCCCTCTCGCTCCATAGCTCAATCGCCTTGAGTTCTGCAATTTCAGTCAAGCCAGTTGAAGGTGCGCTCGACAGCCCGCTTCCAGCAGGCATACAAGTGGGCACGCTCGGCCTCGTCCATTTGAGGCTGCCAAATATGATCTACGCCCCAGTTCTGGCGCAACTCATCCTGGCTATCCCAGAAACCGACTGCCAGCCCTGCTACATATGCCGCGCCTAAGGATGCCAATAGCAGCGAGGTTGGCGGCGGAGAGACCTGCCTTCTGCATCGCCCCCCGAATGGCGCCCTGGGTGCAGTGCCAAATCTCAACTGCATCGTGTTCCACCCAGCCTGCCTGCGGGTAGATCTGGCGATGCTCTAACTAATGGCAAGCAACCGCCCGGCCTGTATGGTTGAAAATCATGCAGCGAGTGCTGGTTGTGCCCTGATCGATAGCTGCAACGTATTGCGGCATAGCCTTGTGATCCTCCTCTCGAAATGAGAAGACACCATCAGGAGGGAATGGGGGGCATAAATGGCACCTTGTGCTCAGAGTTTATCACGGAACGCTGGATGGGGCCTGTTGGCGTTTCGAGAGTTGGATTCTACAATACGCGCGCAATGGATCTAAGAATGGAATGGTCCTCAAAATGCAGCGCATTCAACCTGGCTCTTTCATCAGCGGATTGGGACTTCTACTTGTCGGAGGGTGGCTGTTAATCGTTGACCTTGCGGCGGGATCGGGGGTCAGAAATCAGCCCCAACTGGTTGGCCTGGATCGCCTCTGGCCTGTAATTCCCATTGTGGCGGGGTTGGCCTTGTTAACCCAGTACGGATTGGAAGAGCGTAAACGCAACGGCCTAGTCTTTGTAGGTTTTATGGCCCTGTCAACGGGTATCTTCTTGTGCGCGTTTACATTTCGGATCGGACGGCTCTCATGGGCCGATATGGGAAAGTATTGGCCGGTTTTCCTGATCATCGGCGGGGCCGCATTCCTGATCCTCTTCATCGCCGACGGGATGCGGGATATGTCTTTGATGCGGCCTGTCTATCTGATCGGGGGGGGAGGCTTATTCGCTCTACCACTGACCATGGGGATCATTCGTAGCAGTGTCATCGATCAGGTAGCTAGGCTATGGCCGCTGCTGCTCGTTCCGATCGCTCTGGCGCTATTCGTCCGGTTGCGGGTGCGGGGTCGAGGGCATAACGCCTCAGATTGATCGGGATTCATGGCATATGCTGATCGGGATTGACGCCAGCCGTGCCACTGTCGCCAATCGCACCGGCACTGAAGGCTACAGCCTACATGTCATCAACGGGGTCGTTGCACAGGGGAGGGAGCATCGCTTCCGCCTTTACTTCCGGGACGATCCTCCTCCAGGGCTGTTTCCAGAACAGGAGAACGTTGAGATTCGCATCATCCGACAGCCGCGCTTGTGGAGTCATGTCGGATTGCGGTCTGATGTGCTGCGGGAGCCACCCGATGTGTTATTTGTCCCCGCGCATGTCATCCCCTGGCCGGGAGTGGGCAGCGTCCCCTGTGTGGTTACATCTCATGACCTGGGTTACCTGCATTACCCGGAAAAGCACCCTTTCCTTGAGCGGATATACCTTGATTGGTCAACCCGACATAGTGTGCGGATAGCCCGGCGAGTGATCGCCGTATCCAGAGCTACCGCGCACGACCTGGCAGCACTCAACGGAGTGCCGGAGGGTAAGATTCGCATCATCTACTCTGGTGTTGACAAGCTGATGCAGCCCGTAGACAATCCTGAGCAGATTGCGAAGTTGTGCGGGCGGCTGGGGATCTCCGGCCCTTACATTTTACATGTGGGACGTTTGCAAGCTCGTAAGAACCTTCCCCGGTTGGTGGAAGCCTTCGCCCAAATTCGGGGGACCACGCGGGGATTAACGCTGGTACTGGCGGGGCGTAAGGCTGGGGAACACCGCGGCTTGCTCCGGCAGATCAGCCAGCTTGGGCTGGCAGGACAGGTGATTCTACCCGGCTTTGTTCCCGAGGAGGATCTCCCGGCCCTCTACAGCGGGGCTGCGGTTTGCGCCTTTCCGTCTTTGTACGAGGGTTTTGGGTTTCCAGTGCTAGAGGCGATGGCCTGTGGCACGCCTGTCGTTTGCTCTAGCACGTCTTCGCTGCCAGAGCTGGTCGGCGATGCAGCCCTGATGATTCCTCCAACCAATACTGGAGCGCTGGCTGAAGCGATTCATCGGTTGCTGGTGGATAACGATTTACGTCGGACGCTGATTAGGCGCGGATTGGAGAGGGTCAAACGCTTTTCCTGGGAAGCCAGCGCTCGTGCTACCCTGGACGTGCTTTTGGAGGCCGCGCAGGCGTGAACACCGATCACTGAGAGGAGACATAAACTATGAACGGTGTCCTGTATATCCCATTCTGGCGAGCAGGTGGTTGGGAAGATATTACCTATCGAACCCAGCTGTATATTGCGCCGCTCAGTCAGGAGCCTGTCCGGTTGGGGGTTTTCTTTTTTGAGAATGGTGGAAAACCCTGGGCGGGTAAGAGCTTTGATATTGAGATCGATCAACGTGTGCAGAGGGTGACCACTAATCGAGACGGCATGCTCGATGTGGAGCTGGATCCCAACCAAGTCGTTCGGATCGAGATCAATGTGCTGGATCATGAATATGGCACGGCGGAAGTCCATCTGTTGTCGGGAAGCCAGCCTGTGCCGACGTTGGCGCGTGGCGAACTCGAGGCATTTGCGAAGGAGGCGGCTGGCTTTGAGATGAGCGTAGCCGAGATCACGATCACGGGTGCACGCCCGGAGGTATTGGAACCAGGACGCTGAGTTGGCATTGATCCTCCTTCCCAATCCCTGGCATGATGGGGCTGCTGTTTGAGGGGGAGAGGTCTCCGGGAGTGTCCAACATTATGGACTAACGAATTGAAACAAATGAGCTGGATAGCCAGGATAGCGATGCCGATAGAGCTGACGACGGTTCCAACAGAAAACGAACAGCCGAACCGC
>DAOTYF010000181.1:0-78627 GCA_034434995.1 Anaerolineae bacterium
GCGGTTCGGCTGTTCGTTTTCTGTTGGAACCGTCGTCAGCTCTATCGGCATCGCTATCCTGGCTATCCAGCTCATTTGTTTCAATTCGTTAGTCCATAATGTTGGACACTCCCCCGTGTGTGCGTGTGTGGGGAGTGGATAACCTACGTGGGGGGTGCTTGACTTAGAACGCGCGTTCGCGCTATAATGGCTATAAATCGAACCCATGTGCTAGCGAACGGACGTTCAGGTAGGATGGGTGCTGGCGCAGGGATGATTCCCAGGAGGCAATTCGATGCCAGACATCAAACTGTCTGCGCGGCAGCAGGCCATTGTGGACTTTATCGCAAAGTTTATCGAAGAAAATGGCTATCCGCCCACCATTCGTGAGATCGGCAAGGCGTGTGGAATCTCATCCACCTCGGTGGTCAACTACAACCTTGCCAAGCTGGAGCGCGAGGGCTATCTGGTGCGCGACCGCGAAGTATCGCGCGGGTTGAGGCTGGCCGCTGAGAACCTGCGGGAGGGCCTCAGCGCTCTGATCCGTGTGCCTCTCGTGGGCCGTATTGTCGCCAGCGAGCCATGTCCTGTGCCCGGTAGCGATTTTTCGTTGTTCGGTAACGATGAGGTTATCGAGCTGACCCGCGATATTGTAGAAGATGCCTCCGACCTTTACGCCCTTCAGGTTCAGGGCGATTCGATGGTCGATGCAATGATCCACGATGGTGACATCGTGATCCTGCGCCCACATAAGGATGTTCAGAACGGCGACCTGGTGGCCGTCTGGCTCTCAGATAAAGAAGAGACAACGCTGAAGCGGATCTACCGCGAAGGGGACCACATCCGACTTCAACCAGCCAATCCCACCATGCAACCTATCATTATTGATGATCCGTCAACCGTGCAGGTTCAGGGGCGTGTTGTAGCAGTCATCCGGCACACCTAAACCCAACGGGCTG
This sequence comes from Anaerolineae bacterium, assembly GCA_034434995.1. Classification (GTDB taxonomy): domain Bacteria; phylum Chloroflexota; class Anaerolineae; order Aggregatilineales; family UBA3940; genus DAOTYF01. The sequence goes on from DAOTYF010000181.1 coordinate 939, forward strand.
GACCGAATCGACCGCGCAGGTCGCTATGATCTGCGCGGCTCTTTTTCCTCCCCACAGGTCAGGGTAGTCTCCCGCTTGAGTGTTGGTAAGCGATCCCGTTCGCCAGCCTCACCCCCACCCGAATCTAAATGCCTCGGCTATCGACGCCGACAGCCAGGACATTCCGCCCTGGTAGACCTCCAAGTGCAATCACCCTAGGTTGTTAGTTCTTGGTTCTTGGTAATTGGCAATTGGTTGGCTGCCATCACCCGTCACCAAGAACCAATCACTAACCACCCACGGCTGCCTCTCCTGCCATCTCCCGGTACACGACGACGGTTTGGGCGGCGATGTGCGCCTGGGTGTAGCGCTCCAGGACGCGGCGGCGGCCTGCCTCAGCGAGTTGCTGGCGCAGTCGGGGGCGCTCGATGAGGGAAGACAGTGCAGCCTGCAACGCCTCCAGGTTCCCTTCTGGCACGATGATCCCTGCGTCGCCGATCACCTCCGGGATCGCGCCCGAGTCCGAGCCGATGACCGGCACACCGCAGGCCATGGCTTCGATCAGCACCCGCCCGAACTGCTCCTTCCAGTTGGGGCGCGTCAGGGAGGGCAAGACCAGAGCGTCGAGACGGCGGTAGAAATCCGGCATGGCCGCCGAGGGCAACGGGCCAACCATGCTCACGCTGCCGCCTATGTTGTGCAGCCCGGCCAGCCGCAGCAGATCGTCGCGCAGCGGGCCATCCCCGGCTATCGATAGATGTATCCGGCCTGGCACGCGGGCTAGTGCCCGGATCAGCACCTCCAGCCCCTTCTCCTCAACCAATCGCCCTGCATAGCCGATGGTGAACACATCGTCGTGGTGCGGGGTGGGTGTGGGCGAGAAGAGAGTTGGATCGACTCCAAACTGAGGAATGATCGCTAGCGGGCCGGCATAGCCCTTGCTGCGCCAGACGTCCACTGCCTCACGATTACCCACGATGCCGTAGTCAACGTGCCGGAGCACCCAGCGCTCCATCCACGAGAAAGGGGGTGGGTAACGCCGCGCGATGTTCTGCCAGGAAAAGAACAATGTCTTTGCCCCGATCCGCCGCGCTAACCGCACTGCCTGATAGGTAGCGAGGTTGTATGGTTCCTCATCTACATGGACAAGGTGTGGCCGATAGGCATTGATGCGTCTAGCCAGGCTGGGATAGGTATACAAATGAAAGTTCCCATTAAGCAACACTGGCTCTACTGCGAGGATATATCCGTTCGTATGAGCCTTCTCAAGGCGCAACCAGCCACGCTCGTCACGCCAAGCTGGCGGTGCGATAGCCATCAGCTCAATGTTGGGGTGGGCGGCAATGGCTTCCAGCTTGCGTTGATAGGCGCCCACTACCAGCGCCTTGGAGATCATCAACACACGCAAAGGCTTGGTGCGAGGGAGAGATAGTCGAGACATAGTGGACCGAATTGGGCCATTCAATGCAGGTTACTGTTATGCGCCGAGGATACCGCATTAGGCTCAAAGAGGGGAACCCTTTTGGCAGATTCGAGGTGTCCATGTTATACCGTTGCCTCACCGGAGGGGCCGGACCCTGATCCAGGCATAAGCCGGTTTGGCCGAAAGCTCTTTCGGCCAAGCACTTAAGGACGTCTGTATGTCTGATATTCCACCGCTCGAGATCCTGTTTGTTCGATTCGGATTGGCTCTCTTTCTGGGATTCCTGATCGGCCTGGAGCGGGAGCGTGAGAAGACAACCGTCTTTGCTGGGATGCGCACCTTCGCATTGATCAGCCTGCTGGGAGCAACGTTGGCTTTCATCAGCGAGCAATTCAGCGGGCCTTTACTATTCGTGGTTGGGTTCCTGATCATCTCCGGGTTTGGGCTGGTCTCGTACTTCCAGGGCTACGAAGTAGGACACACCGGGATCACTACCGAGGTGGTTTCCATGGTGTCGTTCGTGATCGGGGCGATGGCGTACTGGGATTTGCTGGAGCTTGCCGCCGCGATCACGGTGGTGGTAGTGCTTGTACTAACCTTCAAGCCGAACCTGCAGAGCTTCGCAGCGCGAGTCAACCGGGAAGACATCTGGGCCGGGTTGGAATTCGCTATTGTATGGGTTGTCGTGCTGCCAATCCTGCCCGACCGCACTTATGGCCCGCTGGATGTGTTGAACCCACGTGAAATCTGGGTCATGGTGGTGTTGGTGTCGGCGATCAACCTGGCGAGCTATGTATTCTCGCAGATCTATGGAGCGCAACGTGGAATCCGTCTCGCTGGAGTGCTGGGGGGCCTCGTGTCCAGCACTGTGGTCACGTTCGACTTTGCGCGCCGCAGCCGCCAGCAGGGCCAGGAACATTACGCCGGGCTATTTGCCCTGGCGATTGCGATTGCCTCGACTGGGATGTTCTTCCGAGTGCTCCTGATCGCGCTGATTACCAACCTGTCGCTGGGCTTTGCGCTGATTACGCCGATGCTGGCTGGAGCGATTGTGATGATTCTGGGGGTGGTGGTACTGGCTTGGCGAGTACGACAGGCCAGCGAGGAAGGGATTGATACATCAGATAGGCGGGTGGTGCGCAGTCCTTTTGCATTGCGCCCGGCCCTCCAGTTTGCACTGGGCTTTGCCATTATATTGTGGCTGTCAAAGGCGGCTGAAGTGGTATTTGGTGAGACAGGCACCTATCTATCCGGGTTGATCGGCGGGATCCCGGGTCTGGACGCAGTGACGTTGTCCATGTCGAAGCTCGCCAGCTTGTCTGGGGCAGTGCTGATTCCGATGCGGGCGGTGACGTTGGGTGCAGCGTCAAATATGGTATTCAAGGGAATTATCGCTGTGTGGTTGGGTGGAGGCGCAGTGCGCCGCCTTATTTTGCCGCTGTTCCTACTGGCTGCCGGGGCGAGCACCGCAGCGGCATTCCTGCTGTCGCCACTATAATCCGAGGCTACTACACCACCCCACTGCAATCTTGCTGGATTTCGTAGCCTAATCCCCCGTTCGAGCTACTTGACACCTGCAGCAAGTTCTGCGATAACAGCATCCAGCAGGCTGAGAGAAAGTCCACCGGTCGATATGCAATATTGAGGAGAGATGGGATGCCTACTCCCTATGACGGTAAGGTCGCGGTGTGGCACGTCCAAGGTGATTGGGTCGCCGGAGTCAGCACTATCGAGGCACTAGCCCAACGCATCAAGCAGCAGACACCTGCTGTCAGTGCCATTTTTATCAAGACAAGCAACGGTAGCCGCTGGCAGGGAACACGAGACACCAAGACTGCGATGGAGATCAACGGCCCGGCAGACATCGCCAAGTGGGTCACCGCGATGAACGCTGTTGGCATCGAGTGCCACGCCTGGGCGGTAGTGGAAGGGCTAGATATTAACGCTGAGATCGCTCTGATTGTGGAGGCGTGCCGTGTACCGGGCATCAAGTCCATGATCCTGGATGTGGAACCATATCAGTCCTACTGGAAGGGCACGGCTGCCGATGCTACTCGGCTGATGGAAGGAATCCGCAACCAGCTTGGGTTGGCATTTCACATTGGCATGAGCGTTGATCCGCGCCGCCAGCACTACCTGACGATCTCTCCCAATGCCTGGCGACCGTTCATCGGAAGTATCCACCCACAATGCTATTGGGGTGAGATGGGTCGCTCCCCCAAGAGCATCTTAGAAGAGACTTATCAGGTGTGGGCCGCCTATGGCCTGCCCCTCTATCCCGTGCTCCAGACGTGGAAGGTCACGCCGGAGAGCGTTAAAGAAGCACAAGACATTGTGCTAAGCAAGCGAGGGGCGCGCGGCCTATCCTATTTCCGGGTGGGGGCTGAGGAGCCAGATGTGATCCCAGTGATGAACCGCACACGGATCGAGGAAGAGATTGGGCCAGACATGACCTGGCGGCGATATGGCTTCCAGCAGGTTCTGGCCCCGTACGACCCCGGCTATGTGGATGGGACGCACACCGGCCAACCCAGCGCGGCAGTGTTCAATGAGATCAACGCCGCCACCGGCCACAGGATCAAGTGGAAGCAGACTGGGGCGAGCCGCGACACGGTTTGGGCGCAATGGACACCGCAACTTCCTCGTCCCGGCCTGTATGAGATATCGATGTATATCCCAGGCCGTCGTGCCACCACCCGTCAGGCGCGCTATCACATACATGGTATCACTGGGGTTGCCTCGGAGCTGCTGGTGCGGATCGATCAGTCGCTGTACTACGACGAATGGGTTCCCGCTGTCGTGTACGAGTTCGACGGCAAGCCGGGCAGTGGCAGGGTGAACCTTACCGATCTAACAGGCGAGAGCGACAAGCAGATCGCGTTTGGCCCGATCCGCTGGCGCGAGGTGCTGGAACAACGCCATCTGGAACCGGACGAAGGTCCCGGCTTCGATTCGCCTGTCGGCACGGAGAGCGAACGGTGGAGCATGACAGTGTGGCCTTCAAGCTGGTACGATGCCACTGGATTCGCTGTGCCCTACAACCCACCGATCATAGGCCCAGCCTACCACACCGGTGTTGATCTGAACCTGCGGGCAGGTGAGGACCTGGGCCAGCCAGTTTACGCGCCTGCGCCGGGCGTAGTGACTTTCTCCGGCGTTGGCTCCGGGACGTGGGGCAACATGATAGTTATTCGCCACGATACCCTGCCGGACGGCACGGTTGTGTGGAGTCGATTGGCACACCTGCAACGGCGTCTGGTGAACGCAGGAGACCGCGTCGCGCGTGGCCAGCAGATCGGCACAGTAGGCGATTCGGAGGGGCGCTTTGACCCCCACCTACACTTCGACATCGCCAAAACGAACATCCTGGAAATCAACCCGAACCATTGGCCGGGGAACCGGCAAGATCTCGTCTTGCAGCACTACACCGATCCACTCCCGTTTATCCAGCGCTATCGTCCCATTCGGGGGTAGCAGCCTAGTTGAGCTGCCGTATAAGGGGCGTGCCATGATGCGCATCCCGACCATGTGAAGGGATAGAGTAATGACCACACCTTATGAGGGAAAGATTGCCTTGTGGCATCTGGAAGGCGACGTGGTTGGCGAACCGACTATCGAGGCCGTCGTGGCGACGATCAGACGATATGCCCCGGTTGTTGATGCGATCTATGTCAAGACCAGCGATGGGCCAAGCTGGCAGGGCGCATCGGACAATAAGCTAGCAATGGCTGTCCGCAGCGCCGCGGACATCGTGCGCTGGATTACTGCGCTGGAAAACGCCGGGCTGGAATTTCATGCCTGGTGCGAGGCCCGCGGCGCGAACGTGGACGGTGAGATCGCCCGTATGGTCGAGACGGCAAGGGTACAGGGCGTTCGCTCAATGATTATCGGTGTCGAACCCTATCCCCAGGTGTGGAGTCCCCGCCGCGATGACGTGCTGAGGCTGATCAGCGGGGTGCGCAATCAGCTAGGCAGCGGGTTCCACATTGGCCTGCGGGTCGACCCGCGCCAGCGCTACTACGATACAATCTTCCCCGATGTGTGGCGGCCTTATATCAACAGCATTCACCCCCTGATCGATTGGGAGGCGATGAAAAAAGACCCCGACGAAGTGCTGACTGAGGCTTATGTAACATGGGGAGCCTATGGCCTTCCGATCTATCCTGTCATTCAGGCCGGGGGTAACCCGACAGGCATCCGGGCAGCCCAGAATTACGCCCGCAGCGTGCGCGGTGCGACGGGGCTTTCCTACTTCCGGCTGGGAACGATTGGCCCTATGCAATTCCCGGTGATCAACGAGGAAGCGGTGGACGAGGAGATCGGCCCTGACCGCGTGCTGCGACGATATGGCTGGGAGCGGATCATCAGCCCCCGCGAGAGTGGGTACATGGATGGCACACAGATCGGCATGTCCACTGATGCGGTGTTCAGGGAGTTCACCAGCGTACGTGGGCAGGTCATCAAGTACAAGAGCACGCAAGCCACGCAGGACGAGGTCTGGGCGCAGTGGACGCCAGGATTGCCCGGCCCTGGCGTCTACGAAATCTCTGTCTATGTACCAAGCCGCCATGCCACCACTCGCCAGGCGCGCTACCACATTCACGGCGTCAGCGGGGCAGCCTCTGAGCTGTTGGTCAAGCTTGATCAGTCGATTTACAACAACCAGTGGGTTCCATTGGTTGCCTACGAGTTTACTGGGGAACAAGGCAGCGGGCGGGTTAACCTGACCGACTTGACCGGCGAATCCGGCAGGGAGATCGCCTTCACAGCCATCCGCTGGCGACAGGTGATCGAGCAGACCCAGCCGCCAGAGGGCAATGGCTTCGATCCGCCTATCGGCACTGCCGAGGAACGGCTCAGCAGCCAAGTGTGGCCGGGCCGATGGTACGATGCCACGGGGTACGCCACATACTACACGACGGTCGGTGGGGCATACCACACTGGGGCCGACCTCAACCTGCCGGGCGACCTCGACCGCAATGCACCAGTCTATGCTCCCGCTGACGGGGTGGTCACATTCTCCGGACGCAGCACCGGGACATGGGGGCGGCTGATCGTGATCCGCCACGATCCCCTGCCTGATGGAACCGTTGTGTGGAGTCGCTTGGCACATATCACCAGCCCTATAGTGCGCGAGGGGGACCGTGTTGAGCGTGGGCAGCAGGTCGCCAACGTGGGCAACGCCGAAGGCAAGCTGGCTTGGCATCTGCACTTTGATATCGCCAAGACTGATGTGCTGGAACGGAATCCAGCGCACTGGCCCGGCAGCAATCTCAATGGGGTGTTGAACCATTACCACGATCCGCGCGCCTTTGTTACCAAGCACCGTCCGCCGGGACGCGGGTGACGGCGCAGCCGTCAGTCTGTTACCTGCGACGTGCTTCCCGCCGTCTTAGGGAGGCGGGATTGTGATAAGGGCTGTCTGGGCAATCATCTCAGCTTCATGGATAGTGATGCTGGCAAGTGGGTGTGCTCTCCTTGCTCACTCTGCTGCCGACGCCCCGCCGCCAAGCAGTTCTTGGTCGGTTAACAGCACGCCAGAACCTTCCGCGCCGCCTCTGCTCCCAACCCCCACGCCAACCCCGACCGCATCCGCCACGCCATTCCTGCGTCTCAGCCAAGATCCCAGAGTCACCGGCAGCCTGCCAGACATGACTCTTGATGTGGAATTGTTCTACGACGAGCGCTGGATGCGCGTCCGGCAAACAGTATCCTTGGACAACACATCACCCGATACTTGGGATGAGGTGGTGTTCAATGCACCCATCAACGCCGTGCCCGATGCGTTTTACCTCGACCGGGTGGTTGTGACGATGGGCGATACTGTTCAGGAAGGAACACCACCGTTGTTTGGCACTGAGACGGTCCTGCGCGTGCCGTTGCCCCGATCCGCCGCGCCAGGTGAGGCTGTCCATATTCAGATGAGCTATCGGGTGGTAATCCCACCCCTCGCGCCAACGGACTGGCCTCCGGTCGGCACGACGGGCTGGCGCGAAGGTCTGATCCAGGCAGGCGAGTGGTATCCGGCACTGGTTCCCTATATAGATGGCGAGGGCTGGCAAACCTGGGAGTACCGTCCGGTCGGTGATCCAACGATCTACCCACTGGTGAATACGGGGTTAACTGTGACTGCCAGGGAAGGGGTCACGGTCGCCAGCGGAGGAGCATTGGGAGGCAGCGAGAATGGGGTGTGGCGCTTCGCTGTGCCTGCGGGGCGAGGGATCGCCTTCATGGCAAGCGACATGTACCGATCAATTGAGGGGGAGGCCAACGGTATCCCGATTTCCAGCTTTTATCTGCCCGCTCATGACGCGGCAGGCCGGGCGGCGCTGGAGATTGCTAGGCAATCAATCGAGCTGTGGGAGGAGCTATATGGCCCCTATCCCTACACCAGCCTGACCGTGGCCGAAAACGGCTTCTTCGGCGCGATGGAATACTCGGCGCTGATCACGATCACCGACTACGCCTACGCAACCTATTACGACCGGTCTCCGTCCCTGCTAGCTGCCCTGGTCGCGCATGAAACGGCACACCAATGGTGGTATGGGGCAGTGGGCAACGACCAGCCCCATGAACCCTGGCTCGATGAAGCACTGGCCTTCTATAGTGAACTGCTGTACTTTGAACGGTACGATCCAGGCTCAACGGATTGGTGGTGGGAAAGACGAGTCAATGTATACAACCCCCATGGCCCGGTAGATGCCACGATTTACAGCTACGACGAAAGCTCGGCGTTTATCACGTCGATGTACGGACAGTCAGCGCGGTTCATTCAAGACCTGCGTGACCTGATGGGGGATCGCGCTTTCTTCGCCTTTCTGCGGGATTATTACACGACCTACTCCGGCGACTTTGCCACCGGTGCGGACTTCAAGCGCATGGCGATGGACCACTCTGCTGCCGATCTGTCTCCTCTGTTTGAGTCGTATTTCGCCAACCCGCAGCCGTGACTCGCCTGTGGCTGTTCTGCACTATCTCGCACAAGTGGCGCTCTTGGCGCTCCATCAGCCACCGGTCAGTAGTAAGGGAGAGTTCAGCTTGGATAGGTTGCTCTTCGAAGGGTGACCTTCTCCAGCCGATCTCGCTGAACTGCTACCCCAATCCCCGGCCCAGTTGGGACGGTTAGTGTGCCATCCGGGTTCAGAACAAACGGTGGCTCAGTGATGTCCTCGTGCCAATAGCGGTCGGAGGCGGAAATGTCACCGGGTAGGGTGAAGTTAGGCAGCGAAGCCACGGCGACATTGTGTGCCCGGCCAATGCCTGACTCCAGCATTCCACCGCACCAGACCGGTACCTCTGCTGCCTGGCACAGATCGTGGATGGCAAGGGCCTGCGTCATGCCGCCCACCCGTGCGGGCTTGATATTGATGATCTGGCAGCTTCCCATCGCCAGCGCCTCACGAGCACGCCCCACACTGTAGATGCTCTCGTCTAGGCAGAGGCGCGTCTGAAGCTGGCGCTGCAATTCAGCGTGCTCAATAATGTCATCGTAGGCCAGCGGCTGCTCGATCATCAGCAGGTCGTAACCATCGAGCGCCCGAAGCATCGAAGCATCATCGAGCGTGTAGGCAGAATTGGCATCGACCATCAGCGGCACAGCGGGGAAGCGTTCCCGCACCGCCCGGACAATCTCCACATCCCAGCCTGGCTTGATCTTGATCTTGATGCGCCGGTAGCCCTCTGTCAGATAAGCAGCGATGCGGTCAAGCAGTTCCCCAACTGAGTCCTGTACGCCGATGCTGACTCCGCTCTCGATGGCAGACCGCGTTCCGCCTAGTAGCGTGGCAACAGAGACACCTGCCTGCTGCGCCTCAAGGTCCCAGATCGCCGCTTCCAAACCGGCCTTTGCCATGGGGTGGCCGCGTACGCGAGCAAACCGCGCCGGCAGGTCAGCGGCGCTGGATAGGTTGTGCTTCAGCAACAGCGGAATTAAGAAGTCGCGCTGGATGTGCCAGCATGTTTCGATAGTCTCGTAGGAGTAGTAGGGATCGCTATCGACTGGTGACTCGCCCCAGCCAACCAGTCCCTCCGCGTAAATAGCGATAATGATCTTATCAAGGGCCGTCACCCTGCTGAAGCTCGTCTCGAAGTGCGATTTCAGCGGCATCTGGATGTGGAACTGCTCGACGCGCTCAACCTGCATGGGGGCCTCCTGCCAAAGCTGCGATGTCCATGTTGCGACTGAGAACATAGTAGCTGCGCCGCCCCTCAGTCGTTTGCTCGCGGGCAAACCATCCCACAACGTATCCCTCCGCAAAAGCCCACTGGAAGATTTCCCGAGTAAACAGCCGCCACTCCAGAGCGCAGGCCATATCGGCGCGGCGGATAGCCTGGAAATCGGCGGGAATCTCCACCATGATCTCGTCACTATGTACACGCCGCCACCCGGTAGGGGCACGCAGCTCATCGCGCCATATCGCTGTCTGGCTGACCATCTCTGCGCCAGACATTCGCCATTCAACGGGGGTGGGATAATGACGGGGGGATGTAGGATCAAGATATGTCGCGACCCGGTCGCTCGTCAACCACCACTCAACCTCAAAGCGATCAGTGGGCAAGCCGGTGTTCAGTTCCTCACGAATTTCCCCATATAGGTCGACGATGTAATGGCGACAGGTGACTCCCAATCGCCCCACGTTCAGCCAGGCATTAAGGCTCATTAGCGGATCGTATGTCCAGACAGCGAGCCGCAACCCCTGCTTCAACACAAAATCCCGTTGGGCGCACTTGAGCCGATAGCCCACCGAACGTCCCTGGAACTCCGGACGCACGCCCATCATATGCGAGCAGTGATAGTAGGGTGTGCCCATCAGCGCAGCACGTTCTCCCTCGGTGCGCCCCATGAAGCCGAACAGGAAACCCACCATACTGCCGTCAGGGGCAAATGCGCCCAGCACCAACCCGCCGTTATGCTCGACCGTGATCAACAGATGCAAGGGGACCATCGCGCTGTCATCAGACATGCCCCACGCGACGCGCTGAACGCCTTCGGCCTGGTAATAATCGTCATGGGTTTCCAAAGGGCGAATAACGAACTCATCTTGCATAGGCCACTCCTGCTGCACAGGATCAAACTCAGAAGCGGAAGCAATGGCTTGTTGCTCACTATCCAACGATCTATCCTAATCATACGAGTCCCCACCGCTTTGTGCGAATAGGAGCCATTATGGCCCGCATCGTGTTTCTTGGCACGCCCGATTTTGCCGTTGCCAGCCTGCAAAGTCTGGTAGATCATCCCGATCTAGAGGTGGTGGGTGTGGTCACCCAGCCGGATCGTCCAGCCGGACGAGGCCGACCACTGACTGCCCCCCCGGCCAAACAGCGGGCGCTAAGCCTGGGATTGCCTGTGTTCCAACCGGAGACATTGCGCGACGCAGCAGCAGTCGAACGCCTGCACAGTTGGATGCCCGATGTACTGGTCGTGGCCGCCTTCGGCCAGATTCTCCGCTCTTCTGTGCTGGAATTGGCCCCGTTCGGCTGCGTCAATGTCCACGCCTCACTGCTGCCCCGCTGGCGTGGCGCGGCCCCAATCCAGTATGCTATCTGGGCAGGCGATGTGGAAACCGGAATCACCATCATGAAGCTGGATACCGGGCTGGATACCGGCCCGATCCTGGTCCAGCAAGCGATTCCCATCGCACCCGATGAGACGGGCGCATCGTTGCACGACAAACTGGCCACACTAGGAGCATCGATTCTCCCAGAGGCACTGGTTGCGTATCTGGCAGGCGATATCGTGCCCCGGCCCCAGCCCCAAGAGGGTATCACCTATGCCCCCACCCTCCAGAAGGCCGACGGCCAGATTAACTGGGGTCAACCAGCCACCATCATTGATAGGCATGTCCGTGCCTTCACACCCTGGCCGGGTACGTTCACGACGCTCAACGATGAGATTCTTAAGATCATCAATGGTTCCCCCCTAGCCGCCTCTTATGGTGTGCCGCCCGGCACCCTAGTGCTCCATGCGGGCAGCCTGGCCGTCCAGACCGGTGAGGGTCTCTACCGATTGGGTGTTGTCCAGCCCGCTGGCAAGAAACAAATGACCGGCCAAGCGTTCCTGGCCGGTCACCCGCAGATGGTGGGCGCTCGGTTGGGAAGCCCTAATCGGTCACAATCGTCAGGCTGACCTCCTCGCCTGTATCGCAGGTGGTTGCTGTCAGTTCTGGGGGCAGGCTCTCACCACCCTCAACGCATAGCGCCTCATAGACTGGCTCATCCCCACCCTCAACAGGCGCAAAGCCCGCCATGCTACCATCTGGCAGCACGATCAGGCCAGCAGTAAGGTCATTGAGTGTGCCCAAGTAGAGTGCCCCGCCTTCAGTCGCCTCATTCAGCATAGCGCGCCAGAAGCCCTGCCCCGGGATCGTGATATTGAGGTCGAGCCGACCCTCCGATACCCGTCCAGTGGCTCGGATGGCGCCAACCTCTGACTCAAGGTTGACCCGCTGCCCTTCCAGCGTTCCGTTGAAGTGCATGGAGGCGGCCACGTCCTCAGTGGCAATGATCATCTCGATGGAGTTGTCCTGATAGATATAGAGCGCCGCTGGCCCGGAATGCGGGGGTAGGATTTCACCCAAGTAGAGTTTGCCTGCCGCGCCCTGAGCGCCCAGTGTGGGGACGGGGGTTGGCTCCTCAGTAGTACCACCGCCTTCCCCAGCCTCGCCGCCTGTTCCACCACTCTCAGCCGGGGGCGGGGCAGCACCCCCTCCACAGGCAGCCAGAACTGTGGTAACCATTACCCCAATCAAAATAACCAGATATCCCTTTCGGATGCCCATCCTTGCTTTCCCTCCTCCTCCTGATGATCGATGCGTTATATTTTGCCATGCTGGCGAGCAAAGCCCGCCTCGACATGTGCCATGCCAAACCAAACCTCTTTGCCGCGCTGATCACCACCGTTCCCAGTGAATCACTTCCTCGCGGGGCCTGCGCCCGCCTCTGCGAGGTGGGCGGTCTACCTCTTGTACCGGATAGCCGAATGAGATACACCAGGGGATAGTAAAGGCTGCGGGAACTTGCAGAATCTCCCGCGCCCTATCCGGCTGATACAGGGTTGCTACGACAGAGCCTACGCCCAGCGACCATGCGGTGATCATCATATTCTGGGAGGCACGGCCCAAGTCGAAAGGAACCGTCAAACGCACAAAGGGGTCCTCAGTCGCCAGGGCAATGCCCAACGCGGCTCCAGCCAGATGGCCTGCATACGCCCCACAGGTTGAGAGAGCACGCAGGGTTTCCCGATCCTGTACTGCGATGAAGTGCCAAGGCTGGCTGTTCTTGGCACTCCCGGATAGGCGACCCGCTTCAAGGATCTGACGGACCACGTCTTCGGGAAGAGATGCATCACGGAACTGCCGCACAGCGCGCGTGGTGCGGACAACATCAAAAACGTAAGTCACTGGTCGCTTTCACCTCCACCCCGAAAGCGCTAAGCAGTTTTGTGCTGGTCTTCAATGTCGGGCATTCTGGCGCGCAATCCTACACGCATGTTGGCTGATCGTCAACCCACCCTCTCATAAGGTACTATCGGAAGGTATGCTCCCTGCACCACAAGGAACGTCCGATGGCTGTTTCGCTGGCCCCAGTTCGCACTGCTGCCGATAAGCGTGCATTCTATGCCTTCGCCTTCCGCGTGTACCGTAACGATCCTTGTTGGGTTCCTCATCTGTGGCCGCAACGCAAGGAGTATCTCGACGGAAAGGCTCCCTTCTTTAAGTACGGCGAGGGTGAGTTCTGGTTGGCGCGGCGCGGGAACGAGATCGTCGGCACTATCGGCACAGCGGTTGACCATGCTCGCAACCGGCACATGGGCTGGAGAGCCGGGCTGTTTGGTTTCTTTGAAGCGCTGCCGGACGATTACGAGGCAGCCAGTGCCATGTGGGATGTGGCCTGCGAACAGGCGCGACGGCGGGGCCTGAACGAGCTTCAAGGCCCGTATAACTTTTCCGGTTCGGATGATCCAGGCTTCCTGGTGCAAGGATTCGAATATCCTCCGGCGATTCTGATGGGCCACACCCCGCCCACCTATGCGGAGTACGCGCAGCAATATGGGTTCCAGACGCTACTGGAGCATGTCGCCTACCGCTTCGACCTAGCTCAGATCAACTATGATATTGCCAACGCCCCACAGATCGTCCATGCCATCGCTGCCCGCGCCCGCAGTCGGCACGGCCCTGATGTTGTTCGGCCCGTTCGGTTGAATGAGTGGGATCAAGAAGTCGAACGATTGCATGGAGTATACAATCGCTCGCTGCTGGTGCTGCCAGAGTTCTCACCACTTGATCTCGTAGAGTTCCGTGCTCTGGCTGGCTCGCTCAGGCCCATGATTGACCCTGAACTGGCTCTGATCGCCGAGGTAGGGGGAATGACCGTCGGCTTCGCGCTGGGGTTGCCGAACATCAACGAGGCGTTGATCCACGCGGGCGGTCTGCGCAACCCGTGGGGGTACGCCCGGTTCATGTGGGCACGGCGACGTATCACCAGCGTGAGTTTCAAAATCCTCGCCATCGATCCAGACTACTGGGGTTATGGGCTGGAGGCGATCCTGTTTCTAGAGATGGGCCGGGCCATGATCCGGCGGGGCTACCAGTGGGTTGACGCTTCGCTGACGAGTACCAATAACCCCCAGACCAACAAGCTGGCGACCCGCCTGGGCGCGGTGGTGTACCGGCGCCATCGACAGTATCGGCTGCTGCTCTAGGCTGCTGCAGCCCGTGTGGTCTCATCTGCAGGAAAAGTCAAGATGGGATTGACCATCACCAGCCAGCCGGCAAGGGCTTAGCCTAACAGCGCCGGAAGCCGCAGCCTTCGGCAGACCCCGGCGCAAGTCGTTAGTGCGTCCTTACTCGCTGGGCTATTGCGCCCTTGCTGCACCAACCGGCAACCCAGCCGAAATCAGGAAAGAGTGGATTCCGTCGAGCACTGCCTCGGCCATCTCCGGCAACCGGGCGCGGCCCATGTGCCCGATGCGGAAGATGCGCCCCTGAAGTTCGTCCAAGCCGCCACCGATCATGATGTTCCGTTCAATGAGAAGATAGCGGATCAGATCGCTGCATACGACATCCTCGCGGACGCGGAAGGCGCTGATCATAGGTGCGGCGTAGGCAGGGTCAGGGAATAGATTGAACCCCATCAGAGCAAGGGCCTCGCGCACGTGACGGGCAGTTTTTGCGAAGCTGCTAAACCATGTCTCCAGCCCAACTTCGAACACATTGACCAGCGCCCGGTGTAACGCCACGATCACATTAGTTGGCAAGGTGGTTGGGTAGGGATGCCAGGCTCCCCATGCCTCGCGGAAATACGCCCAAGTACGGAGGTCATGATACCAGCCATGCCGGGCGGGATTCCGGTGGGCCATCTCCCATGCGCGTGGGCTGACCGACATCAGCGCCACGCCAGGGACAGCAGCCAGGCATTTGTTGGGTACGCCAACGCATATATCAATTCCCCAGTTATCCACATCCAGCTCTACACCGCCCAGGGACGAGACCGCATCCACGATCACCGCCAGACCGAATTCGTGCGCCACCCGCGCGATCTCCGCCACCGGGTTGAGCACGCCAGTGCTGGTCTCACTCTGAACAAGAGCCAGCGCCTCAATGCTGCTGCCAGTACGCTGCGCCTGGGCCACCCACTGCTTCAACTGTTCCCGAATCCGCTCGGGGTTGGCTACCAAGCCCTGGGGAAACTCAGCGACCCAGGGTTGCAACCCGTAGGATTCAACAATCTGTGTCAACCGCTTTCCGAAGTGGCCGTTGTTGATGACCACCACCCCCTTACCAGGAGGGATCATGCTGCCAATAGCAGCATCGAGCGCTCCTGAGCCGGGGCCGGGGATTATCAACATGTCGTAGGAGGTGCGAAACAGCCGTTTGAGCAAGTCGGTGGTCTCGTTGAACAGCGGCATCCACAGCGGGCCGTAGTGCGGCATTGTCGGCTGACTCAACGCTGCCAGAATATCATCCTCAGATTCAACAGGCCCAGGAATCATGAGATGAGGGGTAGACACGAGCTATCCTCCCTGTGACCAGGACGATTGGAATGGATGCTTGGATTGTCCCACAACGCCTGGACTTCAGCAATCCGAACTTCGTCCAACGAGGGTGGTATTTTGCCACCAACTGTCGCATAATGAGCGTCACCCTTTACGACAATGTGAGGAACACCTATCCGATGCGTATGCGACGATGCTGGATTATCCTCAGCCTGGCGGGGGTGATGGCCATGATAACGCTTGGCCTGACGACGACCCCGGCCCAAGCGCACAGTGCCCGCAGCCCTAGCTTCCGGCCCTCCCTACCCAACGAACAAACTCATGGTACAACCCACTTCCTGATTCATTACACCCTCAGTGGCAACCAGGCGATCTCCAATACGGATGCGGACGGGAGCGGTGTGCCCGATTACGTAGAGCAGGTAGCGGAGGCATTGGAATACACCTGGCAGATCGAGATCGACACCTTCGGTTGGGCTGCCCCACCTTCTGACGGTGGCCTGGGTGGTGATGACCGCATTGACGTATACCTCGAAGAAAACATGCAGGGCGGCTATGCTGGCTATGCTGACTCCGATGGCGGATTCGTTGGCGACAACCCGAACACACCCGAGATGGAGCGTCGTGCAGCCTTCAGCTACCTATCCCTCGATGACGATTATGCAGAACTGGACCCCGGTCAGGGCGAGACACCTCTTGAGCTTATGCAGGCCACTGTTGCCCACGAGTTCAACCACGTGGTCCAGGCCGGGTATGATGCCTTTGAGCCACATTTCTGGCTCTATGAGGCAACGGCAACCTGGATGGAGGACGAAGTCTACGATGACGTGAACGACGGCGTCTTCTACCTCGAAAGCACTTTCAACCAACCGGACATCTGTCTGGTAGCTGAGAGCGGGTGGTATGCCAACTGGCTGTTCCTGCGTCTGATCTCCGAACGCTACGGAGGCGATGTAGTGAGGCAAATCTGGGAACACTCGCGTGACTTCGATGGCTTCAATTCCATCGACCGGGCACTGGAACCGCTCGGCAGCAGTCTGGTTGCCGAGTCACGCGATTACGGTGTAGCCATGTTGCTCCGTAGTTACTCCGAAGGGGATGCCTACCCACCCGTGTTCATCGAGGGAACAGCCCCGGCAGGCGTGTTCGATCCGGCCACTGGCGTGCAAGGGCTAGGCCGCGACTTCGTGCGTCTATCTGGATCCGGGGTGCTGACGGTCACGTTGCAAGCCTTCAACTCCTCACTGAGTTTGAGGGCGGTTGGAGTGCGTGGCACAGAAGCCGATGTGATCGACGCACAGGGAAACACGCTGGTTGTCAACATGGACGCCTACAGTGATGTGTTTGTGGTCGTTCACAACGATGAGCGCACGAGCGAAGAAGAAAATTGCTTTTATGCAGGCTACTCACTGGAAGTAGCGGGGGGAGGCACGCCCTCACCAGTGGTAGCGGTGTGGCAGGCAGCCCACTTTGGCCCGGCTTCTGCTGGGCTTCCACAGCCCCAGCCCGAACAGCAAGCTCCGCCCAGCGGCCAGCCATTCACAGGCAGTGGGTCAGAGTTCTCTAGCAACCCCGCTGAACTCAACGTGGACTTCCAGACGCTGCTGCCCGCCAGCTTGCCTGCTGGCTATGCTTTTGATTACGCATATATCATGACCGACGAGGACTTTGGGGCGAGCGCACCCTATTACGTCCCTGGCGGTGGCCCGGCAGCGAATTATGACTACCTCGACGATGAGGGAAACTGGTTGAGCATTGCTGAAAGCCCCAGCCCTTACATCACCATCCAAGCATGGCTGGACGACGTTCAGTACGACACCCCGGGCGAGATCATCAGCGTTTCCGGCGTAGAAGTGCTATTGGAAGACCTCAGTGAAGGTAGCGAAATCTGGTATAGCGCCACCTTGATCCTGGACGGGTTGTTCATTGTGGTGGATGGGGATCACTCGTCTGAGCACGTAATCGCGCTCGTGCAGGGGTTGATTGACGCGGCCAACACGGCTGCCCAACCGACCCCTCTCCCAACACTCACCCCCTTCATTACCGACATTCCTCCCGATCTATTCACACCTGTACCTAGCATTGGATCCAACTCTGGGACGGGCGACAGCGCCTTGCTGGCTGGCCTGGGGGGACTCACCTGCTTCATCTGCGGCGGATCAGTGTGCCTAGTAGCGGCGGTGATGGCCCTGGGGGTGCTATTGCTGCGGCAGAATCGGCACTGAATGGGATCGGAGAGAGCAACGATGCAACCCCTATTGTCTCGCACGGTTAAAGGGCTGCTGGCGATGCCTGCGATCCTAGTGCTAGCTGGGCTGGCTTGTGGCAATATGCCGCAAGAACCGGACACCCAGGCGACCGTACGGGCCTTTTATGCCACCATCACTGCACAGGCAGCATCGGGCAGCCCATTCCCTACACGCGAGGTCACGGGCACTTCCGGCCCTTCTTCAACCCCACCCCCTAGCATCACTCCATCTGCCAGCCCGACACCGCCAGAGGCCCGTGCGGGTAATGGCGTCAGCTTCATCATCCCTCGCTGCCAGAACGCAATGGCGGTAGACGCTGACGACTCCGATTGGAATTCCTACCGGGGGACGGTAGTCGGGATGACCACCGTCACTTTCGGGGAGGAGGAATGGCAGGGCACCAGCGATCTTTCCGGGCAAGCACGGCTGTGCTGGGCAGAAGCCGCTCTGTTCCTGATCGCCGACATCGTAGACGACATCCATGTGCAAATCGAGAGGGGCATCCGGCAATGGCGGGGTGACGAGATCGAGCTGCTCTTCGATGGCGATCTGCGCGGGGACTTCTACGAAACCAATCCTAATGAGGACGATGTGCAGCTTGGCTTCTCGCCAGGCAACTTTGCCGATATCCCCCCGGCAGCCGTACAGTACCGGCCCATCCTCGATGACAGTGTGCCGCTGGAAGTGGCCGCGCGGCGGCCCATCGAAAGTGGCGGCAACTATACTCTGGAGGCGTCTGCACCCTGGCCGATCCTCGGTGTCACACCGCAGCTTGGGATCGGCTACGGCTTATGCGTGGCAATCAGTGACAACGATCATGTGAACGAGTCCCAGCAGGACTCGATGGTGAGCCATTGCATAAAGCTGGAAACCCCCGATCCAACCACCTGGATCACCGTGACACTAGGGCAATAATCAAACATCCGGCGTGGATTCTGCTATATGCTGTCTGTACAGCTCAGACCGCGAGAGCAACAAACAGACACAAACAGACATCCGAATCGCGACAATCGCCAGTAACAGCGCAAGCGTTGCTGGCCTAGTCGGCCGCACTGGCGAACTTTATCCGGCAAGACACGTATTCCGTTCTGTCACGCATGGCAACCGTGGCCCTGTGTTCAATGGGTTGAATGCCGAATAACTCCACCTGCTGGGAATATGGATAGCAAGAAGGGGTATCTTCTCACCGACACTGGTGACCCCTTCGTTCATCAGCGCAACAGCCGGCTTCGCCGTGCGTGGCTGATGCCAGCACAACCCGCGCTCCTCCGGCGGCATATTTTTACCAGGGAGCCGCTCATCGGGAAGCTCTCATCATCTGGATGGGCTAAAACGACGAGCAGAGTGTGCTTGGACAGCAACCTGTCTCTCAGTCACCGGCAGGCTCGCGCTGCCGGATGTCATATTTCTCCGGGTTGTCCCGCAACATATCCTTCGACTGCCGCAAGAGCTTGTGCTCCCGGATGACCTGCCGGATATAGCCCTGTGAGGGAAACTCGATGGCATCCTGCATGCAGATCGTGGCGCAGGTAGTGCAGCCGACCATACACATCAGCGGTTGTGCAACCACCGGCCTGTTTTGCTCGTAGTCAAAGGCGTAGACGCCACGACCACACGAGGTCACGCACATCCCGCAGCCTACACAGCGGTCGGCGACGATGGTGGGGTGCCAATCGATCTCCTCTCGCGGAACACCGTGCCAAGCATTGTTGTTCGTATTGGCGCTCATAACAACCTCGGTTTCTTTTCCCTCATCCAGCCACATTACCCAGAAGATCCCGGAGAGCAACCAGTTGATCGGCATTCATAGGTTCAGCCAGCGCAGGACAATCATCGATCTGGCGCTGCCCGGCGGCCAGCTTGGTCGCAAACACGTAGCAAGTCGGCTCGCCGCACTGCTTGCAGTTGGTCTGCGGCAGCAGCTTGTACACGGCCAGCGGTGTGGGGCGCTGGCGGACGTGCGTGCTGGGCGTAATCTCATCCCGCCGCTCCCATGTCCGGTTGACGCGCTCTATCTCGCTTTCCAGCACCCGGATCGCTTCTTCACGGTCCTCCACGTTACTGACCGCGATCTGGTAGGCGCTGAATACCACTTTCCGCCCGCCATGCGCCCAGGTCAGCGCGCTTGCCTCAGGGCTGTAAATCGCGCCCTTCAGCGTGGCGTTGAGATAGGGCAGCGCCTTGCTGATATCCACGACCAGCCGCGCTATGGCGCTGTACCGCTCCGCGCCGGGTTCGCAGGGTGGGGTGAACACCTCCAGGTCATAATGCTCAATCAGCATGGTTGTCTTCCCCTACCTGCCGCTGGCCCTCCGCACAGAAGCGGGCGTATGCTCTCCGAAGTGCGTGCGCGTAGTCGGCCTCCACCGCCGCGCGGTCTGGGATGTAGTTGAACTTCCGCGCCATGCCAACTATCTCCTCGTCGGCGATTTCTTCTGGGTGCCGACCCAGAGCAAGCAGTTGCCGGAATACGGTTTCGAGATTCTGCATTCCAACCACCACACTGCGCTCCCCAACTTTGAGATAGGTGAGGCCATCTGACTGCGGAAGGCAACAGGCCCCGCCACCTGGTATATCTCTGCCCATCCGAGTCTCTCCTCCACGATCCGGATCAGTCGCCGGAAGCGGTCTGTTTGACAGCTACCATGCTGCGCCGACTGACCAGCCATAACCCGGCTGCCAGCAGGGCAATCAGCCCGATCACGTAGCCTGTGATCAGCCAGATGCTCGCGCCGTCAATCCAGGAGCCGTAGATCAGCCCGGCCAGCGTGCTGAACAGCGCCACCCAACCCACGTAGGTCCAGGCTTTGAGCCGCCCAATGATAGGCGAGATGATCAGGATGCTTTGCAGGCTCAGCTCCGGATCGGCCATCAGGTAAGCCAGCAGCGGCCCGCGGTGCATTCCCAGGCTCAAGAACATGTTGGCGATGGGCACCTCGACCAGCGTGGGGAAGTACATGAACACCCCGAACACCACCCCAGCGAAGTTGCCCAACAGCGTGTTCTGCCCAGCCAGCGTCTCGATCCACTCCGGTCGGATCAGCACCCGGATCACGCCCACGGCGAACACACCCACGACCAGCAGCGGGAAGATCTGCTTGACGAAGCGCCAGCTTTCCCACAACCAGTCGCGCAGCTCGTCCTCATTCAGGTACTTCCATCCGATATACACCAGCGCCAGCAGGGCCAGCATCACCCCGAAGAACTTGCCGGTGAACTGGACAAGCAGCCCCTCTGGCTGCGCCTGCATACCGAGCGCAGCAACCAACAGCGTGAGACCCGTCAGCCCTAGCGCGATCCACGACCAGGCATTGAAGCCCTCAAAGACGTTTTCCAGGCCCCTCCAGGCGGATAGACCAATCAGCGCCAGCAGGCTGATCAGGATGACACCCTGCACGGCCAGGCCCTCTTCGCCCCGGCTGGCGTCATGCGGTACAAGCCGGTCGAGGACGGCCTGGAAGCTATCCACCCCGCCCATGCGGAGGGTTGCCTGCCCATAGGAATGGGTCAGCAGGCTAATCTTGACAGTGCCAGAGAGCAGCAAGAATACCAGCACCAGTAGGAACGCCAGCGCCGCGCGCTTCATCCCCTTCTTGCTCTGGCTGGCGAATATCACATCGGTTGCTTTATCGTGTGCCATATCCTCCTTGCGGAAGATAAGGGCCATGATCAGGCCGATGCCGATCCCAAAGGCCAGCGACAGGAACAGCCGAGCGACAGCCAGGTCCACGCCGATGACCCCCCCGGTGTAGACCAGCGCCAGGATGTTGGCCGCCGGGGCGAAGAACAGGAATGTGATGGCTGGGCCGAGGCCCGCTCCTTTCTTATAGATGCCGGCGAACAACGGCACGATGGTGCATGAGCAAACCGCCAGCACCGATCCAGCCAGCGCCGCCGCCGGATAGGAGATGAAGCGGGGGGTATTGCGCCCCAGGAAGCGCGTCACCGACTCCTTGGGGATCAGCGCCGTCATTGCGCCAGCGATATAAAACGCCGGCACCAGGCACAACAGAACATGTGCAGCCAAGTAAGCAGCCAGGTTTCCCAGACCGCCCTGAACCAGACGAAGCAAGAATTCGGGAAGATTCATCTCATTCTCTCCAGACAATATTTAGATTTTTGAATATCTCGTGCCCTAAGAAGAGCGCCTTGCGGGCGCTCGATTCTCGGGCCAGCCTACGCACTACCGTTGAGGGCTTCCCGCAGCCAGTCCGCGATGGTGCTGGCCGTCGCCACTCTACCGGCGCACACCAGCTTGTCGTTGATCACCAGCCCTGGCGTCATCATCAGACCGTATTCCATGAACACGTCTACGTCGCCTATCTTTTCAATAGTGGCCTCTATGCCCGGATATTCGGCTTTGATCTCTTCCAGGGCCAGCCGGGCGCGTTCCTCAAGGAAGTTGCACTTCGAGCAGCCGGGGCCAAGCACTTTGATGCTTAACATACGGCTCGTTTCTCCTTTTTCGATAGTTTGGGAGGGTATCTTCACCCCCTTGCGCTCGCAGTCCACACACAGGTCGGTAGCACGGTTGGTGGTATAGACCAGGCCGCAGCCAGGACAGGTGACTTTTCTGAATCCGAAACGCTGTTCCTTGCTCGCCTCGCCATCCCTTGTGGGGCGGAGTTCAGGAGGAAGATCGGCAAACGGGTCGGCGATACATGAACAGACTGATATAGGGGATTTGCCCGTATCCGACATCACTGTTTCCCTCACTCAAAAAAATGGCAACCTCGACAGTTATGCATCCCAGGAGGTTATATTTGCCATAGCCGAGCCAAGTACCTGGGCGGGCCTGCAATATGTCTGGCGGCACTTCAAGGGTGATAAGCCAACTGGGCATCCGCAACTCGTGGCAGGCACTTTGGGCACGTACAAGTCAGGGAGGTGTCCACATTAGGCAGGGAAAACGGCACATGTCTGCCCTTTGCCTGAGTCAGTGTGGTGGCCGTCTCTTGCGCGACATCCAGCAATCTTTCAATCGACTTGTCCGCCAGCGCATAGAAGACGTTCATCCCTTCACGCCGATCGGTAACCAGTTGGTCCTCACGTAAACGCATGAGATGTTGAGAGATATAGGCCTGCCGCTGTCCCAGGACTGCTTCCAGGTGGCAGACACAGGCTTCGCCCTGCCGGAGCACCGATAGAATTTGCAATCGAACCGGATGCCCCAACGCTTTTAGCAAAGCCGCCAGATATTCGTAACCCTCCATTGCGTGCTTAAACCCCATTCAGCTAATCGAATGTACATTCACCTAATAGAATAAGGTGCTCTAGGTTTGTGCGATAGTGAACAATATCACGTTTTTCAGATGACATGCGATGCCGGGAATACTTCCCTAACGCCCACATCCCAAAACCTACTTGTTCATCCTGCTAGGACACGCTGTTGGAGCCAGACGTGCAAGTATCACACCCAACCTATGCTGCCCACGCCAAAGATTTCATGCGCCTATCAGTTACCCGTTCCCGCGCTCCAGAACAGGGGTAGGCCGATCAAACAGAGTTCATTCTCGCGGTAAACTAAAGTAGCTACTATTGCATGTGACCGGGCGGAGTCAACCTACGCAAACTGAGTGAGTGTGCTGACGGGCTCGCGCTGGGTGATAATATGAGCGCCGCCGAGCAAGATCTGGTTGGGGGGAAAGGAGCAATTTATGATTCGGGGTGCCATTTACGGGCTGAGTGCCGCAGCCATATGGGGTAGTATGTATGTCATCTCGGACGTCATCCTCCTGACTATCCCACCTTTTGCTCTGCTAACCGTGCGTCTTGTCATTGGCAGCCTCGTACTTGGGCTCATTGTGTGGCGCAATCCAGAATTGCGTTTTCCGGCCCGGCAGGATATCCTGCGCCTGTTAGGTGTTGGAGTTGTGGGCTTTGGTATCAGCGTTGGCTTACAATTCGTTGGCACCGACAAGTCAACAGCGGTCAATGGTGCGTTGGTAACCAGTGCCTCCCCTGCATTCATCCTTGTCTTCGCTGCGCTGATTTTGCGTGAGAAACTGACCCTCAGGCGGATCAGCGCGGTTGCACTGGCCTCCCTGGGGGTAGTGGTCATTATCAACCCCCTTCAAGCCAATTTCAGTTCCGACACATTTGTGGGTGATCTGGCGCTAGCCCTTGCTGCCCTTACATGGGGCCTGTACTCGGTGCTCGTACGTCAGGTCAGTAAGGATTTTGATACGCGGATCGTGACCTTATGCGCTTTCCTTGGGGGGATGATCTTTGCCGGGTCAGCCATGGTGGTCGAACACGCGACGCGGCCCATTGGGGCTATCACCCCTGGCGTGCTGCTGGGAGTACTCTATCTGGGCATTATCTCAACCGCCGTTGCCATGTGGCTATGGAATCGGGCGTTCGCGCTGGTGGACGCCTCAATTGCGGCCCTGTTTTTCTTTGCCCAGCCGCTCGTGGGTGCGTTGCTTAGCGCCCTCTTTCTCGGGCAGCGCATGACTCCTGGCCTGTGGGTCGGAAGTACCCTGATCGTGGGGGGAGTACTGCTATCTCTGACGACCTCACAGCCAGCTTTGGAGGCATAGCGCTGCCGGTATTGACTTGCTCCGTTGGGCTGTGAGGTCTTCGCTATTATTTGAAGAGAAGCCGTTACTCTCCCAGATAAGCCTTACGCACCATTTCGTTCTTCAGCAAACCCTCCGCTGTTTCGTGCAGAATGATCTCACCCGTTTGCAGCACGTAACCCCGCTGTGCAACCTCCAGCGCGATGAGCGCATTCTGCTCAACTAGCAGAATGGTGGTACCTGCCTTGTTGATCGTCTGAATGGTCTCGAAAATGGCCTCTACCAGGATCGGCGCCAGCCCCATCGAAGGCTCGTCGAGCAGCAGCAGACGCGGCCTGCCCATCAGAGCACGCCCAATAGCCAGCATTTGCTGCTCCCCCCCGGATAGCGTCCCACCCAACTGATTGGCACGCTCCTTCAGACGTGGGAACAGGTCAAAGACCATTGTAAGGTCGTCCCGAATGGCAGCCCGGTCTGTGCGAGCAAACGCACCCATTTCCAGGTTTTCCATGACCGTCAGGCGCGGGAAGATGCGCCGCCCCTCAGGGGCTTGCGCAATGCCCCTCGCAACCAGTTTGTGCGCCGGTGTCCGGCTGATCTCCTCCCCAAACAGGCGGATGCTCCCCTCACGGGGGTGCATGATGCCACTGACGGTGCGGATCGTGGTGCTTTTCCCTGCCCCATTGGAGCCGATGAGCGTGACGATCTCGCCCTCGTTGACGTACAGGCTGATGCCCTTAAGCGCATGGATGTTGCCATAGTACGAATGCACGTTCTCCAGCACCAGCATCGCTTGTCCGTTCTGGCTGCTCATTGTGTAAACGCCTCCACTGCGCGCCGCCCGAGGTACGCTTCAATGACACGGGGGTCCTTCTGCACTTCCTCCGGTGTTCCCTCCGATATCTTCCTGCCATAGTCCAGCACGGTGACCCGATCTGAGATGCCCATCACAACCCGCATGTCGTGCTCGATTAATAGGATGGTCAGGCCCCGCTCGTCGCGCAGCTTGCGGATGAAGCGCGTTGTCTCGTGCGTTTCCTGCGGATTCATCCCGGCGGTTGGCTCGTCCAGCAGCAGCAGCTTGGGTTCTGTCGCCAGAGCCCGCGCGATTTCCAGCCGTCGCTGAAGCCCGTACGGCAGGTTTTTTGCAAACTCGTGGGCGTATTCGGCAATGCCGACGTATTCCAACATTGCCATGGCTTGTCTGTAAGCGCGCCGTTCTTCAGCCATCACACCAGGCGTCCTGAGCAGAGCGCCATACCAGGTGCTACGCAGGCGGGTGTTCATGCCCACCAGCACATTCTCCAGACTGGACATGTTGTTGAACAGGCGAATAGTCTGGAATGTGCGTGCGATACCCATCGCGGTGACCCGGTTAGGGCGTTTGCCGACCAAATCATGCCCATCGAATATGATGCGGCCATAGGTGGGTTTGTGCAGCCCCGTGATCATGTTGAAGAAGGTCGTCTTACCGGCCCCGTTTGGGCCGATCAACCCAGCGATAGCATGTTCCTCGACGACAAAATCGACCTCGTCAACTGCCTTCAGGCCGCCGAAGTGCATGCTGACGTTCTGCGCTTCCAATAGGACGGCCATCAGGCCTCTCCTTTCTCTTCAGCTTCATGTAGCTCCGCTCTACGAACTCGTGACGGGAATAGCCCCTCTGGCCTCAGCAGCATGATGATCAGCAAGCCGGTGCCAAACATCACCCAGCGGTAGAGTTGGAGATCGAGCGTGCGTAGAAAGTTCGAGTTGAGCTGATTGCCGAGATTCTGAATCAGCGGCGGGGCGATCTGAGCCAATAGCACACGGTCAAACAGAGTCAGGATCAACGCACCCACCAACACGCCCCACACGTTGCCCATCCCACTGATGATGACGATGATCAGGATGAAGATCGACACGTTGAAGCGGAACAGCTCTGGGAACACAGCTTGGCTCATCGAAGCGAAGACCGCTCCAGCGATCCCCGAAAACGACGCACCCAGCGCAAAAGCCAGCAGCTTGGTGGTGATGGGATTGACCCCCATGCAGTCAGCAGCGGTTTCATCCTCGCGGATAGCCTTCCAGGCGCGCCCCAGCCGTGATTCATCCAGGCGGCGCGAACCAAACAGAACCAGAAAGCCGATGGCCACAACCAGGAAGTACCAGTGGATCTGATTGGAGTTCTGCCCGACCACAAACGGTTCCATATTCGGGAATATCCAGCGCAGATCGATGACCGGCTTGCCAACCGGGTTCAGACCCTGTGTGCCATTTGTCAGGTTGAAGTGGTATAGCCCCAGCCAGGGAATATGGATGTTGCTCATGTTGCGTAGGGCATTCGGGACGATCTCGCCGAAGGCCAGCGTGACAATGGCCAGGTAGTCACCGCGCAGCCGCAGCGTGGGTGTCCCGATGACAATGCCGAAAAACGCGGCCACGGGGGCTACGAACAGGATCGCGATCCAGAAGCTCCACTCCAGACCATGCGCGGGCCAAGTCAGAATCCCGAAGGTGTACGCGCCCAACGCAAAGAATGCCGCATAGCCTAGGTCAAGCAGGCCGGCAAAGCCAACGACGATATTCAATCCTAAGGCCAGAACCACGTACAACAGAGCTACATTCAGCGAGAAGAGCAGCGAAAGAGTGTGCTGCCTCTCAATAGACCGAACACCAAATGGCAGCGCAATCAGGATTGCACCAACCAGCAAATATATCACCATCTGCCGCACGCGCTGAGGAACTGCCTGCCACCGGCGTATCAGGGCATTGTTTGTGGTAAGCGTGGTATTCGTCATAGCACGGTTCCCCTAAGCCTTCTCAACCGTCTTGGTCGAGCCGAGCAGCCCGGACGGCGCGAACACCAGGACCAGAATCAGCGCAGCGAAAATGACAGACCGTGTCCATTCCGGGGCCAGATAGGCATCGCTGTAGGCCCGGATCATCCCGATCAGGAAGCCGCCGACTACCGCGCCCCGGATGTTGCCGATCCCGCCTAGCACAGCAGCAGTGAAGGCGAACAGACCCGCCTCAAAACCCATCAAATAGCGGCCTGTATTGAGAAACAGGCCCACCACCATTCCCGCTGCACCAGCCAGTGACCCTCCGATGAAGAACGTCAACATGATAATCCGTTCCACGTCGATGCCTACCATGCGCGCGGCGTCACGATCCTGGGCAGCAGCGCGCATTGCTTTACCTAGCTTGGTTCGTCCCACGAACAGTGTCAGAGCGATCATCAACGGGATGGTGACAACCAGGGGCAGCAAGTCAATGCTGCGGATGCGGACGGCAGTCTCGATGCCCAACCAGTCCTGCAAGATCAGGATGCTGGGCAGGTAGGCCGGGTAGAAAATCTGACCAGGGGTCTTCCAGATGGCGAAGATGTTCTCCAACATGAAAGACACTCCAACCGCCGTGATCAGAGGAGCCAGGCGCGGCGCGTTACGCAGAGGGCGATAGGCGACGCGGTCGATCACCACGTTTAGCAGCCCCGCTGCCAGCATGGTAAGCAACATCACCACTGGCACAAGGACGATAGCCTGCCCCGGCGTGAGGGGAGCGGTGGCCCCAAACAGTGGGAAGATCGTCAGCGACACCAGGAAGCCAAGCGCAAACAGATCACCGTGGGCGAAGTTGATCAGTTCGATGATCCCATACACCATCGTATAGCCCAATGCGATCAGGGCCAGATAGGAGCCGATGGTAAGGCCGACAAACGATTGTTGCAGAAAGAACTCAAGAGGTGTCATCAGCTCTCTCCAGAAAAGGGATAAGCTGCCGGGCACTCAATTGCCCATCTTGTGTAAGCTGAGTTGGGACGGAGGTACGGGTGTGTGAAACCACCAGACAACCGGACCATGTTCGGTTCATGTCTGCCAGTCAGTCTGGCCTCTTATTGAAGTGCCGCATGGAAGAGATGGGGGAGGGTGAACCCCTCTCCCATCTCTGTCTCTGAGCGCTGGTTACGGGCAAGACTCATGCATCGTGCCGCTGATCGGCTGCAGCGGGACGATCGCTCCACCCCGAACTTCGAAGCCACCCATTGAGCTTTCAAGTGGGTCGCCGTTCTCATCGAACTGGATCCGCCCCGTCACACCCTCGAAATCGGTCTCGCGCATGGCCTGCAGAATGCTAGCGCGGGTCACTTCACCCGCTGCCGCAGCGCGCTCGATGGAGTCGAGGATGACCAGCGTGGACTGGTAAGCATAGCTGTCCCAGGCATCAGGCGCGTCGCCATATTCTTCCACGTAGTCGTTGTAGAAGCGTGCGCCCTTCTCGCTCAGGTCGCGCACCTGCTCAGGAGCGAGGCCAGGGAAGGTGAGCAGGACATTACCGTCGCCGATAACATCCGGGCCACCCACCTGCTCGATCAGCGCGGCATCCACCAGGCCATCCGGGCCGATGAACTTGACGCCCGCATCGAACAGGCCAGCCGCAGCCATCTGCTGGATGATCTGGACGCCGCCGGAGTCGATCACGAAGCCGCCAAACACCACTTCAGCGCCTGACTCCTGGATGAGGCCCATCAGGGTGCGGAAGTCGATGTCGGTGCTTTCCACACCCTCGTGACCAACGACTTCGATGCCGATCTCGTTCGCGTGGGTCTCGAACACATCAGCGATGCCCTTACCGTAGAGCTGGCGGTCATCCAGCACGAACGCCTTCCGGTAGCCCAGGCAGTAAGCCCAGGAAGCTGCCGCCAGGCCCTGGAAATAGTCGTTGGTGTTGGTGCGGAAGTAGTTTTGTTCGCCGCTGGGGCGATAAATGTCCGGCTCATTCTCCTCGCAGGTCGGGCACGGCCAGGTCAGGCCGGGGTAGGTATTAGCTGGCGTGATTTGAGCGATGCCCGCCGCGTTGGTGATCGGGATGCTCACTTTGGCCGCACCGCTGTTGTAAGTGCCGAAGTAGACCATGCATTGTGGGTCGTTGACGCACTTCTGGGCGTTCTCGGCCTCGACAGTGCCATCCCAGGAGCCAGTCACCGGTGAGGCATCGTCGTTGAACACCAGCTCAACGGTGTAGCCACCAGGGCCCTGGCCATCGTGATCTTCCAGGTAGTGCGCCAGCGCTAGGTTGGCTGCGTTGCGCATCCCTTCTCCAATGGGCAGCATAGCGCCTTGCAGGGGCCATGAGGCATAAATGCGGATGACACCCGCCGCCTCCTCTGCCTCTGGAGCAGGCGTTGCCCCGGCGCAAGCAGACAGAAGTGCAGCCATCACGAGCAGGCTGATCAGCAAGAGCCACCCTTTGTGAACCTTAGCCATTGGACTCTCCTCCCGTAGTATGGAGTGGTAGCAGTCGTTGTTGCGTTAGTTGGGATTTGCCGTTGTGATGGACTTGTCACAGCCTGGATTCATGTTAGGGGAAAATGATCACCTCCCTTCGCCAAAAGAACCTGCCATGTGGGGATCGAAGATATGGTTGCGTGAGCTAGCAAAACGAAGCAGACTAACTATCTCAGTCTAAAGTAATGCGCGCCCAGAGTCAAGTCATGAAACCTCACAACTACACCACCTATGCCGCCATTGATCTCGATGCCATTGCTGGCAATGTACGCCGGATCACCAGCCACATTGGGCCGCAGGTGCAGATGTTTGCGGTGGTCAAAGCCAATGCTTACGGCCACGGGGCAACCCCGGTGGCGCGCGCCGCTCTGGGAAGCGGCGCAACGCGCCTGGCTGTCGCCAGAGTTGTAGAGGGAATAGCCTTGCGCCGCGCAGGTATCACCGCCCCCATCCTGGTGATGGGATACTTTGCTGAGGGGGAGATCGCAGGTATCGTAGCACACGATCTGACTGCGACCATTACCACATCTTCCCTCGCCCGCGCCCTATCGGATTGGGCCGTCTCGCACGGTAGACAGGTCAAGGTCCACATCAAGGTTGATACTGGCATGGGGCGCTTTGGCCTTCTGCCAGAGGAAGTGGTGCCATTCGTTGACCAAATGGCCCGGCTGGATGGTCTTGAATTGGAGGGCATCTACACCCACTTCGCCGTAGCCGACTTGGCCGACTCATCCTACACCGAGCGGCAGTTTCTTACCTTCTTGGGTGTGCTGACTTCGCTTGACGCTTCTGGGTTCTCGTTCCGGCTGCGACATGTGGCCAACAGCGCCGCTACATTGGCTTTGCCCCACATGCACCTCGATGCGGTACGGGTAGGCATAGCGTTGTATGGGCTGCGCCCCTCGGACGAAGTCGAGCCACCGGTCACGCTCCGTCCCGCGTTGTCTCTGAAGAGCTGCGTGGCGCGCCTGCGAACTCTGCCTACAGGCTCAAGTATTGGTTATGGCCGTACGTATATTACTTCACGTCCGACGCCAGTGGCGCTCATCCCGGTTGGTTATGGTGACGGCTATCGCCGCGCCCTATCCAACAAGGGCTACGTGCTGATCCGGGGGCAGCGCGTCCCCGTCATCGGGCGTGTGTCGATGGATCAGCTCAGTGTAGACGTGACGGGCATTGAGGGTGTGGAGGAGGGTGACGCCGTGACCCTGATCGGCGAGCAGGGGAGTGCCCGCATCAGCGCCGAAGAAGTCGCTGCATTGGCCGGGACGATCAACTACGAGGTCACGACCGGCCTGCTGTCCCGCGTACCTCGCATCTACTTGCAAGGCGGGAAGGTCGTCGAGATCACCAGCCCGGATAGGTAACCCGATGGCGGCTAGTCAACCCCGTAAACCTGCGTTTGTGGAAACATCGCGTACCAGCCAAACCAGTACGCCAGGTGTCCGCTAACGCGCGGGGCCGTCTCGCCGCCCGGCCCGATCAGCGCCCCCTCTGTGACCTGCCAAGCCCGGCCTTCCTCGTCGATCACGCTATCGGGGGTCGGGCCAGGGCGGAACGAGTGGTCCCCGCGCTCGTAGGCGCGGACTTCCGCCCCGGAGGAGTAAGTGACTTCCTCCCCGAAGCGGTTCGCGCCCCGGATGGTGACGGCGCCCCGACCCGCGACCAGAACCACCGCCGTCGCGCCGACCGTGTCGTTCACGACGCCTGCTCGCGCCAGCACATCGACCGGGTACGCCCTGGGAACCCCGTCGAGGGTGAGGGCGTACACCTGGTTCTTGTCGTCCAGCAGGTCGCTGCGCTGCCACACCGGGAACATCGTATCCGGTGAAGTGAAGTAGTCGCCGTAGGCTGCCCCTGCCTCGTAGGGGCGTTGGTAGCCGGTGTCGATGCTCAGCACGTAAGTTTCGGGGTGTTGCTCCAGCCAGTCCGCCCAGGTGGTCAGCACCACCGGCAGGAACTCAAGCTGGAGGTCGCTATCAGCCAACTCGCCCAGCACTGGCTCGCCGGTCAGTTGATTCCACAAGGTACGGGTCTGCCGGTCGTACATCAGCTTGTTGCTGCGATACAGCAGACCCGACGTGCCGAACGTGTAGATCGTGTCGGGGGTGCGGCCCACGTATGGGATGGCCGCCCCGCACAGCGTGCAGTAGGCCAGCGAGAAGAACTGGCCCGCGATCACGTCGTTGACCATCTCGTGCCAATCGACGATCCGCAGGGGGTAGGCGCGCGCTTCGTCTCTCACTGCAATACCGAACACGGCGTCCTCTGGGCGCAGGTAGGTGGCCTCTTCCGGCCTGACATGCTGGGGATAGTCCAGGGGGGGTATCCCGTCCACCAGCACGCCGCCCCATTGGATCTCTTCGGCCCGGATGCGGGACGGGTACTCGTCCCGCAGGAATTCTGCGAACAGCGGGTCGATGCGGGCCAGCAGCTCGCCCTTCCAGGCAGTGAAGCCGGGGGGCGGGGTGAGGTCGGTCGCCCCGTACCACTCGACCCAGGCTGGCCAGTCGCCGCCGAAGTGCTCGCCGCTGAGCCGCTCCAGCGCCTCGACGTGCGCCTCGAACCCGGCCCCCTGCACCACGTCGAGCTGGTTGAAGCGCAGCAGCTCGATCAGCACAGCCACGAACCGCTGGTCGCCGGACTGGACGACCGCGTCCAGCGCCCGCCGGGCCTCGGCTGGCTCGCTCTCAGATAGGGCGACCATCAGGGCCGTGGCCTCGTCGTCGAGCAGCGGCGTGGCGTTGGAGGGAGCTTGCGATGGCTGGCAGCCTGTCAACAGCCCGATCAGGGAGGCAGCGGCCAGGGTCTTGATCAGTTGGGGAACAGGGGCATGGGGCATGAGGGGTCTCCGCACTGCCTCACATGGACGGTTGGTACAGTGACGCCTCGTGCAAACCAGCCCTTACAAGAATTCCCTCGACAATCCCCGGCCCCAGCGGTGATCGTGTGGGGAGCCGTCCCGCCTCTACCCCGACAGTAGCAGGTGTGGAGCTTCATCCTGGATGAGGGGTTTCAGCTCAGCCAGCGCGTCGGCGAAAGCGGCGACACACCCGTCAATATCGGAGCGCGACATGGGTGTGCTGACCACCAACATCCCGCGCTTGGCGCTAAAAACCCCCCTGTTTAACAAACCCAGATGGAGCAATCTGTGTGCTTCCTTATAGCTGGTTGCCATACTGCGGTAGTCCCGCACTGGCTGGAATGTCAGATGTACTGTATGCAGCGAACCTATCCCCGTGACCTGCCCGGCGATCCCCACTTCGAGCAGGGCATGGCGGATCCCTTCCGCCAGCGACTCGCCCAGCGCATTGATGCGGGCAATCTCGTCAACTGTCAGCAGTTGGAGCGCCGTCAGGCCCGCCGCCATCGTCAGCGGATTGGCGTTGTACGTCCCGGACTGGATCATGCGCGGGTTGGGCGGGGCGAACAGGGCCATGACCTCAGCCCGCCCCCCGAACGCCCCGACGGGCAGCCCTCCACCAATGATCTTGCCGAACGCGGTCAGGTCGGGCCGCACTCCGTACACGGCCTGCAGGCCGCCCTCGTCGAGCCGGAACGTGATTACCTCGTCGAAGATCAGCAATGCGCCGTGCCGGTCGCATAGCTCGCGGAGCAGCATGAGAAAGTCTCTCTCAGCCGGGATCGTACCGGTTGCGCCCAGCATAGGCTCAACAATGGCGGCGGCTAACTCATCACCGTAGCGGGCGAACGCCGCCTGTAGCGCGCTCGCGTCGTTATACGGCACGATCACGACTTCCTGGATGACCTCGTCCGGAATCCCTGGCCCCTCGGCGATGGCGGTGGGGGCCTCGGCAGGACCAGCAGCGTCGAGAGGCGGCGCGACGCTGACTTCCACCACGTCGTGGCTGCCGTGATAGCCTCCCTCCATCTTCAGAATCTTGTTCCGCCCGGTGAAGGCACGCGCCGTCCGGAGGGCATTCATCGTTGCCTCGGTGCCAGAGTTGCAGAACCGTACCTGATCAACCGAGGCCACGCGGCGGCAGATTTCTTCGGCCAGCGCCACCTGAAGTGGGGAACACGCCCCGAAGGCCGTCCCCCTCGCAGCCTGCTCAGCGATGGCACGCACGATCTCAGGATGGCCATGGCCGTGGATGATCGAGGTGTAGTTGCCGAGGAAGTCGAGATAGGCATTCCCGTCCACGTCTATCACGGATGGGCCTCTTGCTTCCGCGAAGTACAGTGGGTAGGGATCGAAGTAGGTGATCGTACGCGAATCCCCGCCGGGAAGGTGGCGCAGCGCTTCTTGGTGAAGCTTGGCAGAGCGCGACGTGCGCTCGCGGTAGGTGGCCTCGATCTGTTGGGTGACAGGGTGGGGCATGAAACTTCTCCTGTGGCAAGCGAGATACCGCCATTGTGGGCTTGTTTTCATACCGTGTCAACCAACCGCGCGCTGTTTTGATCTTGCAAAGAGTGAGCCTATCATGATGGGATAATCAATATAGATGGGAGGAAGCTGCTATGCGTATCGCAAGGATGATCAGCGCCGTTGATGCTTATGCCGCTGGTGAGCCAGGTCGGGTGATCATTGGTGGAATTGCCAATGTGCCTGGCGCAACTATGTTGGAGAAGAAGCTCTACCTTGAGCAACACGCCGATGGGCTGCGTAAGCTCATGCTGCGCGAGCCGCGCGGCTATCCCGCCCTGTGCTGCAATCTGGTGCTACCACCCACCCATCCCGAGGCGGATGCTGGCTTTATCATCATGGAACACACCGAATATCCCGGCATGTCCGGCACGAACACTATCTGTGTGGCGACGGTGCTGCTGGAGACCGGCATGATCCCCATGCAGGAACCGGTCACCGAATTGACCCTGGAAGCTCCGGCGGGGTTGATCAAAGTCCAGGCCACTTGCGAGGGCGGCAAGGTCACCCAGGTGACATTCCGCAACGTCCCCGCATTCGCAGTCCATCTTGATGCCGAGATTGAGGTTCCTCAGTTGGGAAGAGTTAGGGTGGATGTAGCCTACGGCGGGATGTTCTATGTGATCGCCGAGGCGACGCAGTTCGGGCTGCGCCTGACGCCCGACGAGGGCCGTGACATCACCCGCATCAGCGAGATGATTCGCCTGGCAGCTAACGAGCAGCTTGAGGTGCAGCATCCTGAAGTGGCCGAGTTTCGCGGGATCACCATCTCGCAGTTAACGGCCCCGCCTACCCATCCGCAGGCCCATGCCAAGAACGCGGTTACAGTAGCTACAGGTCAACCGGACTGGAGTAAACCTTCCTCATTTGCTGGCGCCTTGGACAGGTCGCCCTGCGGCACCGGAACCTGCGCACGGATGGCTGCCCTCTATGCAAAGGGCAAGCTGAGGCTGAACGAGGATTTCCGGCACGAAGGCATCCTGGGCACGATCTTCACCGGGCGGCTGCTGGAAGAAACGCGCGTCGGCCCGTACCCGGCAGTCATCCCGACTATCAGCGGGCAGGCGTGGATCACGGGGTTTGCCAGCTATCTCGTCGACGCTGCCGATCCATTCCCCGAGGGCTTTACCGTCGGTGATATCTGGTAGACTCACTCACAGCGGTAGCCACGTCCCAAGGCCCTTCTCAATGGCGCGGCGGTAAACGAGCGGCGCGACGGCCATATCGTCCATCGCCAGCCCCAGGTTGGCGGTTAGGGTACGTTCCTCCGGCCTCTCGCGCCCGGCTTTCTGGCCCGTCGCTAGCTCACCCAGATCGGCATGGACTGGAGGGATGTCCTGGAAATAGCCCATCGTCTGGTAATGGCGCAACTGCGGTGTGTCATCCGTGCAGAATTTGTCGGCTTCGCGCATGGCGTCCGGGTGCCAGTATGAGTCAAAGTCCACCAGTGAGGCAAATGCGCCCGCGTCCAACCAACCCGGCAGGATCGTAGCGTGCGGCTTCTTCAAGATTGGCCCCGCTGTGATCACGATATCGCAGCCCGTTACTGCTTCACGGGGGGTGGCAACTGGCGTCACATCCAGCCCAAAACGCCGGCTCATTTCCTCCGCGTAGGCTACACTGGTGTCATGGTGAGTGTCGAAAGCCTTCACGCGCTTCAGGGGGAAGAGAACGTTGAGAGCCTCAACATTGCTGCGGCCCTGCACACCGCAACCCAGCACACCCACCGTTGATGATTCAGGACGGGCCAGGTACTTCGCAGCAATGGCGGTGGCTGCGCCAGTGCGCTTAGCGGTGATCCATACGCAATCCATCACAGCTAGCGGCAGGCCGGTATCAGGATCGTTGAGTATGAGCAGTCCGGCAATATAGGGCAAACCCTGCTGTTTGTTGCCGGGGTATCCACTGACCCATTTGATGCCAGCAGAGCGTAACGCAGGGATGTATGCCGGCATGGCATGTATGAAGTTATCGCCCCCGCCGGGGTGAATACCCGGCTTGGGGGGCATCTCAACACGCCCGCCGCCTTTCTCCTTGAAGGCAAGCTCCAATAGGTCAATGATCTCGGACATGGTAACCTCTGCCGCCGCGACATCAGCCTGCGACAGGTAAAGTAGCTGTCTCTCTATCATGCGAGTTTCCCCTTATGATTTCGGGTGCAAGAGAACGATGCGATGGTTGCTCTCATACCGCCGAATAGGTCTGAGTGGTTTCCACCGAGTCACTTCGCCTTTTTTCTCTCCTTCTTCTGTTGTGTGTCAAGGAAAGTCAGCACTTGCGCTTGAACTTCCTCAGCACTCAGATCGTCGGTCGCAATGTACAGATCGCAGTGCATACGTGCGTGAGCCAGCCGCGCCCGCTGCCGTTGCAGCCACTCTACCCCCCAGTCCGCAGGGCGACGTTGGCGGGCGGTGCTATACTGAACATCGAGGTAGATTAGCACGTCGGGCCGGCTAATGCGTTGCCACATATCGGGCACATAGGAATGCTCCTGGGCAATGTGGTGGGCCTCGTACCCTGCTGCTTTCAGGGCAGTAACCAGCGCGGATTTGCCCGCTGCACACGGCCCAACAACCCCTACCTTGAGCAATTTCCCCGACCCGATCAATGCTTTCTTGGACGGTTCCACTCGGAGGCCAGTTTCTTGATCGCCGGGAGTGCGGCCACCACCGCGATCACGTCACCGGCTTGGAGTACGATCTCTGGAAGGGGACGCACATCCACCAGATCGCCCGACTGGTGCAACACGACAGACAAGTCCAAAGCCCCCTCCACGGCATCGATCCGCGCCCCGTCCAGCTTCGACGCTGCCTGTACCTCAACGCGCCCCATTGCCAACACCCGATCCTGTACCCTGAATGTCTGAACAACCTCGACGCGGGTAGCGGCCCCGGCGAAGGCGGGCGCAGCCAACATGGAAGCACTCATCACTGCGCTGATGTCGAAGCGGTCGGCCATACTGCGGGCGAATTCATCGTCGAACATCCGCATGACCATTCGGATGTGCTTGTTGTGCTCACGGATGCGGCTGGCAATCTGGAGATTCGCCAGGTCGTCATTGGTGCAGACGATGATCGCACTGGCCCGATCCAGCCCGGCGCGCTCCAACACCGTCAGATCACGAGCGTCCCCAACAATGATCGGGATGCCCAATGCTCGCACCTCATTAAAGCGCGGCGAGTCAGCTCGCTGCTCGATGACAACGATGTCCTCGTCGAGCGAAACCAGTTCGCGCACGACGCGCAGCCCCAGGTGGCCCAGCCCGGCCACGATGATGTGATCCTTCAATACCGATGTCACTGCTTCCTCCCACTGGGCTAGCCGGGAACTCCGGTTGAACAGCAGGGTCACAAAGTCCGCTGCCCCTCGCGCGAGAAAGAACAGTCCCAGCGCGGGCATCAAGAAGAAGTAGAGGTCTAGATACCACTGTTGAGGGAACTCCAAAGTGGGCTGGAAGAACGTCATAGCCAGCACATCGTATAGAGCTTCCACCAGGCGAATGCGATCCGGGTGCGAGGCGTTCCACAAGGCCCGGAAGCTGACCGCACCCACCAGCAGCGCGGCCAGAAACAGGATCAAGGGCTGGCGGAACTCGCGGATCAGCACCCAGGTATCACGCAGGCCTGCCCTCAGCCTGCGATTCCACAGCCTGGGGCGTTTCAGAGCGGGAGCAGCCATAGCCTCCTACCGTCTAAACCGGCCCCTGCATCGCTGATCTTAAGATGATAGTTGGCCAAGTGAGCCAGAGAGCAAGGTCAGGGTCTCAGCAAAGGTGGGATGGGCAGGCTGGCCTGAAGCCGTCTCACCCCGTCCGAGTCACCGCTTACGACGGACAGCACCAGCACAGAGATATCATCCAGCGGGCGGCCCTCATCCAGGCCCAACGCAGCGGCAAGCAGCGAATCAGCAAGGGGCTGAGCAAGCTGGCCGCTGTGTTCATATTCGCAATACAGCTCATCCACCCGCTGGGCGACATCCAGCGCTGTGCCGCGCCGCTGCCCAGCCGTGAGCACGCCATCGGTGAAAATCACCGCCGTTATCCCTATCTGAATCGGGAACTCGCTGATCTGTGGGCGTGTAATGCGCTGGACGCCGAGCGGCGTGGTTAGTTCGTCAAGGATGATCTGCACTCCCGGCGCGGTCTGGACAATAGCCGGGCAGTGACTATTACGGGACAGCACCAGCGTCTTAGTCACCATGTCTACTGAGACGATGTTCAGAGTCGCCGAGACTTTGCCGTTGCGTTGCATGTACAGATAGTCATGCACGGCGCGGGCGACAGCGCCGTCGCGGACGCCTTCTGAAAGCAGCGCAATAGCTTTGCCCGCCACAAGATTGCTGATCGCCTTGGCGGATTTGCCGGAGCGCTGCCCGTCGACAAGCACCACGGATAGGCCGCCGCCGGGACGCTCCACCATCTCCAGCGTGTCACCGCTCTCGCTGCTAGCGTATTTCTCGATCTTGGCAACGGCGATCTGGATTTGCATACCCCTGCTCTACCCCCTCATGATCGCTGGGCCGGTCACTCGCGTAATGGCGGGGGGAAAAAGAGGGAGATCACCTTATGACTCGGCGGGCTTCCTCAGCGTACTTCTCAGCATCAAACTCACCGGTAATCGCAGCAGCGATGTGCTGCGCCTCCACGCCGGGAGCGATCTCGACTGTCACCAGACCGCTGTGCTTATCAACTCGTTTAACCATACCAACGACCCCACCGAAGGTGAGCACCATCGTGCCTGGCTTAAGCGTGCTGACGAACTCCAGGCGCTGCTTCATCTGGCGTTGGCGCGGCAACATCATAAACGAGTATACCCCTGCGCCGATCAGGCCGGTGACTAGCAACAGAACGATAATATCCTGGACAATCGGGGGGAGCATATGAAGTGCCTCCTCTGTGATCAATTATGTGTGGAAGTGCCCTCGAAAGGCAAGACACCCTACGGCTCATCAAGGCTGACATGGCCCACTGGCACGTTCTCCTGGCCCTCTTCCGTGCGGAGACGCACGCCGTCTGGGGCAACTACCCCTACATAAACCTCATAGCTGCCAGGCGGCAGACCAGCCGTGTCAATACGGATAGTATCAGGAACCTGCTCGCCGGATGACCAGACTGAGGTCGGGTATGCACCCTCATGTGGCTCGCTCTCTCTCTGCAATGTAACATTGCCGGCTGCATCACGCACCTGAATGAGGATACGGTAGTCCACCAGCGGGGGCCGAATCGCCTGCCAGAGCAAAAGCACTTCCAGCCCGCCTTCGGTACGGTTGATCCGGTAACCGCTGAGGGCAATGTCGCCGAAGACGGCTCGCACTCCAGAGAAGCCCCCCACAAATACCCCGCTCTCGAATGGCACTTTGGCGGTGGCTACGGTATGCCATGTCAGGTTGAAGGGATCGGAACCGAGACCCACCTCGACATGATATGCACCAGGGGCCGGGACGGGAGACAGATCGATCCAGTGGTACGACGTGACTAGCCTGCGGGGCGGCCAGCCGCTAAAATCCAGATCGCGCCCGCCCAGCCCCATCACGGATCCATCCCTGCCCCGAATGCGAATTGCTACGTGTTGCACCCCGTCCATCAGCGGCCCGCTTAGCCATTCCAGGCGCACCAGTCCACGTCGTCCTCCTTCCAACGGATCAAGCGAAAAATCGGTGGCTATGCGGTTGAGTATCAGGTCTGGAGCTATCACGACCATGCCAGACAGTATGTCGATCATGGGAAGGGGATCAACAGTACGCTGATAGATCAGGATCGGCGTGCTCGGGCCCTCAATGGGCGTGAAGTGGGTGGCCTCAGCATAAGTTACTTCAAACCAGGGATCGTTTATCAGGTCTGCGTGACCCAGACGCCTGACTTCGTCCTCAAACAGCACTGCTGCGTCCGGTCGATAGTGTGCCAACCAGGAAAAGACATCGTTCGGCGCCAGGGTGATGGAGGGATCAGCGGGTTGCAATTGAGCCTGAAAGTCGCGCAACAGGCGGTGGGCCTCGTAACCAAGTAAGCCTGTTGGTCCGATCACGCCTACCCATGCATCCGGGGGAAGGTTCTCATTTAGCCATACCCCAGCCTGTTGGGAATCAGAGTTGGCCAGTGTGGGTTGTAACGCACTGTGCTCGCCTTCTCTTTTTGAAGCAAGATTGACTAGTGAGTCAGCCGGAGGGGCTAGAGCGATCAGAGCCAGCAGCCCGGCCAAAGCCCATGATGGACCTTCCGTTTTGATTCGGGCCGCTGCCCAACTGATCCCGAGTGTGCCCAAGGAGCCTAAGGCGGGGATCAGAGGGAAGAAATCCCACACATAAACGACGGCTCGCAGTAAAGCCAGGGTCAGGACGTGGAGCGCAGCCCATCCGACAAGGAGCAATGCCCACCGGTGATGCCGCACTTCGAGCAAGCCCATAATTGCCAGTAGAGGAAACATCAGCCACAGTGGTGATTCTTCCGCCAGTGCTTCCGCCAGCGCGGCCAGCCCGCTAAGAGCACTCTCTCCTATAGCATCGGCAGGCGTGATCGGAGCTGACGCACCAGCCACTGGGCCGATACTGCCATAGACCGCAATCATCCCCATCCAGCCGGAACCTACCAGCACCCCAAAGGTTGCTGTTGCGGAAGGTCTAAAGGGGCGCCCCCCTGCGATCCAATCGGCCAGCAAGATGGCTATCAGCCCCCCTGTTTCTGGGTGCATCAGCAGCGCAAGCGCCGCCGCCAGGGCGGTCGGGGCCGCCCATCCCTGGACATGGCATAATACAGCAAGCAAGCACAACGCCAGCCAGAGATGTACATCGAGTCCTAGTGTCGTCCACACCAAGGGGGAGGTGACGTACCACATCGCACCCAGGAGGGCCCTCACCCTGGTGAGGGGCGCATCGCCCGTGTGCAGGGCTAGAACCCCAAGAATTAGCCCGCCGGCAGCAATTCCACCCACACTGGTCAGATTCCCCAGCAAGGGCAGATCTGGCACAAGGCGTGCCAATAGGCTTAGCAGAAGCGTGTATAGCGGGCTGGCTGCAACGTACAACAAGGGGGGGTGCCCGGGGTTGTAGGATAGGCCACTGCCGGACAGCAGATTTTGTACAATGTGGTAGGTGTTGAAGTTGCGATCTAGGTGGCGATCCAGAAACAGAGTGGCTAGGCCCATTATTATAAGCAGGATGGCTAAGACCCCTCCTGCTAGCTCGATCCGTCGCCGGGCCAGCATTCGCTACCGTTCCGGGAGGCCATCGATATCCACGAGGCCGGTGCTGAGGGATTCATCAACTGCGGGTGCGATTACAGCATGTGGGTGAACAAAGGGCAGCACAGCGGCAGCGATTCCCCGTCCATCAAAGCGGGCGCGATGGACCAGCCCCCTATCCTCGAAGCTGATCTCGAATCCCATCATCTCGCCGTCGTCCTCAACAAAGCGCACCATAGGGAATTCCAACACCAGTCCACCGGGGTGATGTTCTCGATCCTTGACCAACTCCACACGCTCCACCTTAGCATATTCAAGCGTCGCAGATCGCGTTCCCTCGCGCCAGACGAGGCGGTCGGAGGTTACTTCGACCTGAATCGGCTGCCGCAGGCGCGGCAGCATATTAATGTCGATCACAACTCCCACACTGCCAGCGCATATCAAGCCTCCGGCTGCAGTCGTCATTGGCACTGGCGCGGGCGCATCAGGCGACGCCGCCAAACCCAGCCAGGACAATAACATCGATGATCAGAACGCCCGTGCCGCCGACGAAGAACTGATACGCCGTGCGCGAGATGTCGCGCTTAACATCTGGCGCAGCAGGGAAAACCTGTCGCTGGTTCATGGCCGATCCCGCTCCTGATCGTTTGAACCGGCCCGATCCTAACCGGATTATCATACCTCAGCAAGCTCTGATGAGGACCATCCCACGTTGGCGCGCTGGTGTCAGCAAAAGATCGGAATACCCGCCGTGGAGATGGCGATCATTAAAGTAGGTCAATTTGACATTAATTCCCCGCCCCGCTAGAATGCAAGCACAATCACGTATATGAGTCCGGTATCGACTCCCAGCGGGAAATCACGGGCTGGTGCCAGATGCAGAGGACACGCCAGAAAATCCTCGAATACTTGAAGCGGCATGGGGAAGCCACAGTGGATGACCTGAGCCGGGCGCTGGATAGCCTGACGCCGGTGACGGTACGCCATCACC
This sequence comes from Anaerolineae bacterium, assembly GCA_034434995.1. Classification (GTDB taxonomy): domain Bacteria; phylum Chloroflexota; class Anaerolineae; order Aggregatilineales; family UBA3940; genus DAOTYF01. The sequence goes on from DAOTYF010000181.1 coordinate 42,927, forward strand.
TCGATGTGTTGCGCAGTCAGGGCCTGATTGACACGCCGGTGGCCCAGCATCGTGCTTCACCGGGCCGCCCCCGCTACGTGTACATGTTGACCGAGAAGGCGGAGGCATTCTTCCCTAAGAATATCAATGCGTTGACCCAGCACATGCTGGCCGAGTTACAACATTCCCTCAGCCCTGATCAAATCAACGTGATCTTCGACGGGGTGGCCTCCCGGATGGCCTCCGAACTAGAACCAGGGCGCGATGGGGAGACGCTTGAGGAGCGGCTAGATCGGGTAGCCGCCCACCTGAGCGAACATGGCTACGAGGCTCATTGGGAATCCCACCCCGAGGGCTATGTATTGCATACCCGCAACTGTCCATACAGCAGCGTGGTGGGAGGCCACCAGGATGTGTGCCTGCTCGATATGAAGTATCTCAGCCGATTGCTTGGCACAGTTCCACGCCGTCTGACCCATCTTCAAGACGGTGCGGAAAGCTGCTCATATCTGATCATGCGGCCCCAGGCAAGCCGTGTGTGAATGCCAGGCTCAGTAAAGCAGACGCAAATCGTCTTTATTGACAGCTCCCTATCATAATGTTAGAATAAGCACAGGCAGGGATCAATTTAGCGCCCATGAAAAAGGAGTATTCCGACCCATGACCGACCATATTCCTGGTGCAACCAAGACACAGACCCCGATCCTGTCCGTAACGCCGACCGCCATCGAGAAGATCAGAGGGCTGATGGCCGAGCGGAACCTGACGGATCATGGCCTGCGCGTATTCGTGGCTGGTGGTGGCTGCTCAGGGATGCAGTACGGCATGGCCCTCGAAGGCAACCCCCAACCCACCGATCACATTGTGGAGATCGATGGCATTACAGTAATCGTGGACCCGATCAGTCTGCCATACATCCAGGGGTCGGAGATCGATTTCGTTGATAGCTTGATGGGCGGGGGCTTCCGCATTGATAACCCCAACGCAGTGTCTACCTGCGGTTGTGGTCACTCGTTTCGTACCTCGGGCGAGACAGCAGGCCACACCAGTGGCGGTGGTTGTAGCTGCCACTGACGATGCCTTTTACCCTCTCGACTCCGGAGACAACGGGAAGAACTGGATCGTAGGCTGGGAGTCGGTTACAATCGTCTTCCATCCTACAATTTTGGAAGCAGATGTTCCTATTCATGGTTGTTAGCCTTGCTCGGCCTGTCTTAGCGATCCCCTGCGCTTAAACCCAGCCCCGCGTGATTCACCCACGCTGCCACCTCTGGAGGTCAGAACATGCCATCTCTGTGGCCCAAGTCACGCAGCACCCAACGGTCTAACATCCTGTGGCTGGATTTAGGCGATCTGGGCGATCTAGTCGACCCTGACGGCCCGCACGAGCAATGGCAAGATCACGGCTTGGGGTTGCTGCGTACTATTATGCATCGCAGCGGCATCCAGACGGATATCCTCTCGACCCGTGCGGTCACTTCCTGGGGGCAGCTCCAAAAGGACCTGAGGGGCTACCAGATGATGATCATGAACGTCCGGAGCTACACATATCCGGTTGCTCTGAAGTCAGCCAAGCTGTTCAAGGAAGCTAACCCACAGGGCCTTGTCCTGACTGGTGGGATGCATGCCACAGTCGCTCTGGATGAGATGGAGGCTGTACCGGAGTTTGACTATATCTGCCAGGGGCCAGGGGAAAACATTATTACCGATCTTGTCACCGATCCCCGTGCTTTCCCGCGCGTGGTGACGGGGGTTGGTGCCAGGTCTATGGCCGAGTGGCCGATGATCGACCGTACCCTGTGGCCGAGGCCCGCCAGCAAGAAGCTGGAAAAGACCTTCAACTGGCCACTGGAGCCAGAGTGTGGCTGGGGGCCCGCCCCGGTGGTGACCATCCTTACCAGCCGCGTGTGCCCCTGGCAATGTGTGTTCTGCAACGAATCTTCCTATATTCCAAATATGGGCCGCCGCCCGGTAGATGCCGTGATCGATGAGCTAAACGCCCTCGACGAAATGTTCGGCCCTATCGGGTCGGTGGTGATCCATGACTCAATGTTCTTCCAGAACCCATCTTGGCTGCGCGAATGGCTGGAGAAGTACCCGCGCCGTGCCAGGAAGGTCTGGCCGTACTGGGCTGCCGCCCGTGCTGATACTGTTCGCCAGTGGCCCGATCTGTTTGAGGCCCTGGTACGCGAGACCAACTGGGATACCATCTCTATCGGCTTCGAGACAGGCAGCGACCGGATGCTAGCGCTGCTCAACAAGGAATGTACCGAAGAGGATAACGACTTCACGATTGATCTTGTCAACCGCATTGGTGACCAGATGGAAGCCGAGGGCCGCAAGCCGCCAGTTTTCTGGTCGAATATCATGCTGGGCATTCCCGGTGAAACTCGCGAGGACGCCTTCAAAACCATGCGGATGCTCAAGCGCATGAAGCGCGTCTTCCCTTCGATCTCTTTCTATGCGCCCTACCCCGGTTCCGCGCTGGGCCATCAACTCATTGCTGAAGGCAAAAGCCTGATGTCCAAGGAAAACTACCACCGCTACCCGGATGATGAGAAGGTGAAAGGCATCGACTATCCCTTCTACCGCGAATTGCTGGCCGGGAAGTATGACGACGAGATCAATCGCGGCCTGACGGAGACGGAGCGTCAGCGCGCCGCGGCAGGCATGGCCGCCTTGACCAAGGCATGAGTTTCCCTCACAAGGCAATATAGGATGAGCAGTTTCAGTAACCCTCACTTCATGTACTTGTTCGATCTCAAGAGCGGCAAGAAGAAGCTGGCCTATGGCGCATCACCGGAGAATGCCCTGGAGATTCTCAGCTATCGCCTGACGCCAGAGGAAATGAGCGAGATCATCCGCGACCGATATGTGCGTATCAGCCAGCGCGAGATTCAGAAGTACGTTCACGAGCTAGGATAGGAACGCGGGTGATTTCCCCGTGCATAACCGGAGAGGGGGGACAGCCATGCAACTGCTTCCATCCCATAGGCGCGTTCTATTCGCTCTGGCCGAGGGTCTCGTCTTGAAGGCGCACCGCACCTTGGATGGCACCAAGATATATCGCCTCCACGCCCTGGATGGCAGCCTCCACAGCGAGGTAGAAGCAGTGACAATGGCTGAACTCAAGGCCTGGAAGCTGATCGACAGCAACAAGAAGTTTCCTGCCGCCAGCTATCTGCTTACCGAGGAAGGACGCGCTGTAGCAGAGCAGATTCTCGGCAAACCGATTGTTTCTCTCGGGGCGCGCAACTATGTTCACAGATAGCAAGCGCGGGCAAATAGCCCGCGCCGTTCGTTTCGCCGTGCCCGCAGGCTTGAGCCAGCTCTAAAATAGACCCCAGTCCCCACCTGCTCCTTCCTCCATCAAACTGGGATCCCACATCTCAGAGCCAAGCTCAATGGTGGCAGGGAGACCGCCCGTTTGCTCGGCAACACGCCGGGCCTGCTCCAGCAATTGCGGTCCATAGGGACAGAAGGGCGTTGTCAGGATCATCGTCAGATGGATGCTCTGAGGGCCAACCTCTAGCTTACGCACCAGCCCCAGCTCGATAACATTTAGCCCGATCTCTGGATCAACTACGCCGCGTAGCGCATCGCGAATCTGTGCTTCTTTCTCGGCTGTGTTGGACATGCTGTTCACCTCATGGCGTCTGCGTGATGCTTGCCACTGATCATATCGCATTTGGGCGGGTCTGCGGTAAGTAGGAAGGGATCGCATCCTCGTCAGCAAACAGGATTTTCCTCGACCATTCTTCAACGGGATCCGTCGCAGCAGGATATGCCATAATGGGAAGGGGCCTATTAGGGCCCGCTCGGTGTGTTGCCACCGCCGCCCGGCCCGGCAATCGTGATCGGAACCTCGCAGGGGGTGGGGTAGGTTCCATTACTCCGCAAAACCACCAGCCTCAGCGTGTAGTTGCCTGGCTCAAGGGAGGTGCTATCCCAGCTCCCCAAGTAGCCATCCGGAACCGGGGAAGAGAACGTCCCTACTACCACCCATACACCGCCCGTTGGTGCGCCGCTGACTTCGAACTTGTATTGAGCAAAGTCCAGGATATTAGCCTGCCCCTCGACTACCACCTGCCCTGAGACAACCTGGCCCGGGGCAGGGTTGGAGATGTTTGCACCCAAGATTTCACAGCCATTGATGGTGGGATCAGGCGTAGGTATTGCGGCTCCCGATACTCCAGCAGGAGGGACAGCGGCGGTTGGCGTCACAGTTGGATAGAGCAGAAGGGATTGTGTTGCAGTGGGCTGCTGGGTAACGAAGACCACCGGGGTGGAGGTCGGTTCTGCTTCCGGCTCGCCTAGGTTTGGGACCACGATGTTGGCGATAGCATATACTGCCCCAACCATCAGGCTGAGGGAAAGGATGGTGCTGAGGGATCGACGCTGTCTTTCGTTGGCGGCCTCTCGCTCAAGCCCGAAGACGGCGTTTCTCCGAGCTTGTCGTGCCTGAAACAGACCCCGGATCGAGAAAAAGATGCCGATGGCAGCCAGGCCGTACAGAATCGGCGCTATGCGGGCAATGAACTGGATCAGCGTGACCATGTACGCTGTATGATCGGTGGGCCAATTGCTGGAGTCAATCGCGGGTAGTCAAATGGCGCAATATACCCCGCACAACCGCCTCTAGCCGAGGCGCGATAATCTTGCTAGTATCGAGCACTTCTTCATGGGCAGCTTCGGCAGAGCTGGAAGGATCGTCAATCGCCATATTGGTAATACCTGAGATGCCCAGCACCCGCAGCCGCCGATCTAGCCCCCCGGGCTCATATGGGGCATGGCGCGCAACAACGGCCTCGGCCACAGTGGACATCCCCACCGCATCTGCCCCGATCAGCCGCAAGAAGCGAATCTCCGCAGGCGTTTCGAACGAAGGGCCTGACAGCCCGGCGTACACACCCTGGTGCAGCGGCACGTTATGTTCGCGGGCGGCATTCACTGCCAGTTGGGCCAATTCCGGGTCATACACCCGCGTCATACTCGGAAAGCGCGGGCCGAGTGTCTCATCGTTGGGACCACGCAGCGGATTCGCGCCAGCCATCCCAGCCAAGTTGATATGATCGGTGATCAGCATCAGATCAGCCACTCTAAAACTCTGGTTGATGCCGCCTGCCGCGTTCGTCAGGATCAGGATTTCCAACCCCAAGAGCTGCATGACACGGATAGGCAGAGTCACCTGGGAAAGCGGGTACCCCTCATAGTAGTGAGCGCGCCCCTGCATTGCCAGTACAACTTGGCCTTCCAGTCGGCCAATGTGAAGTTGGCCTATATGCCCCACAACCGTTGAGTGTGGCCAGTAGAGGATATCCTGATAGGGAATCACATCGGCATCTGCAATGCTCCCCGCCAGGCTGCCCAGACCGGAACCGAGCACCAACCCAACTCGTGGGCGGTGGCGAGTGCGCCCACGAATGATCTGTGCAGCAGCTTCGAATTCTGGACGGCCAAAGAACTCCATCGGTGGGTATCTCCTCGTAGTTATGAGAACAGGGAGGCACATCCCATTATGATGAGACTAGGTGTCACTCCTGGTGAATAGGTTTTTGTGTTCGAGAAGAGGCTCCGTAGGACCGCGTCTTCCCTCTTAATTGCGTGACCTTTATGGGAATGACCACTCAGGAAGGTCGGCGGAGCGGAAGCAGACTCATTATACCGTGTGCCTTCCGCGCTTCAAAAAGGGTGCGTGGTCTGGATGGCAAAAGGGCCTTTCCCCTACTAGGAGAAAGACCGGCGGCGGATAGGGAGAGAGTCACTCAGTCGCGGTCGGCGCGGTGCGTGGTATGAAAACGCCAGCGCTGTGTATTCCGGTCTCCATACTCACGTGAGACCAATAGATCGATCAGAGCTTCGCGAGCGTAGGCTGCCGGAATTAACTCGAGGGCCATTGCCAGATGTTTGCACAGGGCCTGTCTCTGAGCGGCAAAGGCAAAGTATGAACAGTCACACGAGAGCGTACGCCGCCCCAGATCGAGCACGACATCGTGCCCCCGTATCGTGAAGACCCATCGCGGGGCCTTGCCCTCGACCAGGATTGCCTGATCCGAAGAAACTTGGTCTAGCCGGGGTGCGGGTCGCCTGCCGCGCATCGTGTCACGCGCCAGCGCCAGTCGAACCAACCCTCCCACTGTATACGAGCCATATCGTGCGGCGATCAGATCTGCCTCCAGGGCAGCCATCTGATCTGCGGAGAGGTGGCGCATCACCCGCGTGATGAGCGCTTCTTTGCTTAACCCTGGAATGCGACGTAGGCCATGTTGTTCAGCCAAAAGGGCAAGAGTGGGCGCCCCCGTATCCCGCATCAGGTTAGCTAGCACAGTGGAGATGCGCCGCCCTGCACCCCGAGTTACTGTAAAGCGCCTCTTCACGGATGAAGTTGGTGGGTGCTCATCTAACATCACAATCCCTGTTTTAAACCAGTAAATCATCTGTTCTGCTCCTTATTATACCTCCTTTTGTGACAAGTAGTGTCACAAAAAGGGTAGAGGCTCGATGCAGCCTCTACCCCTCAGCCAGCTAGATATAGGTCGGATGGCTACGGCACAGGCACGAGGGTCAGATGTTCTCGCGCATTTGCTTCCACTTCGGTGCGCAGCCAGAGAGTTGGGTGATATTGGATCAACCGCCAGGGGTCGATAAAGTCGTCATAGTGCTGATGCCCTGGATGTCCACTCTGGCCGGTGGTATGCATCATCAGCGAGCGAGACAGATCGCCCATGTCAATGATTTGGCGCATAGATGGTACGCTGACCACATTGAACGGCTCGCTGATGTCCCAGGCCGTGTTGTTCACTTGGCCAGAACCGCCGCTGACCGCCACTGGTCCCCGGTTGAAGATCCCCTCGATAAGCGAGATGCCCGATTGCCCAAAAGTCTGGTTGGCAAACAGAGCAGTATGGACCTCCCCCCACTGCCATCGATCAAGATCGTCTCCCAGCCGCTCGACCCCCATAGCGTACCCTGTTTCCATCGCCCGACGTAGGATATCATCCCGGTTCTCTCTCTTGTCTGGTGTGCGGATGTCATCCCACCAGGGGTTATCCGGTTCCTGAAGGAGTCGGTAGATGGCAGCCTGAGTGCGATCTCCGCCGTCCGGCCACACAGGCTCAGGAAGTTGATCATTGAACGTCTCCCTCACCAGCGATATCCAGAAGAATCCATACAATGCTGCTTCGGGGCTTTCCATGTCCATCTGTCCATTCCACCCTGTCAGCCGATCTCGTGCCGCAGACAGGGCCGGATCGTCTAACGAGAGGTTTTCGAGGTAAGGCGTAATCTCCAGTGCCGAGAGGTTGAGAACATCGCCTTGGATGGCCTGGATATCCTCGATGGAGACGCCATCGGTGTCCATGTTGAGCAGCGCATTGATCCGCTGTGCGCGGTAGCCATGATCAAACTCAGTGGCGATCAGATAGGGATAGCGGTCGCTGGTGACAGGCTGATTGGCCGTCGCAATGTAGCCCTGATCGGGGTTGTATGCACGCGGTAACTCATCGTACGGGATGAACCCCACCCACTCGTAGTCATCTGTCCAGCCCGGTGCTGGTAAGGTCCCATCCCCGTTGGCGCGGATCGGGATCAGGCCAGGGGTTTGGTAGCCAATATTCCCGTCCACATCCGCATAGATCAGATTCTGCGAGGGCGAGTCGAAATAGCTCAACGCTTCGCGGAAATCAGTGAAGTCCTCGGCGCGATTGAGCATCCAGATCGCGCGGAAGGTGGAGTTGGGCTGTAGGGCCGTCCACCGCAACGAAAGCGCCGTCAGGGTAAAGCCGTCTGGCGGGTCCTCCGACCCGACGTTGAAGCCGCTGTATTCAGGCCAACTGTAGTCAGTGATGATCGGCCCATGCCGGGTGCTGCGTACGAGGAGAATGTACGGCTCGCTCTGCCCTTGAACTCCGATCTCCTCACGGGTAATAGCCATGTCAACCCATTCGCCGTTGACCTCGTACTGGTTGGGGTTCTCGGGGTTGATACGCTCGACGTAGAGATCCTGTACATCGGGGCCGACGTTAGTCATCCCCCACGCGATCCGGTCATTGTGCCCGATAATAACACCAGGGGCGCCCGCAAAGGAATAACCGCGTAGCTCGTAGGGGCACTCCGCTGTGCGCCCCACGTTTCCTTCGTCATCAACGCAGTGTAGCCCTACCTCGTACCAGATGGATGGCATTTGAATGCCGAGGTGCGGGTCATTGGCGAGCAGAGGAGTTCCAGTCGTTGTCAGGTCACCGGAGATCACCCAGTTGTTGGAGCCAATGCCCGATCCGCTGCCCAACGCCAGACTTTGGGAGGGATCGAATCCACCCACCAGGTCGGTTGGCACGCTGGCGAGGTAGCTCAGGTCAGAGGGGTTGTGCGCCTGCTCTGGCAGCTCGAGCTTATCCAGCTCCTCATCAGGGACAATGACAGGAAAATCGCTCCGGTAGGGCGGGATGAGGGCATCGGTCATCTCGATTCCCACCGCACGGATCAGATCGAGGCGCTCTAATTCATCCTCCATGTTCCCGCCCAGGTCTTGTGACATAACCTTGGCCCACGTGAGTGTGTTGATCGGCGTCCAGGGTTCGATGGTTAGTTCCACTCCCTGGAGTTCAAGGAGCGCAAACTCCAGGCCAAGTTGAGCGGGTGGGCGATGAAGGATATAGGCATTGACACCTGCAGCGTAGGAATCCAGAATCAGCTTGCTGTCGGGGTCAAGGTCGGCATATTCCTGTTCAGCGATCCGGGCAAACCCCACTGTGCGTAGGTAGATGTCCGTGCTCAACGTGGCATCGCCGAAGTATTCAGACAGGCGACCCGACCCGATTCGCCGCCAGAATTCCATCTGCCAGAAACGATCCTGTGCGTGAACATATCCCTGAGCAAAGAAAAGGTCTCCGCTGGTCCGCGCATAGATGTGGGGCACTCCATAAGTATCGCGGTATACCTCGACGGGCGCACTCAACCCTTCAAGCTCAACCGCACCGCGTGTCTGAGGATAGGCCCGGCGCGAGACGCCCAACCATATTCCCCCCAGTATCAGGGCGCACACAACAAGAGCGGCGGCGATAACTGCCCCAGTTCGCACAACACGTTGCATCTTACTCTCTCCTCAGAGTGAGGACTTGTAGGTTCAACTGTTTGGGTTTATAGCCCTGACCTTCGGGTAAGTCAAACTGGAGTTGAGCTATAATCTATCTGAGATGTGTAGATTCGTGACCCGATAAGGTGTGATTGATGGCAGTGCGTCCTATTATCTATCTCGACAACCCGGTTCTGCGTAAGAAAGCACGCCGGGTGCAGGACTTCGATGGCAGGCTGCACAGCCTGCTGGATGATATGCTGGAAACAATGGACCGCGCTGCCGGCTTGGGACTGGCCGCGCCGCAGGTCGCTGTCTCCGAGAGGGTGATCGTCGTGCGGCTGCCAGGTGATGAGGACTGGCAGGAGGAGTACGGGGATCAGGCAGGTAGGCTGTATGAGGTTGTCAACCCCCAGATCATCAAAGCCTCGCGCGACATGGAGGAAGGTATAGAGGGCTGCCTCTCGATTCCAGGGTATGTTGGTCGCGTACTACGCCATCAGGCTGTTACTATCCGGGGCCAGGACCGCCACGGGAAAGACATCCGGATCAAGGCGACTGGCTGGTTGGCTCGTGTCTTTCAGCATGAGATCGACCACCTGGATGGCATCCTGTACATCGACCGCGCCACCGAGGTGTGGAAGCTGGAAGAGAAACCGTCCTCAGAGCGCAAGCGTGAAGCGGCACGGATCGAAGGGGCTGTGCTTTCAGAAGAGGATCCGCCCGCCCGGGGGCACAATACCCCATGAAAGAGTCTGCTGGATGTACAGACGGCAGGTTGCGTTCCGGCGCACGTGTTGGGCGCTATGAGTCTTTCTTTCCCCGTGCTATCGGCAAAAAAGGGATAATGCTATAATCGCCCCAGCGTCCAAGCTGGGGAGAAGGTATCTTGTTCGACCAGATTCTTGACCTCGTCGGCCAGCCGCCGGGCAGCCTGGTCTACCACTTCATCATCCTGTTTGCGGTCGAAGCGTCGTTGGCGATAGGTGTCGGGCAATGGATGCGCGACCGCGATGGTGGCACAGCTCGCCTCACCATTGCCGTTTTCGGAGTCTTTGTTGCCCGGGCGTTAGTGCTGGTTGCCTCATTGTTAGTATGGCAGGGTTACCTCCCCACTAATGTGTTGTTGCCGCCCATCGAACGGACGGTTGATACTGCTACCCTCTTGGCTCTTGGCTGGGCCTTCATCACTATGGACGACCCCGCCATTCTGCGGCGGAACTTCGCTCCCGACACCGCGGCTGCTTCCGCCCTCGGTATGATCATCGCCGGCTTTGTTGGCACGTACTATTACTGGTTCTTTGCTGCGTCGCGTGGCGAGCTATTCAATGGCCAATGGCTCGATTTTGTATGGAGCGGCGCACAGGTACTGGTCGCAGCCGTCAGCTTGATCTGGATGCTGGCGCGGGTTCGCTATGTCTATGATCCGTTTCTCAAAGGGATCATGTTGATTCTCCTGGGAACGGCGGCAGGCTTTCAGCTTGTGCGCCCTGACCTGGGGGATGTAGCAACTCCCATCCGCATCGGGCAGATCGTGGCCATGCCTATGCTGGCTGCCGTTGCGTATCGGCACGTTGTTGAACAGTTGCTCCACTGGGATGAGTTTGAGCCGAGTCGGAGCATCGCGCCTGCGGCTGCTTCTCCAACGACCATCCCTTCCTCAGCACCTGCTCCGGCGGCCCCCCCACCCGATAGCCTTCAAGAGACGGTGAAGGCCCCAGAGCCGCTGCCCTCCAAGGTGAAGCCGACCCAACCGCAACTGCTGGACGTGATCGACGCAGTGGGCGGGCTGCTGACTACCCTTGAGCAAAGCGAGATCGTCCGCGAAGCGCCGCGCGCGGTGGCTACCGCGCTGCGGGCCGATATCGCCGTGCTGGCCATCGTGGATGAAGAAGCACAACAGGCCGGGGTGGTTGGCGGATATGACAATATCGCGCAGTCCTACCTGCCCAGGGCGCTGCTTGACCTGGCTGACCACCCGACCATTGTTAACGCCCTAGGACGTCTGCGCCAGATGCGGATGACCAGCCAGCGCGAGTCGCGCGAGCTGCGCGATCTGTACATCAGGCTTGGCATCGCCCATGAAGGCCCGGCCTACGTCCAGCCACTTGTTAAGGGTGAGGAGCGCATCGGTGTGCTGATCGTTGGCTCTCCCTACTCCGAGCGCCAACTCAGCACCGAGGAGCGCGATCTCCTCGACCGCCTTGCCCCGCTCGTCACGGCAGCCCTTCTCAACGTGGAGGCCCATGAGTCGCTTAGAGAGCAACTTCAGAAGGACATTGACGAGGAAGCTGCTAGGCTGGTTTCCCTCACCGATGACCTGACGGCCAAAGTTTCGGAACTGAACGACGCCCGTCGTCAGAATGAGGAGATGAAGGCGTACATCCGTGATCTTCACCGCCAGCTCGAAGCGCTGCCCAAGCAGCAGGAGGCCGCACGCCAGCAGGTCGAAAGTCTGATGGCGGAGATCGAACGGCTGCGCCAGGCTTCGCAGGAATCCGCCAGCCTACAGGAACAACTCGCCGCAGCCCACGCAGAGGTTCAACAACTGCGCGAGAACAACGAACGGCTCCTGCAACAAGCACGCGAGGAAAAGCAGGCTGATGCGTCGCGCATTGAGCAACTCCTGGCAGAACAGCAGCAGCTCCGTGCCGAAGGGGAACGCATCGCAGCTCTGGAACGGGAGATAGAGCGCCTCCAGGCCCGCATGCCAACTGCCGCCACAGCCGAAATTCCGGGCTACGACCGTCAATGGGACGAGGCTCGCTTGGCTGCTCAGAGCGAGATCGTGGCGCTCCGCGCGCGGCTGGCCCAGGCATCCATCAGCCAGCAGGAAGTGGCCTTCTTGCAGGAGCAGATTGCCCTCAAGGCACGTGAGGTCGTGGGGCTGCAAACCCGGCTGACCGAGGCGCAGGCTGTGATCGAGGCACTCCGTGAGCAGATCGCCAGTGGAATCGGAGGCACACGAGAGCTGGGGGCGCTTCAGGGGCGCATTGGCGCACAGGCAGCCGAGATCGCCGCCCTGAGGGCTGAACTAACTGAAGCCCGTATTGCCGCCGAGGCCAATCCGGAGGCAGTGGCTGCTCAACGGACGGTGGACGAGATCGACCGCCAGGCCGTTGCCCAGCTTGAGGCTCAGCTTGCCGAACGGGCGGCATTGATTGACGCGCTGGAAGCGAAGCTGGCCGAGAAGGCCCGCGCTATTGGCGAACTGAAGTCCCACATGGCCGATGTGGAGACCTCGTTGCACAACCTGGAGCGGCAGTTCTCGCACAAGTCTGAGGAGGTCGCTGCCCTCCAGGCCAGCCTCGCTGAAGCGCGCGCCCAGGCCCAGGAACAGGTTGCCGCGTTTGAAGCGCGCGCCCGGGCAGGCGGTGAGTCCGAGGTTGACTGGGCGCGGTTGGCAGCTCTGGAAACACAACTGGCCGAGAAGTCCCAGGCCGTGGTGGTGCTCGAACAGCAGCTTGAGAGTGCGCGCCAGGCAATGAGCGCTCTGGAACAGCAGCTTACCGCCACTTCCGATGCAGTTGGGTCGGCCATCGCTGACGCGCGCCGGATTGACTCCCATGATGAGGTGATAGCCTCGATCGCGCAGGAACTGCGGACCCCCATGAGCTCCATCATGGGCTATACCGACCTGCTGCTGCGCGAGCAAATTGGTATCCTGGGATCGCTTCAGCGGAAGTTCCTTCAGCGCGTCAAAGCGAATACGGAGCGAATGGGCGCGCTACTCGACGATCTGATTCGCATCACAGCCCTGGATACTGGACGGTTGACCTTGGAGCCGGAGAAGGTGGACGTGATCTACGCCATTGAAGAGGCGGTGATGAACGTTGCCAACCAGTATCGTGAGAAGGGATTGGTGCTGCGTCTGGCTCTGGCGGAGGGTCTGCCGCCTCTCACCGCTGACCGGGATGCGCTGCTTCAGATGATCGGCCACCTGCTGTCTAACGCGGCACTGGCTTCACCAGTGGAGGGTGAGGTTTATCTCACCGTTACTGGACGGCGGGATAGCCTGCCAGCAGATGGGGGTGCGGTCGAGGCGGATTGTCTGTACATTGCAGTTCAAGACTCGGGGCAAGGGATCGATCCTGCGGACTTTGAGCGAGTCTTTGCCCGTAAGTACCGGGCTGATAACCCGCTGATTGCAGGTCTGGGCGATACAGGGGTGAGCCTGTCGTTGGCTAAGGCCCTTGTGGACGCCCACGGTGGGCGCATCTGGCTGGATAGCACACCCGGTGCTGGAACGACCTTCCATGTCCTGCTGCCCTTCGGGCCGTCTCGGGAGGGCGGGGCATGAGACCTGGCTCACTACAGCAGGCGCTGGCGGGCCTGGCTGTAGTCTTGGTCATCGCAGCAACCCTCCTGGGGGGCATCATTCTGGCGCTGGGTGATACTGCCCGCAGCAGGGGAGTCGATCTGGCCGAACGTGCCCCAACCGCAACGCTATACCGCCTCTCTACTGCTCCCCCCGTGACAGGGCCGCTGGATACTCACACACCTGTGCCCACAGTTGTGATCATCCCGACCCAGGACCGGACCGCCACCCCCTCGGCGATCATCAGTGCGACCCCTACACCGACGCGAACTCTGATCCCGACTATTGCCTTCCCAACATCCCATAGCGCGACTCTTCCCAAGACACCCACGCCTGCACCAACCGAAACGCCCGTGCCCACCTCCGGCCCTACCGGAACTCAGACTGCAACCGATGGGGCCTGCACCAACCCAGACTCGATCATCACATCACCGCGCGTTGGGGCTGTGCTTAGCGGCCTGGTGGCCTTCTATGGGACGGCGCGTGTGCCCGACTTCTCCTTCTACAAGCTGGAAATACGCCGTGAGGGAGCATCCACTTCCTCCGGCTTTGTGACGTTCTATACCGGCACGGAGCAGATCCAGCACGGGGTGTTGGCAACCCTGGACACGCTGGCCTGGGCAGACGGTGAATACTGGATCAGGCTTGTGGTGGTAGATTCAACGGGCAATTACCCCGAACGCTGCGCGATTCTGTACGTGTTCGATAATTGACCGGATAAATCGTTGGTGGTATCCGGGTGCGATCTGCTGGGCGCTTTGTTCTTTCCCCAGGAGAGGGGCAATGCGGCTTTCACGACACTTTGGCCGGACTCTCCGCGAGGCTCCTGCCGATGCGACGCTCGTCAGCCACGCTCTGATTGTGCGAGCAGCAGTGGCTCAGCTTATAGCCCCCGGCGTTTGGAGTTACCTTCCGCTCGGCTGGCGCGTTGTACAGCGGCTGGCTTCAATTGTGCGGGAGGAGCTGGACGCGACTGGCGCGCAAGAAGTGCGGCTTCCGATTCTCCACCCGGCCATAGGTGAGGAGATAATCGCCGAGATGGCGCGGCGGGAGGTTCAAAGTTATAAGGACCTGCCTCGTACAGTCTACCAGATTCAGGTCAAGGCGAGCGATGATCACCGCCTGGGCGGGGGCCTGGGCCACCTGCGCGAACGCATGGTCAGTAGCGTCTACTCCCTGCACGCCGCCACCGCTGACCTTGACGCCTGCTACGACCGTATTTGCCGCGCTTTCCGGAACATCTTCGCTCGATCCGATCTAGCTGTGGTCGCAGTTGCGGCTGATTGCGGTTGGCCTGGGGGCGGAGAATCGCTGGCCTTCATGCTGCCACACCCGGCTGGTGCAGATCGGTTCGCCCAGTGTCGCACCTGCGGCTATGCCGCTGACTTGGCCTCGGCTGCCTTCTTACGAGGTGAGCCGGATGGGTCTCAACCGCTCCCCCTTGAGAAGCTCGCTACACCAGATTGCACAACCATCGCCGGCTTGTGTAAATTCCTGGGCCTGCAACCATCCCAGACACTCAAAGCGGTGTTCTACACCATCAACTCTGGTCAGCCAGACGAACAGACGGTATTGGCTATGCTGCGTGGCGATCTTGAGGTGAGCGAGGCGAAGCTCGCCAGAGCAGCCGGCGCGAGCACGATCAGGGTGGCAACCGAGGATGAGATCCGGGCACGTATTGGCGCGGTAGCAGGCTACGCCAGCCCGCTTGGTTTGCGTGTCAGAGAGGCCACAGGCTCACCAGGAGCGTGGGTGATCGCGGACGAGTCGCTACGCGCAATGACTAACTTTGTTACCGGGGCTAATGACGCAGGTTATCACGTGATCAATGCCAATTACCCGCGCGATTTCACTGTCACCCAGATCGCTGATATTGCAGTCGCGCCTGATGGCGCACCATGTGCCCGCTGCGGCGGTGTCCTCTCACTGGAGCCTGCCATCGAATTGGCCCACTGTTTTAGGCTGGGATCGCACTTCACACGGCACGCAGGTGTGGCTTACCTGGACACAACCGGTCAGGCACAACCTGCATTGATGGCAAGCTACCAGATCGACCTCGATGGTTTGGTAGCGGGAATCGTCGAGACCCACCACGACGAACAGGGGATCATCTGGCCTCTTGAGGTGGCTCCATACGGAGTTCATTTGGTTGCTATAGCGAAGGATGAGGCCACAGCCCAGGCAGCCGAGTCTCTCTACACAGACTTACAGGCAGTGGGCATTGAGGTGCTGTACGATGATCGGAACCTGAGTCCGGGGGTTATGTTCGCTGATGCGGACCTGCTAGGAGTGCCCCTGCGGCTGACTATCAGCCCTCGCAGCCTGGAGTCGGGCGGTATCGAGGTCAAGTGGCGCTGGAGCAAGGAGAGATCGGTGCTCCCCCTAACGACTATCGCTGTAGAGGTAGGACGGATGCTTACCGGGGCTAGCCGGACATACCGTCCTGATCCGAGTTAGAGTGGCAATATGCCAAGCGTGCTGTTTGCCCTATTCCTGTGGCTTGGTGGAATGCTCCATCTCAGGTTCCGTCGGGTACTGTCCACGCCAGAAGAACCATATTCCCCCACCAGCTACCAGCACGCCCAGCCCGATCAGTAGAAATGGAAGAACCCCCATGAAGCCCCGTGGTCGCAGATCATCTGGGTTGACGTTAGCGCCCCCTTGAGCCGTCATCGGTTGTATCCGCTCCTGGGTGGCAACCTCAGCAACCTGGGCCGGCGTTCCCGACGCCTCAGATGATTCGCTTGGAGTTGCAATAGCCTCCTGGGGAGGTGCTTCGGTCGGCTCCGGTGTGGAGGTCGGCAATTCGGTTGGGGTCGGAGTCGGCATGGCCTGTGCAGTGGCGGTCAGCGCGAGCGCCGGGTCGGGCGTTGGCAATGCGCCCCCCGGCTCTGAGCTAACGGGTGGCGGCTCGGTGTTTGGAGCATCCGGCACATCGCCCTCCACGAGGAGCCACGGCGCGCCCCCAATCAAGCAACCCACGGCGGGGTCATCGCATTCAGCGCCACCCACCACCACCCGATAGATCCCCCCCTCCGGTTGGACTACCCAGCGATTGCCGCTGAGGTCGATCAGAGTTGCTTGAGTACTGCGTGCGGGGATCAACAGCGTGGCAGTCTGCCCGGTAAGCGCCCATGCCACATGGGTGACTTTGTTAGCAAATGTCAGCCGCACATAATCGATCAAGGGGTGAGTCCCCTCCTCAACTCGCCGGGCGAAGATGAAACCATTGAACTCCTGTGCGGCGATCTGGTATGCCAGGTAGGCGGGACGCGACGACCCGTCAGCCCGCACCAGCCCGTAAGCCTGATGATCGTCGGCAACGAGATCGTCAGCCAGTTGATAGACGGCTATTCGCGCTCCCCGATTGGCAGCGAAGGCCAGCGCATAGGCCTGCACGATAAAAGCAGCCTGCTGTCCCAAAGTGATGTTAGGATGCTCGCGGAAGGTGGCGTCAGGCGGATAGACCCGAGGATCGATTGCCGGGCGAGCATTGGTCTCGTTGATCCAGACCTCTTTGAGCGGGACCCCGTGCTGCTCCATCACAAAGAAGTGATTGCGCATCAGGGTGTACACCCGCTCTGGCGAATCGTAGACATGGAGCGTCGCCACATCAAAGTAATAGTTATTGGCTGGCGCGGTTGGATCGTCCAGAAGGATATCCAGGAAGCGGTTGAACCAATTCGGATCGTACCCCACCCCTGCCAGGTGAATTTGTGCGTTCGGGTTGGCGTTCTTCGCGGTGAGATAGGCTACCTTAACGAGCTGGTAGTATTCCTCTATGCTTCCGTCCCAGGTCGCCCCCCCCACCCGGCTGGGGATATCCGGATTCCGCCAGATCACCCAGCGATTAATTCCCCGCGATCCATAGTAACTGGCTGCGCGGCTCATGAATCCCGCCCAACCGTTGCCTGGATCGCTCACTGGCAGGTATAGCCCACGCGGGACCCCTGTAACCGGTTGGCCGGAGGTTGCCCAGCCCGGCGTGCCGATAACGACAGCCACTACCTCCCTTCCAGACGTGCGGGCGCTGCTCAGCCACTCATCAAGAGCAGGATCGGGGCTCCAATCCGTGGGGCTGTTGGGTTGGAGCGCATCCCAGCGGAGGGTGATGATCTCCCATCCGGCCCCGGAACCACGAGCGGCCTGCGGGTCACCAAACGCATTGACCAACCCGAAGCGCAAGTTAGGCGTTTCCACTTGAGCCGCGCTTCGCGCCGGCCCGCATAACAGGACTACCAGACCGATGGCAGTGAGGAGGGTTCGGAGCATCAGCTCAGGTAAGGCACGTGGGCGTGTTCTCATAAAGCGATTAGCCTGTTTTCACGAGGCGGTGGAACGTTTGGTACCATGTCCAGGTTTTGGCCAGCCCTTCCTGGATCGAGGTTTGCGGCTGGTAGCCCAGCAGACGGGTTGCCTTCTCGATGCTGGCGTACGTGATGGGTGGCTCGCTGGCTGGCGCGGGCACGGAATGGACGCGGGCCTTCTTACCAACCATCCCTTCAATGATGTCGATAAAATCACCTAGCCGCACAGGTTGTCCCCGCCCAATGTTCATCACCTCATAGCCCAGAGGATGATCGATAGCTGCCACAATGCCCCGAATAATATCGTCCACGTACGTCCAATCCCGACGTAGTTCTCCCTTATCAAATACGTTGATCTCACGATCATGGACGATGCTATCCATCACCATATAGGCCATCATATCTGGGCGCACGCGGGGGCCATACACGGTGAACAGCCGCAGCACGGTCACGTTCAGGCCAAACAGGTTGTGGAATGAGTAGGCAAGGACCTCGGCAGCGCACTTGGTGGCCGGGTAGGGGGCAAGCGGCCTATCGCAAGGCTGGGTTTCGATAAATGGAACCTTGTTGGCCGCGCCGTACACGGATGAGGTTGATGCCAGAATGAAGGTTTCCACGCCGAAGCGGCGGGCTGCTTCCATAAGGTGGATCGTGCCTTGCACGTTGACCTCGGTGTACAGGGCCGCCCGCTCGATGGAGTAGCGCACTCCCGCCAGGGCTGCCAGGTGGGCGACCTGGCGGGGGCGGTGTTCGTCGAACAGCCTCAGCATCCCTTCCCCATCCCGGATATCCCCTTCGACCAGCGTGTATGCTGGATGGTGGAGGTGCTCCGCGATGTTGGCGCGTTTCTGGGCTGGGTTGTAGTAATCGTTGAAGTTGTCCAGACAGACGACGCGCTCGCCACGCGCCAGCAGTGCGTCGACCAAGTGGCTGCCGATAAAACCGGCCCCTCCGGTGACCAGGATGGGGCCGAACGAGGATGAGGCAGTTGGGGTCATAGGTTCTCCGCCGGGCGCATGTCCTGGATATTGAGCTGGACCCGCCGCTGGCCGTTCCACTCGTTGATTTCGAGGTGGTAAACCACGTCGATGCGCTCCGGGAGCCGGTCGTGCCACTCGCCCATGCGGAAAGCGATGGCTTCAACAGGTACACCGCTATGATCGGCAAGCTCCAGCTTCAAGTGCCTGCCCTCCGAGCCAACGAGAGCACGGCGCTGGACTATTGCGCCCCTAGTGACAAACAGGGGGTAAGGGTTAGCCTCCCCGCAAGGCTCCAACACCGCCAGGGCGTCTGCCAGATCAACGGTGCATTCGGCGAGGGACAACTCAGCATCAATCGCCAGGGTGGGGTACAGCTCGCGCTCAGCTAATTGTTCCTCAGCGATCCCCAGCAGGCGTTCATGCAGACGTTCGAGGTTATCGTTGAGGACGGTAAACCCGGCTGCTGCTGCGTGGCCGCCATGCCGCTCCAACAGATCGCTGCATTCGTCCAGCGCGCGGGTGATATGGAACTCCGGGATGCTCCGGCACGAGCCGTGACTGTCGTGCTCCCCGACCTGAACGACTACCGACGGGCGGTAATATTGCTCCGTCAGGCGGCTGGCAACCAGCCCTACGACGCCCTGCTCGAAGCGCGAATCGGCTGCAAACAGCAGCGGCATCTGCGACGGATCGGTGGGCATGCCATCCTCAGCCCACTCCTGCATCTGGAGCGTTTTCTGTTGGCGTTCCTGATTGACCCCGTTCAGTTCCTGGGCTAGCTTCCCGGCCTGGGTGTGATCCTCTGTCGCCAGGAGCTTGCCTGCCAGAGTCGCGGAGCGCAGCCGCCCCGCTGCGTTGATTCGAGGGCCGATCACAAACCCAATGGTGACGGTATTCACCGCCCCCGGTCTGATCCCGGCTACACCGTATAGCGCCCGCAGGCCGATCCTCTGGGGCTGGTTGAGCCGCTCCAGGCCACGCTTCACCAGCATCCGGTTCTCGCCCCGCAGGGGGGCAATGTCTGCTACAGTGCCGATGGCAACCAGGTCGAGCCAGTCTTCTGGCCCCCAGCCATCTTCAGGCAGAACACCCCTGCGTTCTGCTTCAATATACAGCGCTTGCACCAGCTTGTAGGCCAACCCCACGCCCGCCAGCATTTTCTCTGGATAGGGGCAACCTGCCTGCTTGGGGTTGATCACAGCCAGTGCGGGCGGCAGTTCCGGGCCGATGCTATGATGGTCGCTGAGGATAATATCCAGTCCGTAGCCGTTGCCATCTTCAACCTCGCGGACGGATCGAATACCGCAGTCTACAGTGACCACCACCTTGTAGCCTCGCTCGGCCAGCCATTTCAGCGCCGGACTGTTCAGGCCATAGCCTTCGTCGACTCGGTCGGGAATGTAGGGATAGACCCTCGCGGCCCCCAGTCGCCGGAGCGCTTCGGTCAACAGCACAGTAGCCGAGACGCCATCGCAATCGAAGTCACCGTAAACAGCAACAGGCTCTCCCTGCTCAATGGCAGCCCACAGCCGGCTAACAGCCTGCTCCATGCCCTTAATCAGAAATGGATCGGTCGTCTGTTGGTACTCTCCCAGGAAGTCCAGAGCAGCTTCGGGAGTGTTGTACCCGCGTCGATGCAGAATCTGAGCCAGAATGGGCAAAGCTGCACGCTGTGCCGGAGTACTCCACTGCTGTGCCAGGGCCTCGATGTAGCCTGAGGGAGCTTGAGGCGCAATATTCCAGAGTTTCTTGTTCATGCTGACTCGTGATTGCCCCATCTGCTCAGAGTGACGCTTTTCGTGCTAACATGTCATGCTACCATGCCACGAAGGAGTGCGTCAACGAGCGGAAAGGCGAAAGGCGGGGTATGTAGCGCGATGAAAAGGGTTGCCAGGCTCTGTTGCTCACTCCAAATTGCCCGAGGCGCTGCACTTGCCCGACAACGCAGATGGCCACCTTGTGCCATAGCGGTCAGGATTCTGGTTTGCTGGAATCGACTTCGTCAGCCAGCCGGGCATTTTGGCTGAGCAGGTCAGCCAGCAGAGCACGCATGATGTTGAGCGCTTCGATCACACGAGAATCTCTGAGCGAATACATCACAGCATTGCCCTTCCGTGTGCTGACCACCAGACCCCGGTCGCGGAGCGCTTTGAGGTGACGGGAGACCGTCGGCTGGGGGATTTCGCAGTCCGCAGCGATCTCGGTGACGTTGCGTGGGTGCTCGTACAGTGCGTACAGGATCAGGATGCGTGTCGGATCAGCCAGCGCCTGGCAAATGTGCGCGTGGAGTTGATTTACCTCACCGATCAGCGTGTTCACGTCACGATCCCCCTGTCTATCTCGCCGCCGCGCCTGGAGTCTTAGGTTCCCATCAGAAAGCGCACAGTCTTGCCAACAGTTATCTAGGGCAAGATGCAGTTCCATCCATCTGGACGGGTCTAGAAGCAGGCGCAGCATTCCCCGGGCGATTGCTTCCCGCATGGTTATGGTTATAGTATGGCACAACCTCCCCGAACCGGACAACCTTCTCAACTAACCCAGGCTTGGGAGTGTAGACGCCGCAGCAGCCTCCTTGCTGCGAGAACACACCGGTGCTGGCAGCAGTGGCAAATAATCCAGGCGCACTATAGGAACAAGTGCTATAATCCGCCCAAACCGCTCATAGCGAGGTAGGCAACATGGGATCGATCCGCCAAGTCCTGTCAGGCATCTGGCGTGCTTGGAAGCGAGTCGGCCAGTTCATAGGAGAGATCATCGGGCGGGTTTTCCTGATGGTTTTCTATGCGACCATCGTTCTACCCTTTGGGCTTGGTGTCCGTCTCTTCGCGGATCCGCTCGACACACGTCGGGAAAAACCTCCGGCCTGGCGCGCGCGCGGCTCGCCTGATCCGACGCTTGAGAGCGCTTATCACCAGTTCTAGTGGTTTGGCCGAAAGAGTCTTTGGCCAAACCACTCGTTTTGAAACGCTTAAGCCTCGTCGGCTTCCGAGTTCGCCCCCGATGAGGTTAAGATGTCAGCGAATTGCTCGCTCAGATTCAGCTTTCGTTCCAACGACTTCAGGGCAATCTGAAGCCTCTGCTGGCGCAGGCTGCTGGTTAGATCGCCCCGCGTCCGCTCTAGGATGCTGCGCAGGCTGTCAACGCGGCGGCGCAGCCCATAGGTCATGGCTTCTGGAAAGTCGAAGGTCATCAGCAAGTTGTAAATAGTATCCATCGCTTCCAGCAGGCGCTCCGCCTCCCGGCTGTGTTCAAGGCGGATCGTGTCTAGGATCGTTCGGCGAAGCTCGCTGGCAGCTTCAGCCAGCCCGTTCAGGTAGGTTGAGCCAATCACACCAAGTTCATCCGCGCTGGGCAGCGGCTCATCCCGAACTAGGGCATAGGTCACGAAGGCTTCGACATACTCCTTGAGCGCATCCTGAGTGTAGCCCGAGTAGCACACATCAGGGTGGGGTTCTACCCTGGCAATCAGCGCCTCTGCCGCTCTGCGAACCTGGTCGAGGTTATGCCTGGCTTCGTCCCAATTTTCGCGGTGTACCGCTTTGATCGTTGCTGCACAATGCCGGGTCAGTTCTCGGGATTGCGCAAGGGCATCATCGCGCGCGGCATTTAACTCCTCGAGCTTGTTGCGGATGACCTCCGCAACGCTTTCTAAACGGTCGAGGTTCGACATAGGTTCCCTATCAGTTGAGCGAGAGGGCTTTCAGCCAAGCCGTGGTTTTGTGGAAGGTGCTCTCCGAATATTCCCCATCAAACACCTAGAAAGGGATGTCCTCCTCCTCTTGAGGATAGGCAGGAGTAGGGGCTACCCCTCCCACAGCTTCCTCACGCCCGCCGAGGAAACGCACATCTCGCGCGGTCAATTCTAAGCTAGCGCGTGGTTGACCATCCTGTGCGGTGTAGGCGGAGGCATCGACCTCCCCAATCACCATCACTTGGCGGCCCTTTTTGAGGTACTGGTTGGTCGTCTCGGCCAGCTTGCGCCAGCAGGTGACTTTAAACCACCAGGTCTTCTCACCGGTGGCTCCGTCCTGGGTTGTCCAACGTCGGTTGACTGCCACTGTGAAGGTTGTGACCGGTGTCCCATCCGGCGTGTAGCGCATTTCAGGGTCGCGGCCCAGGTTGCCGATAATGATGCATTGCTGAAACACGTGCCATACTCCTTTGCAGTTGCCCGGTTGGGCAGTAATCCATATTCCCCTCGACCCGAACAAGTGTACCACAAAATGAGCTTCTTGATGAGTCAAGAGGCATGAGGATCGCCGCGCGGTAATGGGCAGCCAAAGGGTAGGGTATAGCAAAGCCAGAGGGGGTGCAACTGAGTGGTTTCACCTACTTGCCCCGATGTATTCAGCCATGCTATAGTCAGCATAACAGCGCTTGCACTCACCCGATCGTGGGTAAGAGAGATTGATTGGCAATGACTGACTTCGATTATGATCCTGGTGATACCCCTGCCATCGGTGGAGCATCGCGCAGCCAACAACTGGACCGAGATGGCCTGCCCCCAGGGACCGGTCGTCTGAACCCCGCTGCCCTGGCAACTCATAGCCGGATCACGGCTGAAGATCGCCAGCGATTGCTACGCGATCTGAGCGGTACGGGGTCACTGCGGCGGAGCATTCGCGTCGATCAGGCCCCGGTCACCATCAAACAGTTCCTGCGCGGGGAGATCGATCTGGATACGGAGCTGGCTCGGCGCTTTGCCAACGCGCCTCTGATGACCTCCATCGCGCGGTCGCCGCAGGATACGCGCCCCGCCAGCCGGGCAACCGCAATGCTGACCAGCCAGGACTCGGGGGCCATGCTGACCCTTGATATTTACGGTGAGCAGAACATCAGTGAGGCGACTTTCACCCTCAACCATATGCTCGCGTTGCGGTTCCACCTAGCTGATCTCAGCAGCTACGATAAGCGCCGTTGGCTGGACCTAATGCGCCGCGAGGCTGGTGTTGCGTTCCTCTGGACCAGCAAGCGCTGGGAGGATGACTACTTTATCTTCGTGCTCCGGCCCCACTACGTCCGTATGTATGCTTTCTCGCCCCAGCGGTTTGAAGCATCTGTGCGCCTGACTCACCCCGTATCCCGACAGTTGATCAATTGGCTCGATATCCGCTGGTTTAAGCAGACCTGATTGTCGCTAGGCGAACCCTTCCTGAGAGTGGCCGCTGGAGAATGCGCCTGCCATGTGCCACATTATCTGTTGTTTGGCGGTCGCCCACCCCTGTCTCACCCATTGAGGATACCCTGTGTTCGAGGTTGTGTTCCTGGGAACGTCGGCCAGCGCACCGACGGTTCAGCGAGGCTTGAGCGCCCAATTGATCATTCACAGGGACTACCGCTTCCTCGTTGACTGCGGTGAAGGAACGCAGCGCCAGATTCTGCGGAGCGGTCTTGGCTTTCGGCGCCTAGAGCGCATTCTGCTGACGCACGGCCATCTCGACCATATTCTGGGGTTGGCGGGCCTGATCTCCACCTTTGCGCGTTGGGACGCAACCGAACGGATCGAGATATGGGGTGGCCCCAAGACGCTAGATCGAGTCGAGGCGCTGATTTTCGGCGTCGGCGTGGTGCCGCGCAGCGCCCGTGCCGATGGCAATATTGAATTGTACAATGTAACGCCGGGTGTCTTGTTGGAAGACGATACATTTCGTCTCTCGGCCTTTCCGGTGGAGCATCGAGGCGCGGATAGCTTTGGCTACTGCTTTGAGGAAAAGCCCCGGCGGCCTTTTCTCAACGAAAAGGCTGAAGCGCTGGGCGTTCCGCGTGGACCAGAGCGGCGCGATCTGGTCGCCGGAAAAAGCGTCACCCTGGCTGATGGGAGCGTTGTGACCCCCAAGGATGTGCTCGGGGAAGTGGTCCCCGGCACAAAGGTCTGTGTCACCGGCGATATCTCACGGTTGAGTGGCCTGGTCGAGGCGGTAGCGGACTCTGATCTGCTCGTTGCTGAGGGCACTTACCTTCACGAGGAGGTTGATTTGGCCCGACACTTTGGGCACATCACCGCCCGTGAAGCAGCTCAGCTTGCCAAGGACGCAGAGGTTCGCTACCTGATCATCACCCACCTATCCCGTCGTTACCGGGAGCGCGATATTCTGGCAGAAGCCCAGGCGATCTTCCCAACTACAATCGTAGCACGCGATTTCGACCACTTCCGCGTCCGGCGTGGCGAACCGCTGGAAAAGCTGGAAGCAGCAGTTGAACAGCCTTTTGGGTAAGCTGCACCCACCCGGTATAATCCCATCCGAGGATTCAGGCTCAGCAAGAGCTTCGTCGATGCCTGTGACCCGCTGCTATCTGTGCGAACGAAACCCGACCGAAGCCCGCCGCTTGGGGAACTCCGGCCTGGGAAGCGGTGAGTATTGCCCGATCTGCCGGCGGCCAACATGTGGGCACCACCTGGTAACCGTCCGGTGGCGGTGGCGCACGGATGCCCGTGAGCTGGGCGCAGCGCAGGTTTGCCTAGAGTGCAAGCGAGCCTATAGACACCGCGAGTGGGATCCAATTCACCGGGAATGGATCAGTTGAGCGATTGCAGCTACTGGCTGCCTGTAATGATGATGCCTAGCTTGTTGACCCTCCTCTCATCGTAGCCCGAAGGAGTACACTCTTGAGTAACAAAGTGCGTGTCGCCATCATCGGAGTCGGGAACTGTGCGTCATCCCTCGTCCAGGGCGTGCAGTATTATCGGGATGCAGAGGAAAACGACCACGTTCCCGGTCTGATGCACGTGAACTTGGGCGGGTATCATGTCCGCGATATTGAATTCAGCGCTGCATTTGACATTGACATCGAGAAGGTGGGAAAAGACCTCGCTGAGGCTATCCTGGCAGGGCAGAACAACACTGTCAGGTTCGCCGAAGTCCCCAAGCTAGGCGTCCCGGTCCATCGTGGAATGACCCACGATGGGCTTGGCAAATATCTCAAATTGAAGATCGTCAAGGCTCCGGGTGATACGGCGGATATTGTGCGTATCCTGCGGGAGACAGAGACTCACGTGGTGATCAACTTCCTGCCGGTGGGCAGTGAACAAGCTACCAAATGGTATGTCGAACAGGTTCTCAATGCGGGTTGTGCTTTCGTGAACTGTATCCCCGTTTTCATCGCCCGCGAGGAATACTGGCGCCACCGCTTTATTGAGCGCGGCCTCCCCGTGATCGGGGATGATATCAAGAGCCAGGTCGGGGCAACTATCGTCCACCGTGTTCTGACCAACCTCTTGCAGGATCGCGGGGTCAGGTTGGAGCGCACCAGCCAGTTGAATGTCGGTGGCAATATGGATTTCTTCAACATGCTAGAGCGCGAGCGGCTGGAGAGCAAGAAAGTCAGCAAGACCTCCTCTGTAACTTCCCAGTTGGATGAACCCCTCGAGCCGGATAATGTCTACATCGGCCCCAGTGACTACGTCCCTTGGCTCACCGATCGCAAATGGGCATACATCCGCCTGGAAGGGCGCGCCTTTGGCGATGTGCCCTTGAATATTGAGTTGAAATTGGAAGTGTGGGATAGCCCTAACTCAGCGGGTGTGACTATCGATGCGGTGCGTTGCGCCAAGCTGGCGCTGGATCGGGGCTTGAGCGGTGCGCTCGTGGCTCCCAGCGCCTATTTCATGAAGTCTCCGCCAACCCAGTACACAGACGAAGAGGCACGCGAGCTGGTCGAGCGCTTCATCCGGGGCGAAAGCACACCCGAGATGGGCAGCAATGGCGCAGATAGCAGCGGAGCAGCCAAGCGTGTAAAGCCCTAGCTGTGCTTCAGGTCCGGCGGGGCCAAGCGCCTGGCTGAACTTCTGGCCAGGCGTTTTTTAATCACTGAGGGCATAATTGTGCCTAGTATAACGTGTCGAGGCTCAAACACTGTCTGGGCCTTGGAGGTATTTGGAACGATGGGCGAGGACAACGCCTTAGCGCAGATCGAGGCACGAAGAAGCTGGTTTCGCGCTCGCCAGGCGGCTGGAATCGAAGAGTTGTGGGCACTTCTCCCCTTTCAATCCGCTGACTTGTTGCCTTTTGAGGAAGTTAAGAACCAGCTCCGTCTGCGTCACAAGACCTACCGGGGGATTCAGGAGATCGCGCTGGATCGTATTGTGGGCAGTGTGGGGCGATACCGGGATTTCACCCGTACCTTCTTGCCCCGTAAAGACGATCTGCGGCAGCGTTGGGAGCGTGTCAATGCGGCAGCGGCGACGGTGGGCGTACCCCCTATTGAAGTCTATCAAGTGGGTGAGGCGTACTTTGTGCTGGACGGCAATCATCGTGTCTCGGTGGCCCGTCAGAATGGAGCTACCGTGATTGACGCTCATGTATGGGAGTTTGATACCCCGATTGGGTTGAGTGCAGATGCCGATCTTAATGAACTGCTCATTAAGGCCGAGTATGCCCAGTTTCTGGAACAGACGCATCTCGACCGCCTTCGACCGGAGGCGGACATCATCTTCACAACGCCGGGGCGTTACCGGGAGTTGGAATGGCAGATTGAGTTGTACAGACAGGCGTTGGAGAAGATCGATCAGCAACCTGTTCCCTACGAAGACGCGGTGACCGCGTGGTACGACATGATCTACACCCCTGCTGTCCAGATTATCCGCGAGCAGGGTGTTATGGAGCGTTTCCCGGAGCGCACTGAGGCCGATCTGTTTATCTGGGCATGGCGTCACTGCCAGGAGCTTCAGCAGCGTTATGGCTCTGCCCGTCTGTCCGATATAGCAGATCAGATGGCGCATATGCCCCGCTGGGGCATTCTGGGCAGAATCTGGCGGTCCGTCAGCAGGCTGTTTAGCCTCTAAGGGCCGTCCGTGCGGGGCGAGGGGTCTCTAAGAAGCCGGCGCACGTCCGCCGCAATGTCTTCACCAGGTGTGCCGTAGGGAATGACCAGCCTGAGGTTGAGATTCTGGACAACGAAGACAGCCGATGTATGCATGACCAGATAGCCAGCAGCGGAATCCTCGGGTTCTTCAGCTTGGTAAAATACCCCAAACTCCGCAGCGATCTCGGCAAGCTGGCTGTCGTCTGCTGCCCAGAGGCCCATAAACCCTGGATCAATGTTCTGCAGGTAGGTTGCGATCTGTTCCGGCGTATCGCGTTCGGGGTCGACCGTCACAAAGCCAACCTGTACCCGTTCCGCCTCAGCGCCGAGCGCCCGCACTGCTTTGCGCAATTCATACAGCGTGGTTGGGCAGACGTCCGGGCAGTGAGTGTATCCGAAATACAACAACATCACCCCATCCCCGGCCTCGCTGAGGCGGAACTGCCCATCCACGTTCTGGAAGACAAGATCGGGCAGAGGTTTGGGGGGCTCGAGCAGCGTTCCGTGATACCGGTAAGATTGGCAGGCAACAAGGGTTGCCAAGATAACAAACAGCAGCAACAGGCAGCGAGAGCAATAACGTGGCATCTTGTCCGCGTGGGTAGGATCTTGATCAACATGCTGATTATACCAGCCCCGCTTACAGAGAGGTGAGTGTGTCGGTGAACGATTTTGCACGAGAGCGCGCCGTCGCCACCGAGGCAGCACGCCGGGCGGGGCGGCTGTGCCTGGCAGTCCGTAGCACCTTGCTGAGCGCCCCAGAGCAGATGGAGAAGGGTGGGCATGAGCCAGTTACGATTGCCGACTATGCTTCACAGGCGGTTATTCTCCACCACCTCGCCACTCACTTTCCGGCGGATTCTTCATTAGCA
The DNA here is from genome assembly GCA_034434995.1 of Anaerolineae bacterium. Lineage (GTDB taxonomy): Bacteria > Chloroflexota > Anaerolineae > Aggregatilineales > UBA3940 > DAOTYF01. Next base: position 71,258 of record DAOTYF010000181.1, read on the forward strand.
GAGGAGCGGGCAGATGAGTTCCTGAAGCTGGCAACGGTCGAGCAGCGTGCCACTGTCCTGCACTATGTTGAGGTAATAGTCGGGCAGCAACCATCGCTGGATGATCTGTGCGGCTGGCTGGATTACGGTCGCACGGCAGCCAGTGACCGGGTCTGGGTTATTGATCCGATTGATGGCACCAAAGGCTTTCTGCGGGGTGATCAGTTTGCTGTTGCGGTTGCCTTGCTGGTGAGTGGAAGGCCGACTGTAGCAGCGCTTAGCTGCCCTCTTCTCCCCTTCGATCCGAACCCTGAAAGCCCGCGCGGCGTGATCGCTACGGCGGTGCTGAATCGAGGCGCGTGGCTGGAACCTTTGCAGGGCCATATGGGCCGTTCTCTGCACGTCTCCCGGATATCAGACATCGCTGGTGCTCGCGCTGTCGAGAGCGTTGAGAGAGGCCACACCGATCACAGCTTCTCTGAGCAAATCTTCAGGGCAGTTCGTCTTGGGGGGCGCCCGGTTCAGATGGATAGTCAGGCCAAGTATGTCGCTGTTGCTGATGGCCGGGCCGAGGTCTACCTTCGCCAGTCTCCGGGCGCTGAGTATTGGGAAAACGTGTGGGATCATGCCGCAGGCGCATTGATCGTCTCGGAGGCAGGGGGCCAGGTCACGGACTTGCGGGGCGCCGCGCTGGATTTCTCACAGGGGGCACGGCTCTTCGCCAATCACGGCATCCTGGCAACGAACGGCCTGCTGCATGACACCTTGCTGCAGGCGATTGCCGGAGCGCGCTAGCGCACAGCCGTTTCTACGAGGCGGTGTTCATCTCGGCTGGCTGGCGTTTCGCCGGCCTGGAGGGCGTGCATCACAGTTCGACTGCGCCACCACAGCCACGCTGTCTGAAGAGCGCTGCTGAGCGACATGGCGGCCAGCCCAACATATAACCCGGTTGTCTGCCCCCACATCACCCCGGCCCACAGCATGGCGGAGATGCTGATCAGGTAGACGATGACAGCCTCGGTGATGCTGTGTGTCCGCCGGCTGTGAAGGATGCTGCCCTGATACCAACTCTGCATGACAGCAAAAGCAGGCATAGGCAGAGCAAGCCACAGGCCACGCCGCGCTAGGCCGGTCAGCTCCGCTGAAAGACCAGATATGTCCCTGAACCACAGCCCCGCTAACGGCGTCGCGGCAATGGTGAGCAGGAATATAACCAGTAGGCCCGCCAACAGTGCGGCGAACCGGCGCAGCGCGGAAACTGCCCCTGGCTCGTCCAGCAGCGCTACCACCACCTCATTGTAGGCAACCCCCAGACTCCGCGCCATGAATATCAGCCCGGAAATGACAGGCCAGACAGCCAGCGACTCGAGCGCCAAGGGCATCCGGCTTAGCGCAGCGCTGCCAATAGGCTGGGCAAGCAGCGTCAGTAGCGAGGTCATCACCAGCGGGATGTAGAATTCGATAAACGCCGCGAAGGTCAGCCCAGGCTCAACTGGCGGTGCGGGTTTCAACTCATCCCGCAGCACAGGGTGGACGCGCAGCCCTGCGTAGATAGCTTCACTAACAACCCCTGTGGCCACGGCACTTGTGGCGACCACTATGCCAGGAATAGAATGGATCAGGTAGCCGATTGCCAGCACGAGAAGGTTAGAGGACAGACGGACGACGGTTCCAGCCCCTACTGCTCTCGAATGGCCGAAGCGGATGAGCACCCCCTGGTTAAAACGCCGATAGGCAATGGACCATGTCCAGGGCGTCATGATCATCAGACCAATCCGTGCTGGCTCGATGATCTCCGCTGGAGCGCCCAGCATCACCCTTGCTACCACGTAATACAGGGGTGTGAAAGCAACCAGAATATGGAACACCGTCAGGATGGCTCCGGCGCCCATCATAAAGCGCCTCAGTTTGATATAGGATGCCCAGTCGCGGCTCAGTGCAGTGGAAGCTGCCAGCAGCATGATGATCGGCGATTCGACAATCAGCGATAGAGGGAAGACGATTCCCCCATAAGCCGCTAGATTGATCTCTGGGTCGGCAAGCCGGGCAACGACCGCACTCAGAGCGGGGAGCTCGAGTGCCATCAGAAGCCAGCTTCCTGCGAGTGGCCACCAAGTCTCGACGATGCGCGTGAGAGACAGCTCGGCGCTGGAATGGGTCGCGCGAGTGGCGGAATTAGAAACTGTCATGGATTGAGAGTGGTTATTTGCTTGTCGAGATTCTGGTGAAGGGAAGTGTATCGCTTTGTCAGCGCTTACGCACCTGTCAGCCGATCGCGGATTCAGGCGCGTGCAGGGGAACAGCGCACCGGACGAGGCGGAGCCGTGTTGAACAGGAAACCGTGACGTTTAGTCGCAGAAGGGCAACTGTTAATGCGCTTAACCATCTGCACAATCTGCGCTATCTGTGGGCTTCTCTCACTTCTTACGCTTCGCTGATGGTGTCTGGCCTCCAAATGAGAGAGAATCAAGGCACGAGTGAATGGTAAACAGGGCGATTGCATTTGGAGGTCTGCTATCGGCGGTAGCTGAGACATTTGGCCTCGGACGCTATGCGGATGTCTGCCGACTGCATTGCCCTGGAGCGGTAAAGGGTCTGATGTTCGTAGAAGGTGTATGCAACTATAATTGCATTGGTTGACTGGGAGGCTCCTGGTAGCCCTCCCTACACCCGGAACTCAAGTAATAGGCGGAAAGTCGAAAGCTGAAAGTTGAAAGGTCAGGAGCGCACACACAGCACGATAGCCCCGGCTTTTGGCTTTGAACTTTCCACTTCTTACTTCTCAGCACTCAGCACTCAGCACTCGGAACTCGGAACTCGGTACTTGGAACTAGGAGACAGGTTGATCTATGAATCGTTCTGAACGCTTCACCGAGCGCGCGCAGGATGCCATGCAGCGCGCATTGGAGATTCTGCAACGCTACGGGCACACCCAGATCGATACAGAGCACGTGATGCTGGCCCTGCTAGAACAGCATGATGGAGTGATTCCGCAGATTCTGCAGGCGCTCGGCGTGGACATCGAGGGGCTGAAACGTCGCCTGGACGACGATCTGCGCACCTCGCCGCGCGCGGCGGCGATCTACGGTGGGGGGGCGGGGCAGGTGTTCATCACCCCGCGGGTTAACCGCGTCATCGAGGGGGCACAGGAGGAAGCGGCCCGCCTCAATGACGACTACATCTCGACCGAGCACATCTTCCTGGCGATCCTCAACAACCGCAGCACCCCTTCGGCGCGCTTTCTCAAGGAGGCGAATGTCACCCGCGAGCGCGTGCTGGAAGTGATTCGCGATATTCGCGGTGGGCAGCGCGTCACCGACCCGCAGGCAGAGAGCCGCTATCGGACCCTGGAACGCTACAGCCACGATCTGACTCGCATGGCTGCCGAGGGAAAACTCGACCCAGTGATTGGGCGTGACGACGAGATTCTGCGGGTGATCCAGATTCTATGTCGCCGCACCAAGAACAACCCAGTGCTGATCGGTGAGGCAGGCGTTGGCAAGACCGCCATTGTGGAAGGTCTGGCGCAGAAGATCGTTGCCAACGACGTGCCAGAATTGCTGATGGGTAAGCGGATCGTGGCGCTGGACCTGGCAGCGATGATTGCTGGGTCACGCTTCCGCGGCGAATTCGAGGAGCGACTGAAGTCGGCTATCGAAGAGGTGCAGCGGGCGGAGGGGGAGATCATTCTGTTCATTGACGAGATACACCAGGTGGTCGGCGCGGGGGCAGCACAGGGGGCACTCGATGCCAGCAGCATGATGAAGCCGGCCCTAGCGCGCGGCGAACTACAGACCATTGGTGCAACTACCCTGGACGAGTACCGGCAGCACATCGAGAAGGACTCGGCATTGGAGCGGCGCTTCGCACCGGTGTTCGTCGAAGAGCCATCTATCGAAGACACCATCGAGATGCTGCGCGGCTTGAAGGCACGCTACGAGGCGCACCATAGCGTGACCTTCTCAGATGCGGCGTTGGTGGCGGCGGCCCGGCTCAGCCACCGCTATGTCACCGATCGGCATCTACCAGATAAGGCCATCGATCTAATGGATGAGGCGGCGGCCAAACTTCGTGTGGCGCTGTACTCGATGCCCGCCGATCTGAGGGAGTTACATAATGAGATTGCGCGGGTGCAGGCTGAGGAGGAGCAGGCTGTATTGAATCGAGAGTACGAGTTGGCAGCGCAGTATAAGACCCAGCGGCTCCAGCTTCAAGCGGAGTACGATACGCGGCACGAACGCTGGCGTCAGCAGAACGCCCTAGACGAGATGGTGGATGAGCACGACATCGCCGAGGTAGTGGCTAAATGGACAGGCATCCCGGTGCAGCAAATGATGGAGACGGAGGCGGAGAGGCTGCTGCGGATGGAGGAGGCGCTACATAAGCGCATCATCGGGCAGGATGAGGCGATCATTGCGGTCTCGGATGCGATCCGGCGTGCCCGGTCGGGCCTGAAGGATCCGCGGCGTCCTATTGGGTCGTTCATTTTCCTGGGATCGTCGGGGGTGGGCAAGACGGAGCTAGCCAAGGCGTTGGCAGAGTTCATGTTTGATGACGAGGACGCGCTGCTGCGGATCGACATGAGCGAGTACCGTGAGCAACACACCACCGCGCGGCTATTTGGCGCCCCGCCGGGCTATGTAGGCTACGAGGAGGGTGGCCAACTCACTGAGGCAGTTCGCCGCCGACCGTATCAGGTGATCCTGTTTGATGAGATTGAGAAGGCGCATCCAGATGTGTGGAACGCGCTGCTTCAGATCCTCGATGATGGGCGGCTGACCGATGGCCAGGGGCGCACCGTAGATTTTCGCAACACGGTGATCATCATGACCAGCAACCTGGGCACGCAGTTTGCCCGGCGGGGGGGCACGCTAGGCTTTGTGCCGAGTAGCGACCCGGAGGTCGTCGCTGATCACGACAAGATCGAGAAGGCGCTGAAGGAGACCTTCCGCCCGGAGTTCCTGAATCGTATCGACGAGATCATCATCTTCTCGCCACTGACGCTGGAACAGGTCGAACAGATCGTTGACCTGCAGATGGCAGAAATTCGGGAACGAGTAGGGGAGCAAGGGATCAGCGTCGAACTCACGGACGCAGCCCGACACTGGCTGGCCCGACAAGGGTACGACCCTGCCTTTGGAGCACGACCACTCAAACGGGCACTGCAGAAGTATGTCGAAAGCCCCCTGTCCGTCCAGATTCTGCGCGGGGATTTTCCTGAGGGTTCGCACGTGATTGTGGATGCGAGCGAAGAACGGGGGATCATCTTCCGCTCGGCTGGCATCCCGGCAGGGATCGATGTGGATCAACCCATTTAACACGGCCCTGATGCGACTTGTCCGCGTCCGTCGGGGGAACCCTCCGCAGAGGCCCTGCCCGGCCATACTTGATTACTCGTCCCGGCCCGGGTTTCTGGGCGATTCCGCCTGGTTGACAGCCCATCCCCGGTGAGCTAACATACCGCCCGCCATGACCGTAGTAGGGGCGACCGGCCGGTCGCCCCTACTGATGAATGACCCTTCAATCGAGGAGTTCCCCCTGTGGAGATTTTCCCCCTGATCTGGCTGGCAATAGCCATATCCGCTAGTGTGGCACTGGCGGTCATTCGCCCTAATCGCCATGTGATCTGGTTGGTGCTCATTACTTTGCTGGTCGCTTTTGCGGTATGGGTCAGCTTGCCCACGAACCCCGGCTTTCGTGTTGACTTCAACAGAGATGGTGTATATGAGATCGACCGCCCGATTGTGGTGCGGCAGGGGCTTGACCTAGCAGGTGGATTGAAGGTGCTGCTGGAAGCCGACCTGCCAGAGGGCGAAAGCCCTGCCCCCGGTGCGATGGCCGAAGTCCGGCGTATCGTGGACGACCGCATTGACGCGCTGGGTGCGCTGGAACCAGTGGTACAGCTTCAGGGTGACCGTCGCCTGATTGTCGAGTTGCCTGGCTATGAAGATCCGGAAAGCGCTGTTGAGCTGATCCGCGAGACAGCGTTGCTGGAATTCGTGGACTTTGGCCTCTCGCCGCCACCCGTCGGGACATATGTGCTCACCGATTATGAGGGTCGCACGGCCCGCCCTGGTGAGGAGGAGCTGGCCGCCAGCGATACCATCTACCACACGGTCATGACCGGCAGCGGACTGGCGACTGCCGACGTGAGTGTGAACAGCACCACCAGTGAGGTCGTGGTTGTCTTCTCGCTCACGGATGAGGGAAGACAAACCTTTGGGGATTACACCCTCGCACATCAAGGCGAGTTCCTAGGGATCGTGCTGGATGGCACATTGATCTCTGCGCCGCGCATCCAGGAGCCGATTACCAGCGGAACGGGTCAGATAACCGGCAATTTCAGCGTTGAAGAGGCAACGCAGCTTGCCACCCAGCTTCGCTATGGTGCGCTACCCGTGCCACTGCGCGTTCAGTACACTCAGACCGTCGGCCCGACCTTGGGGCGTATCTCGGTCGATCAGAGCGTCCGCGCCGGCATCATCGGTATTGCGGTGGTGCTCATCTTCATGCTGGTATACTACCGCCTGCCGGGGGTAGCTGCGGCGCTGGCTCTGCTGGTGTTCGCCGTGCTGAACTTTGCGCTCTACAAGTTAATCCCGATCACCATGACACTACCCGCTATCACGGGCTTCCTCATTTCCGTTGGCACAGCGGTGGATGGCAACATCCTGATCTTCGAACGCATGAAGGAGGAACTGCGGCGCGGCAAGCGGCTGCGCCTGGCCATTGACGCGGGCTTCGACCGTGCCTGGACCTCCATCCGCGATTCCAATCTCTCAACCATCATCATCTGCATTGTGCTGTACATATTTGGCACGAGCTTCGGCGCGGGCGCGGTGCGCGGCTTTGCGGTGACATTGGCGCTGGGCCTCGTGATCAACCTGTTCACCGCTGTGACGGTTACCCAGACCTTTCTGCACTATATCCTGATGCCCGTCAACGATGAGACGGTGACCAAGCATGGCTGGCTACTGGGCCTGACTAACGGAGCACCGATGGTGATGCAGAAGGAGGCACAAACCCGTGTTTAACATCGCTGAGCGACGTTACCTGTGGTTCGCCATCTCTGCGGCGGTGATTGTGCCGGGCCTGATCGCCATGATCTACTCGACGGTCACCTTCGGAAGCCCAGTGCGACCCAGCATCGATTTCACTGGGGGCAGCCTGTACGAGATTCAGTTTGAGGATGCTGCCACCGAGGTCGCGATCCGCAAGGTGTACCTGGACTTCGGTCAGGACGACCCGGTTATCCAGCAGCTTGGCGATCCCGCCGACAATCGCTGGCAAATCCGCGCTGGCGACCTGACGCCGGAGGAGCAATCCGCGTTGCGCGCGGCACTCGAGGAATGGGTGGCGCCAATTGATGAGAACGCCTCGTCTTTTGATAC
>DAOTYF010000182.1:0-16167 GCA_034434995.1 Anaerolineae bacterium
TGGGGGGTGAGGCTCCTCCCCCTCTCCATTCAAATGGAGAGGGGGCCGGGGGGTGAGGCTAAACTGCCCAACCTCACCTCAAACCATCCATCCTATTCACATTGACTGAGCATGAGCGAGGAACAAGCATATCCGCAGCGGAGCTATGTCTTAGGGGCGACAATGCCATTGGCGATGGCGAAGCGCACCAGCGCCGTCACATCGCGCATGTTCAGCTTCTCCATCAGGTTGAAGCGGTGCTTTTCGACGGTCTTGATGCTGATGCCCAGCCGGATGGCGATCTGGCGGTTGGTGTTGCCCTCCGCTACGAGCTGGAGCACTTCGCGCTCCCGGGCGGTCAGCCGTTGCAGGGGGGAAACCACGCCGTCCCGCTGGCGCAACATATCCTCGATCTCGTCGCGCGGCAGCTCGCTGGAAAGGTAGGTCTTGCCAGCCATCACTGCCTGGACGGCCCGGGCCAGCTCGTCGGCCAGCGAGCCTTTCAGCAGGTAGGCTGCGGCCCCAGCCAGCAGCGCCTGGACGACGTATGCCTCGGACTCGTACTGGGAGAGGATGATGACCTCAGGCGGGCGAGGGCTGCTACGAAGCCGGGCAGTTGCCTCTAGCCCATTGAGATTCGGCATCCCGATATCCATGATCACCACGTCGGGGTGGAGGCTCTCCGCCAGCGCGATGGCCTCTCGGCCATCCTGCGCCTGCCCAACGACTTCAAAGCCGCCCATTTCTTCCAATAACGCGCGGATGCCTTCCCGAACCAGCCGGTGATCTTCTGCCAGCAGCACGGTGATGGGTCTCATAGTGCGCCTCCTTACACCCCCCAGCCGGTCGCGGGTTGGGGGCCTTCGCCTAGATGGAAACACCGAGTAGTCTCCCCGATGCGTGTTGGTGGTCAATGATCCCGTTCTAAGCCTCACCCCCACTCCTGCCCCTCCCCCTCTCCACGAGATGGCTGAGGGGGAGGGGAGTCGAGCGTAGCGAGACGGGGTGGGGGTGAGGCCCCCAGGCGGCAGCTCGCTGCTTGCCAACACTTTACAGGGAGACTACCAAACACCGCGATCCGCTGAAACCGGGGCAGCAGCCAACAACGAGAGGCTGCCATTGCCCTTACGGCTCATGAGGCGCGGCGGGCAGGGTGATCTCGATGCGGGTTCCCCTGCCCGGCGCGCTGTCGATCCGGATGTGGCCGCCCACCGCCTCGGCGCGCTCCTCCATCCCCAGCAGGCCTAACCCACTGCGGGGCTGGTCGGCGCGGCGCAGCGCATCGGGGTCAAAGCCAGCGCCATCGTCCTCGACGGTCAGTTGAAGGCCGCCCTCGATCCGGCGCGAGGTCACAGAAGCGTGGCTGGCTTTGGCGTGGCGGACGATGTTGGTCAGCGCCTCCTGTACCACACGATAGGCCGCCAGCTCGACCTGAGGGGGCAGGCGGCCTATCTCCTCCCCTTCATGCGTATAAGCCACAGGGAGGCCCGTGCGCTGCGAGACGCTATCGCATAGCCAGGAGATCGCCGCTTCCCAACCCAACTCATCCAACAGCGGCGGCCTCAACTCGTGGGAGAGCGACCGGACGCTCGCCAGCGCCTCATCCACCACGCCGCGCAATGCCTCGATCTTCTCAAGGGCGGCTCCATCCTGGGCGGCGAGCGCGTTCTCGACCATCCGCAGCCGCATTTTGACAATGGTCAATGCCTGGCCGATCTCGTCGTGCAGCTCGCGGGCGATGCGGCGGCGTTCCTCTTCTTGAGCGTGGGTCAGGCGGGTGGTCAGCTCACGCAGCCGCTCGCGGGCGATGACATGCTGGCTGATGTCGCGGGCGATCCCTTCGATGGCGATCAGGTCGCCGCGCTCGTCGAAGATCGGCGTCTGCCGCATCTCGACGTAGACGATGTGCCCGTCCTTATGGAACCAGCGGATGACGCAGTGGCGACGCGGACCCTGCGGGTCGGCGATCTCGGCAAACACGCTTTCGTAGATCGGGATGTCATCTTCGTGGATGGATCGGTAGCCCAGGCCAGGGTCGGCGTAGTGCTCCTCCGGTGTGAAGCCAATGATGTGAGTCGAGGCCGGGTTGACGTATTCAAAACCACTGGCATACGACCAGCGGAAGATCATGTCCGGCGCGTTTTCGGCCATGCGGCGGAAGCGTTCTTCGGCCTCGCGCGCGGCTCGATGGACGGCGGCGTGCTCCAGCGTGGTGTGCACGATGGTGGGCAGCAGCCGGAGGAGCTGCTCGGTCTTGAGGACGTAGTCTGCGACCGGGATACGCTTAAGCAGTTCGGCGGCCAGCTCCGTCTCGTGGGGTTGGGTGAGGATCACGATGGGCGTATCAGGCCAGCGGTGGGTGATCCGGTCGATCACCTCGGTCCCGCTCAGGCCATCCAGCGCCAAGCCGGTCATGATCAGATCGTAGCGCGGGGCGCGGCCTGGGTCGTCTTCTAGGGCAGCGCGATCGGGCGCGTCCTCGATGGCGTGAGGCAGGTCGGGATCGGCAGCCAGCGCCTGGTGAATCAGGCTGCGGCTGTCCGGGTCCTGTTCCACCAGCAGGAACGTGTAGTGGCGCGGGCGGGCCACGATAGGTTCTTCCATCCCCCCGAATGACGTTACATCGCTCATTTTACAGGGGGGCACGGGTTGGGCGCAAGCAGGGTCTGGGGGGGAGGTGGGGCTGATACCCCATTTACTTTTGAGTGAAGATGCGCCATGATAAGGTGGTGTGTTCTTTGTAACCTAGAGCAGTGCCATCAGGGCGTGCACTGCCATAGCCCAGTTGGTGCTCAAGGTATCTCCCTATGTTCACTGAAGCCGGTATGAAAGAAGAGCCGCGCGGGCACGAGACGGTGCTGGTGGTGGACGACGATCCCTCCCTGCTGCAGGGGATGGCCGATCTGCTCTCTGCTCACCACTACCGGGTACTCACGGCTGAAGGGGGGCTGGCTGCCCTCACGATCATGCAGCAGGAAGCGCCGGACCTGGTCATCTCGGACATCATGATGCCGGGGATGGATGGCTACCAGTTCTACGAGGCGGTGCGCTCCAACCCGGCCTGGGCCGCTCTGCCCTTCGTCTTTCTGACGGCGTGCAGTCAGCCTCACGATATCAGTCTGGGCCAGCGGTTGGGCGCTGATGCCTACCTGACCAAGCCGTTTGAGCCTCAGGACGTGCTGGCTGCGGTGCAGGCGCGGCTGAGGCGGGCCAAGGAGATTCGCGCCGTTTGTGAGGACGAGGTGAACCGTATGAAGCAGCAACTCGTCACCGTCTTCAGCCACGAGCTACGCACCCCCCTGACCTATATCTACGGATATGTGCATCTGTTGCAGGACAACGCCGACCTGGACGAGGCATCCCGCAACATGGTGGCCGGAATCCGGCGCGGGGCAGAACGCCTTAACCGAGTGGTCGAGGATTTGATGCTGGCTGTGCGGATTGACAGCGGCGTGGCTGCGGTGGAGATCAACCAACTGCGAATGCCCGTCGATCTGGTCCCGATCCTGCGCGAGGCGATCCAGCATCAGCAGCCGTTTGCCGAGGAACGCGGCGTGCGGATCGAGGTGGAGGTTCCCCCCCAGTTGGAGGTCGAATGTGTTCCGGCATACATCGAGGACGCCTTTGGTCGTGTGCTGAACAACGCCATCAAGTTCAGCCGACAGGGAGGTGGGCGCGCGGTAGTGGGCGCCCGTTGCGAGGAGGGGATGGGGATCATCAGCGTGCGGGATGAAGGGATCGGGATCGCGCCCGCCCAGCAGAAGCGCCTCTTCGAGCGCTTCCAACAGATCGACCGCCAGGAGCTAGAGCAGCAGGGGCTGGGCCTGGGCTTGACTCTGGCCCGCAGCCTGGTGCAACTCCATGGCGGCGACATCGAGGTGGAGAGCACGCCGGGGGTAGGCAGCACCTTCACCATCCGCCTGCCGCAAAGTGGCTCTGGGGATGGCCGGCTGGCTCAAAGGCAGCCGCGCGGCTGGGAGGCTTACCGCCCTGTGAGCGGTAATTCCATCTCGATCCGCGCAAAGGATTGAATGTAGCCGTGCGCCCAGTAGGCGTCGAGATGGGGCAGGTGAGTCGGGACGTTTTCGACGATGGTGTCTAGAGTGGGAAAGCGATGGTGCAGGTGATATAGCAGGTTGTAAGCGGGAGCCACCTCCGTGCCCTCGTCCGGGGCAACCATCACCCACTTAAGCTGAAGGGCGCTACGCTGGAAGCTCACCCAGCCGCTAGCGGCGCTGGTGTGCTCGGTCAGATGCAGGGATTCCACATCGCCGATGTTGGCCAGCGACTCCACCTGGTTTGTCCAGGCAGGCCGCCAAGGGCAGGTTGCCGCGAAGCGCAGCGTGTCTTCGGGAGGATGCCAGGTGGCCGACGCAGCACCAGCAGCCTGCGCACTTCGCGGAAACCCAGCCGTAGGAACAACGTGTGAGCGGGCGTGTTGCCCACGATGACTTCCAGGTAGAGCATCACAGCCCCGTGCTGAGCGGCCTGAGCGATGCAGTATTCCATCAGCGCCAACCCCACCCCGTGACGCCGGGTGGTCGGCAGCACCCCCAGGCGGGTGATCCAGCCCCGCCCCTGGCGCAACCCCAGCATACACAAGCCCAGGATCTGATCCCCTTCGACGGCCACCGCTGAGGCGTCGAGCCTCAGATCATAGGCGGTGATATACTCCTGAAGCCGAGGGGGGGTCATTGGCATCGGGATCAGGTAATCCACGCGCGTCTGGTTATAGGCGTCGGTTAACTGGTGAACTGTAAACCGGCTGGCCGGGACAAGTTCCACAAGATGCGCCTTTGAGTGAGGGTGGCTATTGGGAGGGTCCCGCCAGGTAAGCCGCGACCTGCCGGGCGAATTCGCGGGTGTCAATGGGTTTGGCGATGTAACCCTGGCAACCATAAGCGACCACCATCTCACGCGCCGTCTCGGAGGGCCAGGCGGTAACGATGACCATCGGTATGTGGGCCAGGCTTTCCTGCTGCCGGAGGATGCCCGCCACCGTCTGCCCGTCCACGTCGGGCAGGCCCAGGTCAAGCAGGATCAGATCAGGCCGCTCCGCCAGCGCCATTTGTAATCCCTCCTCACCGTTTTCGGCGTGCAGCACGGTGAACTGATCGCGCTCCAGGACGCGCCGCATCAGACGGGCGTTGCTCGGGTTATCCTCGATCATCAGGATGGTGCAGGCGCGGCCTGCTGACGACTCAGTCAATGGCCTGGCTCCTGGGTGGATGAGCCATTGCAAAAGCGCAGGACAATCCGCCGCAGGTCGTCGCGGCTGAACGGTTTGCGGAGGTAGTCGTCGCAACCGGCGGCCAGGTACTGCTCGCGGTCACCGACCATGGCGTTGGCGGTGATGGCCACGATGGGGATGCGGCCCAGGTCTGAATCGGCTCTGAGGCGGCGGGTCACCTCCGCGCCATCTATGTCGGGCAGGTTGATGTCCATCAGGATCAGGTCGGGCCGCAACTCGGCAACTAGGCGGAGCGCCGTCGCGCCGTCCAGCGCCTGGAACACCTCAAAGTCCTGTCCCTCCAGGGTGAGCATTCGCATCACCAGCCGGTAGTTTTGAAAGTTATCCTCAACGTACAGTATCTTCGGCATGGGCGGCTCCGGGCGGTTGGGCTACTCGGCTCCCTCGTCCTGGGCAGCCCCGTCGCTGGAAGCCGCTTCCGGGTTGCTGCCATTACGGCTGGCTGCCGCTCCTAGAAAGGCCGCGATCTGCGCCGGGAAGGCGCGGGTATCGATGGGCTTGGTGATGTACCCATCGCAGCCGTAGGTCAGGGCGCGGCGTTCGGAGGTGCGGTCTGCGCTGGCGGTGACCGCCACCACCGGGATATTGCCGGGAATGCGGTTGATCAGCGCAGCGATGGTGTGGCCGCTGATATCCGGCAGCCCCAGGTCGAGCAGGATCAGGTCAATGCCACCCTGGCTGGCGGCCTTCAGGCCAGTCAGCCCCTCGCTGACGGTGATCGTCTCGTGGCCCTCGCGCTCCAGGACGCGCGTCACCAGCCGGGCGCTGTTTGGATCGTCTTCGATGATCAGGATACGTGCCATAGGGTTGCCTACCCCATTTCTCTACGTCTGCGGCGCTGTGCCTGGGCCGGGGTTGGGCGCTCAAGCGCTTAGCCGAAGGATTTCTCGGCCAACCTCCCCGGCGGATTCACGGCAGGTCTTTCTGGAAAGACCTGCCGTGAAAGGTTCAGTCCCCTGGCGCTTCTGCTGGTTGGGCCTTGCGGCCCTTGTGGGCCTTGGCGGGTGGGGCCAGCTCGCCCGTGCCGCCCGCCCCATCACGACGGGGAGCGGATGGGGTGATCGGCAGCGTCACGGTGAAGGTGCTGCCCTTGCCAAGCGTGCTATCCACCCGGATATCGCCGCCATGCAGCCAGACGAGTTGCCGGGTGATCGCCAGGCCCAGGCCCGTGCCGCCGGAGCGCCGTGTGGTTGAGCCGTCGGCCTGGCGGAACTGGTCGAAGATAGCCTGGTGATACTGCGGCGGGATGCCGATCCCGGTATCCTGCACGGCGACGACCAGCGCGCCATTGTCGGCACTCGCCGCCAGCCGCACGGAGCCTTGCTCGGTGAACTTGATGGCGTTGCTTAGCAGGTTCCACAACACCTGGCGCAGCCGCACCGCGTCCGCCTCAATGGGTGGCAGGTCGGCGGGCAGGTCCAGCTCCAGGGCCACCTCGGGTTTATCCTTGATCAGCACACGCGCCGCCTCCATCACCTGGCCGGCCAGCGCGGCGAAGTCCAGCGGGGCGCGGTTCAACTCAAGGCGACCCGCCTCGATCTTCGCCAGGTCAAGGATGTCGTTGATGATGGCTAGCAGATGGTGACCGCTGGAGTGGATCGCCTTCAGGTCTTCCAGGGACATCTCATCCATCGTCGGCCCCAGCTCGTCAATCAGCAGCTCCGAGTAGCCGATGATGGAGTTCAGCGGCGTGCGTAGCTCGTGGCTTACGTTTGCCAGGAACTCGCCCTTCAAGCGGTCGAGTTCGCGCAGACGCTCGGCCTGAGCAAGCTGCTGTTCGTACAACTGGGCGTTGAGCAGCGCCTGGCTGGCGGCGACGGCGACGTTGTAGGCCAGGCTGATCTCGTCCTCGGTGAAGAGGCGGGGTTCGAGCGCATCCAGGCCAATCGTGCCGACCACCTCCCCTTCGACGATCAACGGCACGATCAGCAGGGCCAGCGTCCCGCGCCGCTCCAGCAGATGGCTGACCGGGGCGCTGCGCGGATCGGCGCGCACGTCCTCAATGGCGATTGGCCGCTTATCGCGCAGGATCAGGTCGGCGAGGGGGTTGCCCGTGACCGGGATCACATCGCCGAGCGCGCTGGGGCGATCCGCGGCCAGGTATTCTGCCACGACCGTCGAGGTGGCCCGGTCCTCGGCCAGCAGCGCGGCGGCGGCCTGCGGCACATCGAAGGCCATCGCCATCTCGTAGCAGACGGCCTTGAGCATATCCACCTTGTTGAGCGTGGAGGCGGCGGCTTCGATGACGCGGTTCAGCAGGGCCAGCTCGCGGTTGATGCGCTCGGCGCGGGCGCGGGCCTCGATCTGCTCCTGGTACAGTTGAGCGTTGGAGAGCGCGATGGTCAACTGGTTGGCGATGATCTGGAGCGTACGCACTTCCGGTTCGGTGAAGTAGCCCGCGATGTTGTGCTGCACGTCAAGGACGCCCAGCAATCGCTGGCCGGAATGCAGCGGCAACGCCACCTCGGAGAGGGTCTCCGGCAGCAGAGGGTTGGGCAGGTGATCGGGGCTGGCGGTCACATCGTTGACGACCACCGGCTCCAGGGTGCGGGCCGCGCGGGCCACCAGGCTGCGCTCGGCCTGCATGGGGATGCTGTGCTTCATCTCTTTGAGGATGGCGCCGGCTTCGCCCAGCCCTTCCGCCACATGCAGCAGCTTGTGTTCCTCATCCAGCAGGTAGATGTGGGCATGGTAGTAGCCCAACGCGGCGCCCAGGTGTTCAACCGTCTCGCGCAGCAGCACGTCGGGGTTGAACAGGGCGGTCAGCACCTGGCCCAGGTCGTAAGCGAGCCGCTCGCGGCGCTCGATCCGGCGGCGCTCGGTGATGTCGTTGAGGACGACCGTGATGACCGGGTTGCCTTCCAGCGTGATCCACGCGGCGGAGCCTTCCGCCGGGAACTCGGACTGATCCTTCCGCCGGGCGGTGAACTCGATGGTGGTCCGTTCACCGCGTGTGTCGCGTGCCTTGAGCAACTCATCCGGGTCCACAATGAACGCGCTGAGTGGCAGGCCGCCTGCTTCCTCGGCGGAGTAGCCGAACAGTTCCTGGGCGGCGCGGTTGATCAGGATCAACCCCCGCCGCTGGTCAATCGACAGGATGGCGCTGTTGGCCGCGCTGATGATCGCCTCCAGGCGGGCCTGGAGGGCCGCCGTCTCCGCCAGCGCGGACTGGGCTTCCGCGAACAGGCGGGCGTTGGTGAGCGCCACCGCGAGCTGACCGGCGATGATACGCAGGGTTCGGACTTCGTCGTCGGTGAAGTGGTCCATGACGTTGTGCTGCACGTCGAGGACGCCCAGCAACTGGTCGCCGGTGAACAGCGGCAGGGCCACTTCCGAGGCCGTCTCTGGCAGCAGGGGGTTGGGCAGATGATCGGGGTCAATCAGCACGTTGTTGACGACGACCGGCTCCAGGGTGCGGGCTGCGCGGGCCACCAGGCTGCGCTGGGCCTGCAGCGGGATGCTGTGCTTCATTTCCTTGAGCATGGCCCCGGCTGCGCCCAGCCCCTCGCGGACGACCAACTCGCCGCTGGTGTCGTCATAGAGGTAAACGTGCGCGTGGTAATACTGGAAGCTCTCGCTGAGGCGGGTGACCGTCTCGCGCAGCAGCTCGTCCATGTCCAGCACGGCGTTGAGCCGCTCGCCCAGTTCGTAGGCGGTCTGCTGGCGGCGGCGGATCTGCTCGCGCTCAGTCACGTCGCGGGCCACGCTGAGGATACCGATGATCTTCCCCTCGGCGTCGGTCAGTGGCTCCTGACGGGTATCCAGGAGCCGCTCGGAGCCGTCATGGCGGCGCACCGGCACGGCGGAGTCGTCAACGGTGTCGCCGGTGAGCACGGCCCTATCGCGGGCGCGCTGGCCCTGGCCGGGCTGCGTTGGGTCGCCATCAACCACCTCGGCGGGCAGGAAGTCGTAGTCGGTCTTGCCGATGCCTTCCTGCGGCGAGATGCCCAAAGCCTGCTCGGCGAAGGCGCGGTTCATCAGAATCCAGCGGAAGTCGGCATCTTTGGCCCAGATCCAGTCGCTGCTGGCGTCGATCACGGAACGCAGCAGCCGCTCGGAGCGGCCCGTCTGTTCGAACAGGCGGGCATTCTGCACGGCGACGGCCACCTGGCCGGCCAGGGTGGTCAGCACGCGCGCGTCGGCGTCGCTAAAGCGGTCTGGTTGCTCAGATTGCACATCCAGCACGCCGATGGCCTGCTCGCCCAGCATCAGTGGCACGGCCATCTCGGAACGGGTGGCCGGAAGCAGCGGGTTGGGCAGGTAGTCGGGTTGAGCCTGCACGTCATTGACAATCACGGCCTGGCCAGTACGAGCGGCACGGGCGACAAGGCTGACCTCGGCGTGGAGGGGGATGCGGTGGCCGGCTGCTTTCATAGCCCGGCCCGGTTCGCCTGCGCCTGCCTCCATGATCAGGAAGCCAGAGGGTTCATCTAACAGGTACACGTGCGCGTGGTAGAGGTTGAAGCTCGCTTTGGTCAGCTCGACCACACGGGAAAGCAAGGCATCGAGGTCCAGCGCGGCGCTGATGTCGCGGGCCACCTCGGCGGCGACCTCCAGGTCGCGGGTGCGCTCGCGGACGCGCTCCTCCAGCCCGACGATCATACCCTCTAGCTGGTCGGCCATGGAGTTGAAGGAGTCGGCCAGCACGCCGATCTCGTTCCAGGTGCGAACGTCGGAGCGCACACTCAACTCACCGCCCGCCAGCCGCAGGGCTGTCGCAGTGAGGTCGGTGATCGGGTTGGACAGGCCGGTAATCACGACGTAGCCGATGCCGACGGCCACCAGGGCGGCTATGATAGCCAGAATAGTGCTGGTGGTGCGCGCCAGCGCCACGCTGGCCAGCGCCTCCGATTCGGCCATCTCCGCCAGCAACCCGACCTTCAGCTCAGGTATCCAGCGGTAGACGCCCATGACCCGCACCGGCGGGTCCTGGTAGTTGTCGTAGGTGCCGGAGCCGTTTTTGAAGTTCAGCACGGCATCAATGCCCTGGCTGTGATAGGCGCGGGCCAGGGGGTAGCCGGGGGCGCGGCTGGGGGTGAGCAGGTAGTTGTTCTGGGTGCTGACCAGATAGGTTTCGCCGGAGGCTCCCAGACCGGCGCGCTCGGTCATGATCTCGCCCAGGCTTTCGACATCCAGCACGCCAGCCAGGACGCCGATCACGTTGCCCGTAGCGTCCGTCACCGCCAGGGTGTGCACCACCGAGAGGCGGTTGGTGACCACATCGTAGTAGGGCAGTTGGGTATAGCGCCGCGTGCCGCTGAAACTGGGGATGAAGTACGGCTGGCGGGTCACCAGCTTGCCGATGTCGGTCGGGTCGGCGGCGGCCACGATCTGCCCATGCCGGTTGTATAGGAACACGTCCTTGATGCGCGGGTGGGTCTCAACCGAGGCGGCTAGAAACTCGTTCAGGACCGCCATTTCGGCGGCAGTCGGTGGCTCCTCGCTCAGCATCTGAACCATCAGCGCGTAGCCGTCGGGGTCAGCCAGCAGCAGGGATAGGGCTGAGCGGCCTTCCTCCAGCCAGGCGCTAATCTGATCGCTCTTGAGCGTGGCCACCGATTCAAGCTGCGCGTAGACCTGGGCGCGGGCCTGCTGGGTGGTCTGGTGCAGGGTCAGTGAGACGGCGATCAGCACCGGCAGCACCGCCAGGGCCACGAAGTACACAACCAGGTTCCAGCGCATCTGCCGCCAGAACGGCAGGCGGAGGACGGTGGCTCCTTGTTCGGGTTGAGTGCTCATATGCTCCAAAACCTCTATGGCTGCGGTTCCGGTTGGGCAGCCTCCACAAAGGCGGTGGTGTAGGCGGCCTGGTAATCAACTGGCTCGCTGAGGATGCCCTGCTCCAGCAGCGCGCTCATGGTCAGCTCCCACACCTCAGCGCGCATCGCGCCGGGGTAGCTGCCGGGCGGGTCGAGCAGGGGCAGCGAGCGCAGCATGGATTGCTTCTGCCCCTCCAAGTCCAGGCTGGGGTCGGCTGCGACAGCCAGCGCCGCCGCCCTGTCGGGGTCGTCCAATGCTGCCTGGATGCCACGCAGGGTGGCGGTGATGAACGCCTGCACCAGATCGGGGCGGTTGGCGAGGGTATCCTCGGTGGTGAATATCACGTCGGGATACATATCAATACCGTATTCCGACGGCATGATGATGTTCACCTCCACCCCCTGGGCCTCCAGGAGGGTAACCTCATTGGTGATCCAGCCATCCAGCACATCCACCTCACCGTTGGTCAGGGTATTTGTTGAGAAGTCGGTGCGCTGAACGATGTTAATATCGGCGGGGTCAATGCCCTGCGAGGACAGCAGCGCCCGGAAGATGGGGCCGCTGCCGAATTCGTCAATGGAGACGGTCTTGCCGATCAGGTCTTGTGGCGTGCGGATGTTGTTCTCGGCCAGCGAGGTGAAAGTGACAGGGCTGAGCTGATAGATGGTGGCAATCGCCACGACGGGCGCACCCTCGGCCCGCGCCAGCAGGAGCGCCCCGCCATCGGACACGCCGAAGTCCGCCGCGCCGGAAGTCACCTCGTCCACGGGGATAATGACGTTGCCGTCCTCTTCAATGCCCCCGGCGACCAGCTCCACGTCGAGGCCCTGTTCAGCGTAGAAGCCCTTGTCCTGGGCCATGTAGAATCCGGCGAATTCGACATTGTGGAACCACGAAAGCTGGACGCGCACTGGCTCAGGAGGCGGCGTTGATTCGGGAGTGGGTTGGCCGCACGCAGCCAGCCCGGTAGCAAGAACGATCAGCATCAGAACGAGGATCAGGCGCTGGGCGGGAATCATAACGCCTCCTTCAGGCGAGCGCTCTTGACACACATCGGCAGCACGGACCAACTCTGGATGAGTCGCACTGCCCCACTATAGCACTCTTGCTGTCCAACACAAATAGGGTAATGACCTACTCTGGGGGCGCGGTCTCGCTGGCGGCCCGGTGCGTGGTAGAATCGGGGGTGAAAGACCCTATTGCTCAGGATAGGCCAACGCGCAGCATGAGCTTCGATTCCCAATCTCTGCCCAAAGTTCTCAAGCTGTATCTGGAACTCAGCCAGTACCCGATCCTCGCTCGCCGCATCCGGCAGCGGATGCGGGAGGAGATGTTCGCGCGCGGCGTGATCAGGCCCGGCGACTTCGAGCAGGAGGTGCGCGAGAAGGCGATCCTCTCCCAGCAGCGCGAGGGGATGACCGACCCGCTGCTGGAAGAGACGCCGGAGGTCTGGCAGGAGCGCACGGAGAAGATCCGGGACGACCTGACCGACTTTTACTTCGCCTACAACCTGCCCTACGACCTGTTCCGCGAGATCGTCTCCGAGCTGGTCGCGCAGCGCGATCCGGGCCGCGCGGTGATCCTGTCCTTCAACCCAGAGATGGCCCCCTGGGACCTGCTGTTTGAGCAGGGCGAGCTATACGAGAACTACCCGCCG
The DNA here is from genome assembly GCA_034434995.1 of Anaerolineae bacterium. GTDB lineage: Bacteria > Chloroflexota > Anaerolineae > Aggregatilineales > UBA3940 > DAOTYF01. The sequence goes on from DAOTYF010000182.1 coordinate 12,648, forward strand.
CACGAGCGCGCTCCCTTCGAACATCACCTGCGCGAGATCATCGTCGTGTTGATCAAGGCCATGATCTCCGACCAGCTCGCCTTTGTGCGCGTAGCCCGCGAGTATCTGTCCATTGCCGACCTGAAACATATCCGCGCTCACCGCATCGGTCGCGGGAAGATCGGCGGCAAGGCGGCGGGGATGATCCTAGCCTACAAGGTGCTCCAGCGCGAAGCTGCCGCGCGCGGCGTGGAAGTGGCGCAGTCGCTCACCATCCCGGAATCGTGGTTCCTGGGGTCGGATGTGTTCTACGACTTCAAGGCGTCCAACGACCTGTTCCGCTACATGAATCAGAAGTACAAATCCCACCAGCAGATGATCGCGGACTATCCTGAGATCGTGGCGGCGCACATGGCTGGCCGGCTGCCGGAGGACATCCAGCGCCACCTGCGCGAGCTGCTGGGTGAGGTGGGCGATGCGCCGCTGATCGTGCGCTCCTCCAGCCTGCTGGAAGATAACTTCGATACCTCGTTTGCGGGGAAGTACGATAGCTTCTTTCTGCCCAACCAGGGGACGCCCGATGAGAACCTCGCGGCGCTGATGGAGGCCATCATCCGCATTTACGCCTCGGTGGTGCGGCCCGACGCCCTGATCTACCGCGAGCGCATGGGCCTGACCGACTACGACGAGCGCATGGCGATCCTGATCCAGAAGGTCGAGGGGCAGCGCTACGGGCGCTACTTCTTCCCGGCTATCGCCGGGGTAGGCTTCAGCCACAACCCGTATCGCTGGAGCCGGCGCATCCGGGCTGAGGATGGGCTGCTGCGGTTGGTGACCGGGCTGGGCACGCGAGCCGTAGATCGCGTCGGCAATGACTATCCGCGCATGGTCGCCCTGAGCCACCCCACTCTGCGGCCTGAGCGGGGGACTCAGATGATCCGGCGCTATTCCCAGCACACGATGGACGTGCTGGACCTGGAAGCGAACGCCTTTAAGAGCCTGCCCATTGCGGAGGTGCTGGACGGGCGCTACCCGGCCCTGGGGGCCATCGCTTCCCTGGAACGCGATGGCGACCTGCAACCCCTGCGCAGCCGGATGGCGAAGGTGCAGCCACACCAGATCGTCATCACCTTCGAGCGGTTGCTGGAACAGCGTCAGTTCGTGGACCTGATGCGCGATTGTCTGCACATCCTGGAAGGGGCCTACCAGCGCCCGGTGGACATCGAGTTTGTGGGCGAGGTGATCGCCACCTACCCCGCGCCACAGGTGCGGGTCTGCCTGCTCCAGTGCCGCCCCCTGAGCCGCCGCCGCGAGGATCAGCCCTTCGACCTGCCGACGGACATCCCGCGGGAGGATGTGCTGTTCACCGCCCACGAGCAGATTCCGCAGGGGGTGGTGGAGGGTATCACCCGCATTGTGTTCGTCGACCCGCGCACCTACGCCCGCATCCCCGACGCGCAGACCCGGCTGGACATTGGCCAGGTGATCGGGCGGATCAACCAGGCGCTGGCCGGGCAGAAGTTCATCCTGATCGGGCCGGGGCGTTGGGGGTCGTCCAGCTTGGCCCTTGGGGTACGGGTCAGCTACGCGGATATCTACAACACATCGGTGCTGATCGAGGTGGCCTATGAGGAGGAGGGGCACGTGCCGGAGGTCTCCTATGGAACGCACTTCTTCCAGGACCTGGTCGAGGCCAACATCTACCCGCTGCCGTTGTACCCCGACGATCCGCGCACGATCTACCCGGAGGCGTTCCTGCGCGACGCGCCCAACGATCTGCCTGCGCTGCTGCCAGAGGACGCCGCCTTCGCGCCGTACGTCAAGGTGATCGACGTGCCCGCCGCCACGGGGGGTCGTACCCTGACCATCGTCATGGACAGCGAGCAGGAACGGGCGGTGGGCTATCTGGTAGGGCCGGATGGCGCGGTGGGCAGCTAAAGGATCGTCCAGGCACTTCCCCCCTCAACTGAGCGTGGCGGCTGATCGTGTTTCCGCCGCCTGGCGCTGCCAAGCGCCAGGTTTGCAATCGGCCTGTTTGTGAGCTATTCTTTCATAAAGAACTGAAACTTATAAAATGCCCCTTCGGGCAGGCCGGACCATCGCACAGATGCGGCGCGCAGTCGCCCAGCAAAGGAGACCCCATCATGGATGACAACGTCAAAAGCACCATCACTTGCGACCTGGAGGGCCGCATCGAGACCTTCAATAAGGGGGCTGAAGCGATCTTTGGCTATAAGCCAGAGGAAGTCATCGGCCACAAGCGGGTGTCCATCTTCTCGCCGGGGCTGGTGGTGCTGGATCAGGTCAACGGCTGGCTGAAGACCGCCCGCGAGCAGGGCGAGTTCAAAGGCCGGACGGTCTTTATCCGCAAGGATGGTTCGATGTTCGCCGCCGATATCCGCATCACGCCGACCTGGCGTGAGGGGCGGCAGATCGGCTACTGCGGTGTGACCACGCCCCGTCCCGACATCCCGGTGGCGGAGGCGATGCCCCCTATCAGCCGGGCGACGCTGTTCTTCCGCTGGCTGGTGATCACCCGCGCACCGTTCCTGACCGCTAGCCTGATCCCGATGCTGGCGGGCGCGGCCTGGGTGGTGGCGAGGGGGGCGGCGCAGCCCTTCCCGTGGCTGCCGTTTGTCCTGGCGCTGATCGGGGGGATGGCGCTGCATGTGGCGGCCAATACCTTCAATGACTACTTCGATTGGGCGGCTGGCACAGACAAGGTCAACAATGATTACTTCCTGCCCTATTCCGGCGGCAGCCGCTCGATTGAGTTGGGGCTGATCTCGGAAGGCGCGCTGTTCCGGCTGGCCGCAGCTTCGCTGGGGGTGGCGGTTGCCATCGGCGGGGCCTTGATCGTGGCCTTCAACCGCCCGCTGCTGATCCTGTTCGGGCTGGTGGGCGCGTTCAGCGTGTACTTCTACACGGCCCCACCGCTACGACTGGCCGCGCGGCGCGGGGTGGGCGAACTGTTGGTCGGGCTGAACTTTGGCCCGCTGATGGTAGCCGGGACAGCCTACACCCTGACCGGATCGCTTTCGTGGCTGGACTTCTTTGTGGGCCTGCCCATCGGCCTGCTGGTGACGGCCATTCTGTGGATCAACCAGTTTCCCGATTACGCCGCTGACAAGGCCACCGGCAAGATCAACCTGGTGGTAGTGCTGGGCACGGATCGTGCCCGCTGGGGCTATCTGGTGATCGTGTTCGGGGCATTCGTGGCGGTGATCGCAGGTGTGGCAGCGGGCCTGCTGCCGGTCAGCACGCTGGTGATGCTGCTGGCGCTGCCGATGGCGGTTTCAACCACCCTGCGGCTGTTCCGCACCTATCGAGAGCGGTCGCTGGTGGTGGCTAATGCCAATACCATTACTCTGCACTTTGTCTCCGGGCTGCTGCTGGCGGTGGGCCTGTTCCTGAGTGGGACGGTCAACAGCCTGCTGCGGTTATAACAGACCCTCCTCATTCTTGAGCCTCACCCCCACCCCGTCGCTGCGCGACACCCCTCCCCCTCTCCATTCGATGGAGAGGGGGAGGGGTGTCGCGC
>DAOTYF010000183.1:0-3254 GCA_034434995.1 Anaerolineae bacterium
CACCCCCCTTGATGTGGCCACCCCTCCTCCCACCTTCACCCTGCCAGCCGAAGTCCCTAATCCGACCCAGCCCCCTACCCCGACAGCCGCACCGCCTTCTTATGATCCGTTGATACTGGAGGTGATTGCCCGGCTGAACGAGTGGCGGATCGGGCAGGGACTGTGGCCGGTAGCCCCCAATGATACCCTGATGCAGATAGCGGAGGCACAGGCCCGCTACATCCTGTCGCTGGCCTCTATTCCGGATGGCGGAGGCATCCACCTTGACGCACAAGGGAACGGCCCGCGTGAGCGGGCGGCGGCACTAGGATGGCCTTCCTACAGCCAGCCGGCCCAGATCAGCGTCAGCGAGATCGCCTATATAGGCGCTAACGCAAATGCGGCTATCTCCTTCTGGCAGGGTTCACCCATTCATCGGGATACAGTCATCAACCCGGCCTACCGTGAGATCGGAGTGGCTGTACTGCCGCATCCCTACGGTCACATCTACATGGTCACCTTTGGAGGCCGCCCGAACGTCCTGCCCGCTCTGATAGACCCTGTTGCCGGGATGTTGTATCTTTCGTCGGAGCGGTACAAATGGTCAGCGGGGGGAACATGGATCCACGAGGTAACACAGATACAGGTGCTCCCCTCTGCAGAGAGCGCCCCCGATCCCAACGGCTGGATACCCTTCCGCGTCATGATGCCCATCCCAGAGGGTGTGGGGACAGAGTTCGCAGTGGCCTATTCAGACGGGTCGGTTCAGTTGATTGTCAGCGTGAACACGGCTACCGGCATCGCATGGCTGCCAGCCAACCTGCCATAGCCACAAGGCAGGTGAGAATGCGGTGTGGTATTGAGCCTCACGCGCGAATGTGTTAGACTCGCGGCATGCGGCGTTCCGAATATCACGGCGTGGTGTTCTATCAATTTGAGAATCTGAGCCGGCGCGGCGGGCTGGTGCATGGCGTCTTTAGCCGGCGGGGCGGCGTCAGTGCGCCGCCGTTCGACACGCTTAATGTCGGCTCGACAGTGGGCGATGACCTAGCCAACGTGCTGATCAACCGCCAGCGGATGGCAGAGGCCCTGGGCATGCGCGACGAAGATATGCGCACTGTCTGGCAGGTGCACGGCGCAGACGTGGTGGTCATCCGCGGGCGCGGTCCGCAGGAATGGCCTCCGCCGCAGGCAGACGGCATCCTGACACGCGAGATCGGCCTGCCGCTGGTGATGCGTTTCGCTGACTGCGTGCCAATCCTGCTTTACGATCCAGTCCAGCGCGTGGCAGGGATCGCTCATGCGGGCTGGCGTGGAACAGTAGCCGGAGCAGGGGCGGCCACAGTCCGGACGATGTGCGATGCCTTTGGAAGCCGACCGGCTGACATTCTAGCGGCGATTGGGCCGTCCATCGGGCCATGTTGTTATGAGGTAGGTGAAGAGGTAGTCGCTCAGATACGGGAGGTCTTTGGAGACCGGGAAGAGCTGTTCCACGCGGCTAATGGAAAGGGGCCTCGCCTAGACCTATGGGCCGCCAATCGGCTGGCGTTGGAACAGGCCGGCGTGGAGCAGATCGAAGTGGCTGGGATATGTACTGCCTGCCGGAAGGATGAGTTTTTCTCCCATCGGGCAGAGGCCGGGCGGACAGGCCGCTTTGGGGTGGTGATCATGCTGAAAGAGGAGGCAGTTTGAGCGCACCGCCGACAACCCTGACAGAACGGGTAGCGCTAGTGTGGGATCGGATCGCACAAGCGGCGCGGCGTGTCGGTCGCGACCCAGACAGCATCCTGCTGGTAGCCGTGACCAAAACGCACGGCTTTGAGGTAATCGAAGCGGCCTGCCGGGCAGGACTGCAACATTTCGGGGAGAATCGCGTAGAAGAAGCCGAGAGCAAGATCATGATGGCCCGCACGGCACTTCCTCCAGATGTGACGTGGCACATGATCGGACACATCCAGAGCCGCAAGACAGCGGATGTAGCGCGGTTGTGCGACTGGGTCCATTCAGTGGATCGCCTCAAGATCGCGCGGCGTTTGAACGAAGCCGCCAGCCAGTCAGGGCGCAGGCTGGAGGCATTACTTGAGGTCAACCTGAGCGGCGAAGAGAGCAAATACGGCTATGACTTGAGCCGGTGGCCGGACGATGTCTCTCAGCTTGAGGTGCTAGTCACGGAGATAGAGGCCATGCAGGCCATGAGCGGACTACACCTGCGGGGCTTGATGACGATGGCCCCCCTGACAGCGGAGCCGGAGGAGGCACGCCCGATCTTCCGGCGGCTCCGTCTGCTAAGGGAGACATTGCAGGAACGTTTCCCCGACCTGCGGCTCACCGAGCTTTCGATGGGCATGAGCGGCGATTTCGAGGTGGCAGTCGAAGAAGGAGCCACCATGGTGCGGCTGGGGACAATCCTCTTCGGGCCGCGTGAAGATTGAGCTATCTCGACACACACAGGTGGTGAAACAGGTGGTTGCCACAATTTTTTCACTCATCAATATTTTGCTCAATGTGTATTACCTGATACTGGTGGCACGTGTCCTGATCTCATGGTTCCGGGTTGATCCATACAGCCCGCTGGTACGTTTTCTGTACGCAGTGACCGAACCAATTCTGGAACCGATACGGGCCGTGCTTCCACAAACTGGCATGATAGACTTTAGCCCCATGGTGGCAATGGTGTTGGTGTTTGCACTTCAGCAGGTGCTGCGTATACTGGCTATGAATCTGTAATCCAGCACACTGTTGACAGGTAAGAAAGGCCCTAAGATGCGCGACTTGAAGGACCTCAACATCACAGACGCCTCGCGCGGGGCGGCTTTTGCAGTCAAAATCGTTCCAAAGGCGACCAAGACGGAGATAGTCGGTATTCAGGAAGATGGGACGATCAAGATTAGGTTGATGGCGCCGCCTGTAGAGGGGCAGGCCAATGAAGAGCTGATCGCTTTTCTGGCTGATTTTCTCAAAGTCAGCCCGCAGGACATCGAAATTGTGGCCGGGCATGACAGCCGCAAGAAGCTGATCAGCGTGCTGAACGTCCGTGCCCAGGACGTTGAGCGCCTGCTCAAAGCCAGCGCCCCGACCATCCCCGATGAGAATGACTAACCGCCGCCTTCACCCTGTCAAGGACTGAACGGAGGACGCCTTCCCTAACGAGGGGATAGACACTTATGAGGCACCAGATCAAGCTGGCAGTTGCCCTGATGATCGTGCTGGCCGGAATCAGCGCCTGCCTTACGCCGCAAACTCCTGCGCTGGTAACAGAATCCCCTGCATTGCCC
>DAOTYF010000184.1:0-11046 GCA_034434995.1 Anaerolineae bacterium
GGGGGGGGGGACTGTGCCCGTCTGTGGCTGCTAGAGGAACCAGCGGCCTACGGCAGCCCCACCTGGGCGCCGGGGGGCGGGCGTTTTGCCTTTGTAGCCTGCCCATCCCCGTCAGGGACCTTCGATGGCTGCACGGCCCAGAGCGGCCTGTACATCGCCGACCGTGAGGGCAACGTGACTCCCCTGATCCCTAGTGTGCCCTGGGAAACGCCCGACTCCCTCAATGCCGTCGCCTCGTCGTGGTCGCCCGACGGGGACTGGATCGCCTTCCATGGCAACGGTGCGCTGATGCTGATCCGACCCGACGGCTCTGATCTATGGGGGCTGGTCGAGGGGGGCGAGGGGTTGTGCCCGTTTGGGATCGCCTGGTCGCCGAACAGTGAGCAGATCGCCTGGGTGGGTGGCACGTGTATGCCCGATATGCCAGAGGTGCGAGATCATGTATGGCTCATCAACCGCGATGGCTCGAATCTCCGCCTGCTGTTCCAGGCTCCCGATGTGTGGCTGCACGGGGACATTGCGTGGCGACCCCGCGGTGGTGGTGCGGTGGCTGTCCACTACGACGATAACCGTGCCTACCTGATCGGCGTGGCCTGTGCCGACCGGGGCGGCTGCGGGCCGTCCGATGTTGAGAAGCTGAACCATTTCCCCTGGGATTGGGTGGATTGGGTCTACACCCCATGAGGGGCTGAGTTGACCGGCAGGGTGGTATGGCAACCCAGGCTGAGGGTCGTTTCCTGATCCGCGCGGCGGACTTCGAGCCAGCCTACCTGGCGCTGCACCGCAGCGGGGAGTTGCAGCGCCGCGCCGAGCAGGCGGTCGCTGGGCTGCGCGAGTGTCGGGTCTGCCCGCGCCAGTGCGGCGCGGATCGCCTGGCCGATAAAACCGCCGTGTGCAAGACGGGGCGCTACGCGCTGGTCAGCAGCTACTTCCCCCACTTCGGCGAGGAGGACTGCCTGCGCGGTTGGGGCGGTAGCGGCACGATCTTCTTCGCCCGCTGCAACCTGCGCTGCGTTTTTTGCCAGAACGCTGACATCAGCCAGCGCGAGAGCGGCGTGCCGGCCACGCCGGAGCGCCTGGCGGTGATGATGTTGGAGCTTCAGGCGTGCGGCTGCCACAACATCAACTTCGTCACGCCGGAGCACGTCGTGCCGCAGATGTTGGAGGCCCTGGTGATCGCTGCCGAGAACGGCCTGAAGCTGCCCATCGTCTATAACACCTCGGCCTACGACTCGCTGGAGAGCTTGCGGCTGCTGGACGGCGTGGTGGATATCTACATGCCGGACTTCAAGATATGGGGGTCGAAGTTCTCACAGGCGTACCTGTTGGCGAAGGATTACCCCCAGGCAGCCAAGGCAGCCATTGCCGAGATGCACCGTCAGGTGGGCGTGCTCAAGCTGGATGAGCGCGGCATCGCCAAGCGCGGGGTGCTGGTGCGCCATCTGGTGATGCCGGGGCGGGTGGCCGGGACGCGCCAGATCATGCGCTTCCTGGCGGGGCTGTCGCCCGATACCTACGTCAATGTGATGGCGCAGTACCGCCCGGCCCACAAAGTGAGCGCGACCCACTATGCGGAGATCAACCGCCGCATCACCCCGCAGGAATACGAACAGGCAGTGCGGGCGGCGCACGATGCCGGTCTATGGCGGCTCGACGAGCGGCAGATGTGGCGGATGGTTCGCTGAGGCAGACCTCTGGTGTCCCAAGCAACCGCAGGTTGCCCTTGGGGTGAGGGTGAGGCTTCTGTTACGCGATGCACCGCCCCTTGACCCTCCTCGCTGTTGGCCTGCTCTCCGCCGCGACCCTGGCCTTCGAGCTGACCCTGACCCGGCTGTTCGCGCTGGCGCAGTTCTACCACTTCGCCTTCATGGTGATCAGCCTGGCGCTGCTGGGCACGGCGGCCTCCGGCTCGCTGCTGAGCGCCTGGCCGCGCCTGGGCCGCCGCCTCGATGCCTGGGCGGCGGGTTTCGGCGCAGCAGCGCTGACCGGCTACGCCATCCTCAACTGGGTTCCCTTCGACTCGTACGCCATCGCCTGGGACCGGCGGCAGGTCGCGGCCCTGATCCTGACGCTGCTCGGCGCGACCGCCCCTTTTTTATGCAGCGGCATGGTGGTCGGCAGCCTGCTGGCCCGCGAATCGGGCGGTTTGCATCGCGTCTACGCAGCCAACCTGGTGGGGTCGGCGCTGGGATGCGCCCTGGCCTTGCCGCTGCTGGGCTGGCTGGGCGGGGAGGGGGCGCTGTTCGCTAGCGCCGCGCTGGGGTTCGGGGCGGCGGTGCTGTTCGCGGCGCCCGCCGGAGGGTCAACCCTCCGGCTAAAGAAAGACAAGCCCGCTGGAAGCGGGCTGCCCCCGGAAGCCCCCTTCAGGGGGCTTGGCTCCTCTAGCCCGGCCATTGATGGCCGGGCGTTTGCGGCCCTGCTCCATGCCCTCGCCCTGGCCGCAGCGCTCGCCCTGGCGGTTATCCGCCCTCCCTGGGCCGCGATCCGGCTATCGCCTTACAAGGCACTGAGCCAGGCACTGCTCGCCCCCGGCGCGGAATTGGTCCTCAGCCGGTGGACGGTCACGGCGCGGGTGGACGTGGTGCGCAGCGACTCGATCCACCTGCTGCCCGGCCTCAGCCAGAACGCGCTGGTGGCTCAGCCGCCGCCGCAATCCGGCCTGACCCTCGACGGCGACAACCTGCAACCCCTGACCGCCCTCGCGCCGGAGGACGACCTAGCGCGGGCGCTGGGGAGAAGCGTCCCGCTGGCGGTGATCGGCGTGCTGCGGCCCGATCACCGCTCCGCCCTGGTGTTGGAGCCGGGCGGCGGTTGGGACGCGCTGATGCTGCTGGCGAACGGCTCCCCAGCGGTAACGGTCGTCGAGCGCAACGCGGCGGTGATTGACCTCCTGCGTGGGAGCGAGGCGCGTGGCCTGTACGCCGATCCGCGCCTGACGGTCATCCACGCCGAGGGACGTTCCTACCTGAGCCGCACGGCTGCGACGTTCGACGCCATCGACCTGGCGCTCAGCGACTCGTTCCACCCCGTCACGTCGGGGGCGTACAGTCTCAGCGAGGACTACCGGGCCACCGTCGAGGCGGTGGGCAGCGCCCTAGATCATCTCAACCCAGGCGGTATGTTGATCATGACGCGCTGGCTACAAACTCCGCCCACCGAGCCGCTGCGAACGCTGGCGACGGTCGAGGCGGCGCTGCGGGCGCGCGGAGCCGAGCGCCCCGCCGATCACCTGGCCGCGTTCCGTTCGCTGCGGACGATCACCTTCGTTGTGATGAGCGAGCCACTGTCCGAGGCCGATCAGGCCGCGATCCGCGCCTTCGCCGACTCGCGGGGCTACGACCTGGTCTGGCTGCCGACGATCAGCCCCCATGAGACCAACCGGCATATCCGCCTGCCCGAAGACGTGTTCTACACATCCTTTGCGGCGCTGCTGGCCGACCCGGCGACGTTCATCCGAGGCTACGAGTACGACATCCGCCCCGCCACTGACGACCGACCGTTCTTCTTCCACTACTTCCGCTGGCGGCAGACCCCCGCCGTGATCGCCGCGCTGGGGCACACCTTCCAGCCCTTTGGCGGCAGCGGCTACCTGGTGCTGGTGGCGTTGCTGATCCTGGTGACGTTGCTGGCGGTGCTGCTGATCGTCGCGCCGCTGCTGCTGCGCCGGTCGGCGGGAGGGGGCGTCGCTGCGCCGCCTGGGGCGCGGCTGCGGGCGCTGATCTACTTCTCCATGCTGGGGCTGGGCTTCCTGTTCATCGAGATACCGCTGGCGCAGCGCCTGATCCTGTTCCTGGGCCAACCAGTGACGGCGCTGGCGGTGGTGCTGTTCGCGGTGCTCTTATTCAGCGGAGTCGGCAGCCTGACTGCGCCGCGCTGGCGGCTGGAGTGGGCGCTGGCTGCGCTGATCGGCCTGGCGGTGTGGATGCCGCTGGCCCTGCGCGGACTCTCGGCGCTGGCGCTGGGCTGGCCGCTGCCGCTGCGGATCGCCGCTGCCGTGATCGCGCTCGCACCGCTGGGCCTGCTGATGGGCGTGCCGTTTGCGCGCGGGCTGGCGCTGGTCGAGCGCGTCCTGCCCGGCCTGACGCCGTGGGCCTGGGCGGTGAACGGCGGCGCATCCGTGATCAGCGCAGTGCTGGCGGTGATGATCGCCATGGGCTGGGGATTCTCGGCGGTGTTGTGGCTTGGCGCGGGGGTGTATGGAGTAGCGCTGGCCGCGATGCGAACGCTCGGCACGGCCCCATAGTATAATCCCAGGTAGGCTCAGCGATTGCAGCGGGGGGCAAGGGATGGATGAGGCCAGGACGATGACCACGGAGGGGATACTCTGTACCCTCAACGAGCACGCAGCCGAGCTACGGCGGTTGGGTGTACTGAAAATCGGTGTATTCGGATCGCATCGGCGCGGCGACGCCCGACCTGATAGCGACATCGACCTGTTGGTGACGCTGGCGAGGCCGTCGTTCAACGACTATATGGACATCAAGCTCTACCTAGAAGACCTGTTCGGTCGCCCGGTGGATCTGGTGCTGGAAGACTCACTCAGGCCGGAGCTGCAGCCTATGATCCTCAGCGAAGTTCTGTATGCCACGCGAGTATAGACTATACCTGAAGGACATCCTTCAGGCAGCGACCGACATCCGCGATTTCACGCGCGACCTGACGCTGGATCAGTTCCGCGAGGATCGGCTGCGGCTCGCAGCGGTGCTGCACAACCTCGCGGTGATCGGCGAGGCAGTCAAGAAATCTTCCAGAGGCGCTACGGGAGAGTGCATTCGGGGCTGATTGGAAGCGCATTGCAGGGCTGCGGGATTTCATCATTCACGTCTATTTCGGCATCAACATCGAGATTATCTGGAACATCGTCACGGTGAACATACCGGAACTGGTCACCGCAGTCCAAAAATTGCTGGCGGATGAGGCTTGGAACGGCACAGCCGATCCTCAGACCGACGGCAGGTGAAATCGCGCATCCCGCACCTCCCGCGTCAGCGGCACGGCCTCATAGTATATCCAGACAGGCCCAGCCTAAGGGGGCGTCTCAGGGCCACCTTCGGTCAGGCGGTCGAGTTCCTCCCCCAGACGCTCCGTGTCCACCAGCGCCGACCGCGCTCCCAGGCTTTCCAGGGCGTCAGGGGCCAGCTCCCACAGATGACGCACGATGCTGGGGTAGGCGCTGAGCGCAACTGTGCGCTCGTCCAGGGAAGCAAGCTGCCTGAAGTCGTCGAGGGTTCCGCCACCGTCGACCTCGTGGAAGAGCATCACGACTCGAACCTGCCCTTGCTCGTCGGTGAAGCGCCGCTCGAGAAAGTACTCGTTGCCCGCCAGCACATGGCCCTCTGGATCGGCGGTGGTGTAGCCCATGCCAACCAGTCTATTGACGATCAGCTCCGGCGACCAGTTGGTGACAACGATAGGCGCCCCCCGTTCGAGGGCCTGCTCGATCAGCCGCTGGCGCTCTGCATCAAAGGACAGAAGAAGGGAGCGCCACTCGCCTCCCCCTAGCACAAACCCGTGCCCGAACAGGGGGCGCGGGCCTTCCGAAGTGGGGAGGGCCGCGCCCGGTCCCACCACGAGGGTTGGCGGCGTTGCCTCTCCGGTGTCGGTGAAGGGCCGCAGCTCAAATCCAGGCCCCCAGGCCGAATCCGCCTGGGCCACCCGTATGCCGACGATCCACGGCAGCACCAACAGCAGGCCCATCGCCAGTCGGCTGATCAGCCGCCAGCGTGGCTGGCTGACCCCGTGCCATAGCGCCAGCACCCCTTTCGCCACGCAGAGCGCCATTCCGGGCACAGCGGGCAGGAGGAACTTGGGTGTTCCGGTCGTAATCCAGGGAGCCACCCCCCCAATGCCAGCCAGCAGGGCGATGAGGCGCGGATCGCGCCGGCGCAGCAGAGTGGCCAACCCCAGGATAGCCAGAATAGCACAGGCTGGCGTCACCAGTGGGGACAAGCTCGCAGTGGATCGGGCAATGTTCGAGGGATCGGAAACGCCGATTCTGGCTTCCTCAAGCACGAATTCCAGCGTGCCGAAAACGCCCACCAGGTCCGCCTGTCGGAGGCCAGAGGCCACAACCGCCACCAGGCTGGACGCCAGGGCCAGAATGCCCCACCCTAGGGCCAGCTTCGTTCGTCGGGGGTGAAGCCGCAGCGCCTGTAGGTGAAGCGGCTCCGCGAATAGCAGGTCGGCGACGATCACCGCGCCGTATGTAACTGTGCTCCAGCGGCAGGCCGCTCCGATCCCGAAGAGGGCCAGCGAAAGGGGGGCAAGCACACGGGCCTTGAGGGAGGTGAAATCGGGGGCGTTCTCGCCTCGGAATGTCGCCCGCAGGCATAGATGAGCAGTGAGCATCAGGCACATAGCGACTGCTGTGGGTGAGTAAACCAGCCCCAGATAGAAGAACTCAGGGCTTGCCAGCAGGGCCGTAACCGTGACAAGCGTCTTTTGCACGGGCGTCAGGGGGCCAAGCCATTGGAAAACCAACACCAGCATCAGTGCGATCATGCCCAGCGTGGCCAGGCTGGTGATCGCTATTGACACTGTTCGGAGCACTGCCTCCTGTGGGGGGACGATGCTCAGGAACACGTCCATCATCCCCTGGTAAGGTGAGTAGGGGCTTTGAAACTCCCGGTCGCGGCCAAACAGGTGGTAGGCTATCGAAGTCGCATCGTCGCCCTCGGCGTATACCGGAGTCAGGGAACGCGCGTACACGAGGGCAAAGGCCAGTAGCACCACCCATAACCAGACTGGCCATTTGCGCGCCTGTCGGTCTGGAGAGGATAAGTCACCGCTGGTCGAGAAATGGGATACAGCCTGTGTCTGGGCCATCGACCGTCCTCCTGTGTTGTCGGCGCATCATCCCCCGCCGCGGGGTCGGCTATCCTTGGCCGCTGATCCCTTCACCCGCCCGCGGGCGATGCTTCACGGTGCTGCGCTCGCTGAGGAGAGGGGAGCAGGGGGTGAGGGCTTACTCATCCCGCACGTCGCGGGTCAGCGGCACGAACACCACCCCGCCCAGGCTCGTCGTCGTGAACTCGTCGCCGTGTCGCTCGATCACGTAGAGTTCTTGGTACGCCCCCACCGGCCCGACCGGGATCACCAGTCGACCGCCGTCGGCAAGCTGCGCCTGGAGCGGCGGCGGCACGTGATCCGGCGCGGCGGTGACGATGATCGCGTCGAAGGGGGCGTGCTCTTCCCAGCCGAAGTAGCCGTCGGCGTGCCGCACCTCGACGTTGTCGTAGCCCAGCGCGGCCAGCCGCTCGCGGGCCTGATCGGCCAGCGCCCCGACGATCTCGATGGTGTACACCTGGGCCACCAGTTGGGCCAGCACCGCTGCCTGATACCCCGACCCCGTGCCGATCTCCAGCACCACGTCGTCCGCCTCCACGTCGAGCGCCTCGGTCATCAGCGCCACGATGTACGGCTGGGAGATGGTCTGCCCATAGCCGATGGGCAGCGGCGAGTCAGCGTAGGCCGAGTCCCACAGATCGCGTGGCACGAACAGGTGGCGCGGCGTGTCGATCATCACCTGGGTCACCCGCAGATCGCGGATGCCCCGCCCGGTGATCGTCTCGCGCACCATGCGCTCACGCACCTCGACAAACGGGTCGGGGCCGGGGGTGTAGGTGGGCACCTGAAGCAGGGAGGAGGTCGGCTCGACCTCCGCTAATTCGGTCGCCATCTCCGCCGCGGGGGCGCGCTGGCAGGCGATCAGAGCTGCCCCGATGATCAGCGCAATCAGCAGCCGTTGCATGGCATCGTCTCCTTACAAGTCGCAATCGCGCGCCAACAGTGGCTAGGGCGCTTGAGCGCCCTTGTCTCCCTTTGCCGGGGCATTGATGCCCCGGCAGGCCAGCAATGAGACGACTATTGCATTGTATCACACCCTGCGCTGCCTTCCATGTGACGCTCTGCACAATAAACCGGATAACCGTTGTCCAATCGGGATGACATTTGACACTACCGCGCCCAGCGCACCGGGCGCTATGCTGTGAGTGACATGCCCGGCGTGTGCACGCCCCCCCTCATTGCCGCCTCGTCGCACTCCGTCACCGCCAGTTCGGCGAACTGGGGTTCGCGCTATCTGGCCCAGAAGGTGCACACGTCGCGCCTTCCGAGTCTGTGATTTGCTGCCAACGGAGCTGCCATCCACCATGCAGATGCCTAATGGACGCCCTGTCCGCCCCAAACCCGCCGCTGTGCTCGTCATTGGCGGCGGCATCGGCGGGATGCGTTCCGCCCTTGACCTGGCCGACGCCGGCCTGAAGGTCTACCTGATCGAGCAGACCCCCTGCCTCGGCGGGCGGGTCGCCCAGCTCGGCTTCATGTTTCCCCAGCACGATTGTGTGCTGTGTCGCGGAACTCCCGATCACGGCTACGGCTGCACCCGCCCCTCCATCTCCCCGGCTTACATCCAGCACAACCAACATCCCAACATCGAGGTGCTGACCAGCACCCGCGTGATCGGCGTGGAAGGACAGGCGGGCGATTTCACTGTCTCGCTGCGCCAGGAGCCGCGCTACGTCATCCCGGAGCGCTGCATTAGCTGCGGCAGGTGCTCTGAAGTTTGCCCGGTTGAATTGCCCAACGCCTATCAGCAGGGCATGACCATGCGGAAGGCCGCCTACAAGGTCTCCGCCCGTGCCGTGCCTGATGCCTATGTGATTGACCGGGGGCCATACTGCGATGACTGCGGCAGGTGCGCCGAGGTGTGCCCCGGCGGGGCCATCGACCTCGATGAGCAGCCCCGCCTGCTAACGGTGGAGGTCGGCGCGATCATCCTGGCGCTGGGCTTCCAAGCATACGATCCAGGCGGGATGGAGGAGCTGGGCTACGGGCGCTACCCGAACGTGTTGGCGGCCATGCAGTACGAGCGCCTGGCCAGCCGCTCCGGCCCCACGGAAGGCATCGTCGTCCGCCCCTCGGATCGGCAGCCGCCGCGCTCGATTGCCTGGCTGCAATGCATCGGCAGCCGCGAACAGGAGAACGCCTACTGCTCCTCGATCTGCTGCATGTATGCCACCAAGGAGGCCATCCTTGCCAAGCAACGCCTCGGTGAGGACGTGGATTGCCGCATCTTCATCATGGATGAGCGTGCCTTCAATAAAGAGTACAGCACCTATTTCAGCAAGGCGCGTGGCCAGCACGGAATCCAGTATTCGCGCTGCCGGGTGTCCATGATCCGCGAGGACCCGGCCACTCATGACCTGATCGTCCACTACGCCGACCCCGACGGTGTGCAGCGCGAGGAGCGCTTCGAGATGGTGGTGCTGGCGACCGGCCTCCAACCGCCCGGCACGGCCCGTGAACTGGCTGCCCTGCTGGACATCGAACTCAACCAGCACGGCTTCTGCGAGACCGATAAGTTCACCCCGCTGCAAACCTCGCGGCCCGGCGTGTTCGTGTGCGGTGCGTTCTCCTCCCCCAAGGAGATCGTCGAGACGATCATCGACGCTTCCGGCGCGGCGGCGGAGGTGATGCGGCTGCTCAACGATCAGCTCCGCACCTACTCTTACAGCCGCGAGTGGCCGTTTCTGGCCGCCGGGGCGTTGCCCCCGGAGCACGATGTATCGGGTGAGCCGCCCCGGGTGGGCGTCTTTGCCTGCGCGTGCGGCGATACCATCAGCGAGGCGCTTGACCTGCCTGCGCTAGTCAACCAGGCCGCCCGCTGGCCGGGCGTGGAGGTGGCCGAGGGGATCGACTTCGCCTGCTTCCCCAACGCGCTGGCCTACATGCAAGCCACCATCCGCGAGCTGCGCCTGAACCGGGTGGTGATCGCGGCGTGCAGCAACCGCACCCACGATCCGCTGTTCCAGCGCGCGGTGCGGATGGCGGGCCTGAACCCCTATCTGCTGGAGTTGGTCAACCTGCGCGACCAATGTGCCCGCGTCCACCCTCACCAGCCCGATCTCGCCAACCGCAAGGCAGTGGAATTGGTGCGGATGGCCGTCGGGCGGGTGGCGGCTGCCAAACCGGTGCATAAGGATGAGCACCGCTGCCAGCCGATGGCGCTGGTGATCGGCGGCGGCGTGGCCGGGATGACCGCCGCGCTGGCCATTGCCGATAGCGGCTATGACGTGCACCTGGTCGAGCGCACCGATATGCTGGGCGGCAACCTGCTCAACCTGCACTACGTCGCCGAGGGCTACCAGCCGCAGCGTCTGCTGCGCGATCTGGTGAACCGCGTTCGCTCCCACCGCCGCATTGTGACCCACACCCGCACCGAGGTGGTGCGGCACACCGGGCACGTCGGTCACTTCCGCGCCACGCTGCGCTCCACTCAGGATGATGGCTCGGCGGAGGAGATGGAGATCGAGCACGGCGTGACCATCGTGGCGACGGGGGGGCGCGAGGCCCGCGATCACCCTCTGGTCTCGTTCCCCCAGGTGATTACCCAGCAGGAACTGGAAGACATGATCATCCACCAGCCGGAGAAGATCGCCGCGCTGAGGGACGTGGTCATGATCCAGTGCGTGCGTCCGGAGGGCGTGCCCGATTACTGCTCGCGGGTGTGCTGCACCAACGCCATGAAGAACGCCATCCGGCTCAAGTTGTTCAACCCCAACTGCCGGGTCACGGTGCTGTACAAGAACATCGTCACTTACGGCTTCCGCGAGGACTTCTACACCGAGGCGCGGCGCAAGGGAGTGCTGTTCATCCGCTACACGGACGAGCAGCCGCCGTTGCTGCGGGTGGAATACGACCGCTTGGTGGTGCACGTCCGCGATCTGTCGTTGGATCGCTGGCTGGCGCTGCCCGCCGACCTGGTGCCGATCAGCACCAGCGTCATCCCGCCGGAGGGCACGAAAGAGCTGGCCGCGATGCTGCGCGTGCCGCTGGGCACGGAGGGCTTCTTCCAGGAAGCGCAGCTCAAGCTGCGCCCGATGGACTTCATGCGCGAGGGCGTGTTCCTGGCAGGCATGTCACACTACCCGAAGTTCCTGGAAGAGAGCATCAGCCACGCGCTGGCGGCAGCCGCCCGCGCCCTGACGCTGCTCTCCCAGGGGTCGCTCCATCTGGGTGGGGTGGTGGCGGAAGTCGATCCGAACA
>DAOTYF010000185.1:0-6516 GCA_034434995.1 Anaerolineae bacterium
GGGTGAGTAGGCATTGTCAGGGTTGCGACGTGTTAGACATACCTTGTCGCATGGGATGGGGAACCTCGCTGCTGAGGGGTTGCCGCACGCTTACCGGCGTTGATATTTCCCCAGATGCAATTGTCGAAGCCCGACGACGGTATGGCAAACATGCTCAATTCTTAGTCGGGGATATGAAGAGTCTACCATTCCATGATCTCACCTTTGATCTTGTTGTCTGTTTGGAAGGGATAGAGCATGTGTCAGCTAATGTTGGTGAAGCATTCATCATTGAAGTCACTCGTGTGATACGACCAGGGGGAATGTTCTTTTTGTCATCACCCCATTGTAGGATGGGAGAGCACAGTGGCAATCCATACCATCTAAAGGAGTATAGACCGGAAGAACTCGTCGCTCTAATCGAGCCGCACTTTGACATAGTCGATGTGATCACACGAGAGGTAGACAACCTGATAGTTTCTTACTTCCAAGCGAGGCGACATTTGTAATCCAACGTATCGCCAAGTGTGTTTGGGGCGACAGTGTGTGGAGAATTCTGACCACGCTTAAGCACAGGATTCGTTCATCATTCACAGCAAGGAGAAGTCCATGAACGTTCTGCTAACCACCTCTGCTGCCCCAATAATGTCCCCCTTCTCGACTGACGAAAAGAGGCCCCCATTGGGTCTGGGGTCCTTGATAGCTGTTCTTGGAGAAGTTGGTCACGCGTGGCTCGTACAAAGCAGTTCAGTTCGGCAGACTGTTGGTCACGGGACATCTTCGTGAAACCGCGCGTGAAATGAGGGAGAGCTGGAAACGTGCAATTGGCCAGTCTGCCTGAGCGACGAGATAAGTCGGGCCAGCCCGTTAAGCGCAATGCCTTGCGTTACGTGCCGCTGCCGTGGCTCAGTTCAACGATGGGTGGTGGTAGTCAACCCTGGGCCTGCCGAATGGCAGCATCATCTCCGCACTGTACCTTGCTTGCTTCCTGCTTTGCGGTGCTGGCTCGAGAGCTTTTCGATGGTCTAGGGTCACTATCTTATTCTGAACAGCAAGGGTGGGCCCAATTCATCGCTCAACATCAAAACAGTGAAACTGGCCTGTTTCTTGATCCATTACTGCAGCAGGATGATCTTCCAGAAAGCAGTCACAACTGGCAGTATGTTACCTGGCAATTCACGTTCTTCGGACTGGCTGCGCTCGATGCGCTGGGTGCACAGCCGCTGTATCTGCTCACCTTCCTGCAGACATTTCTCGACTCAAACGATGTGGTGTGTTGGTTGGCGACCAGGGACTGGACGGATCCCTGGCTTGAAAGCAACAGCATCATGTTTCTGGCGTCTTTCCTTATTCAGGAATGGGAACGCACCGGGAATCCGATTTATGAAAAGGCAACCTGTGCTATCTTCGACTGGTTGGACGATCACCAGAATCCAGAAACGGGGTACTGGGATTTAGGACAGGGCGCCTCGTTGCTCGATGCCATGGCTGGCGCCTTTCACTTCTACTTCCTGTACTTCTATCTGGGTCGGCCCGTCAACTACGCTGAGCGAATCATTGACAGCACGCTGGCATTGCAGCAACCCGATGGACTCTTTGACCCGCGCGGCGGTGGTGGCGCCTGTATTGATCTCGATGCCATAGACATCCTGGTCAAGTTCAGTATGTTGACCGATTACCGGGCTACGGACATCAAGGCGGCGCTCACTCGTGCTTTTGAAGCCATCTTGAGGAATCAGAACCCAGACGGAGGTTTCTGCGAGGCAAAACGGCCATCTTGTCGCAAGTCTCTCAAGCGGCGAGTGGCAGAATTGGTCGCTCTGGATCGTCTGTTGAATCGTCCCTGGCAGGGACGCCCTGTTGAGTATGTCTGCTACAGCGGTTGGGACAAAATGCGCTATCGGGTGGACGAAAGCGACCTCTGGTCCACCTGGTTCCGTCCGCTGGCGTTGGCGCTGATCAGCACGCGCTATCCCGGCGAATTCATTGACGACATCAACTGGCGTTTTCGTCGCACACCCACCCTGGGCTGGCACGATATCGAGAAATTGCAGGCTATCAAGGCGCAGTACCACGTATGAGCACCCCCCAAGTCAGCATTGTCATGAGCGTCTACAACGGCGAGCGCTATCTGCAAGAGGCTATAGATAGCGTCCTCAACCAAACCTTTACCGATTTCGAGTTCATCATCGTGAACGATGGCTCCACCGACACCACCTGGGATATTCTGACCAGTTACGACGACCCACGCATACGTCTGGTGCGCAATCAAGAGAACATCGGGCTGACAAAGTCGCTCAATAAGGGACTGGCGCTGGCCCAGGGCGAGTACATCGCCCGGCAGGATGCGGATGATATTTCGCTACCAGAGCGGCTGGAAAGACAGGTTGAGTTTCTAGACCACAACAGATATGTCGGCCTCGTCAGCAGTTCTTTCATCGAAATAAACGAGCAAGGAGAAGAGATCAGGAGTCGTTCACTCCCTGTTGATAACGATACCATTCAACAAAGCCTGCTTTGCTACAACTGTTTCTGCCACGGAGCAGTTGTTTTGAGAAAAGAGTGTCTGGAAAAGGTTGGCTCCTATCGAGAGGGTTTCGCTTCAGCTCAGGACTATGACTTGTGGTTGCGCATCGCCGAGCATTTCAATGTAGCCAACATAGGGGAACCGCTGTACAAATGGCGTGTTCACTCTCGCTCAATCAGCGTGGTGCATAAGGCGCCCCAGGATGAATTCGCACGGCTTGCCGTTGAAAGCGCCATAGAGAGAAGGGTGGCCGGTAAACATAAGCTCGGCGACTTGTGCGCAAAATCCCTAGGAAGATACTACCTGTGGCAGGCGATCCAACGATATGCCGAAGACCACGTGACTCAGGCGCACCATAGCCTTCTTGCCGGCATAGCCTATGATCCCTCTTTGAGCAAAGATCATGGGTTCGTCACCGAGTCAATCCTGACTTTTGGGCAGGCCGCTTATCCGAGCTTATCTCCTTGTCAGGCTGCAATCCGGTTAACCGATAAAGTTTTTGCCAGCTTGCCCGCTGGTGCTGATGGGATGGAAGCCATCAAATCAACGGTGCTGGGAAAGTGCTATGCTATGGCTGCTTTCGAGGATTATCAGTGCGGAAATCTAGCTCGCGTTCGCCGTGACGCGATCTTTGCCTACTTCAACGATCCTTCCTGGTTCAAGAACCGGGGTGTGCTCTCAATCCTCCTGGAATCGTTCATCGGCCCAAAGGCCATGAACCGGGTCAGGGGGATAACACACCGCTTGATAAAGAGAAGTGCAGATGGCTGAGCGGAGAGTTCAGGAAAGCCCAAAACGAACCAGGCGATTGCCGACGGGAGGAAGGTGCTGAGCTTCTCGATGAACCGCCTTAGTCTGGAGCGCGCAATATGGTTCACAGCTCAGTAGCACGGTGAGCGAATCTGCTGAGGTAACGCTGGGGGTACAAGTGATGAAATCTCCATTCTTTTCTGTGGTGGTCTGCACACGAAACCGAGCTGCCTATTTGTCGGATATGGTCGCCAGCCTGCGGGCTCAGGATTATCCACCAGATGCTTATGAGATCATCGTGGTGGACAACGCCTCTACAGACAACACACGGCAAGTGGTTGATGAGTTGAATTGTCTTGGCGGAAAGCGGATCCGGTACATCCAGGAGCCCACCGTTGGCTTGCTGTGGGCGAGGAACACGGGTGCGCAGGTGGCTCAGGGCAATATCATTGCCTATGCCGATGATGATGCAATTGCGGAGGAGAACTGGCTTACAAGCCTCTGTGAGGTATATGAGGCCGATGATGAAGTTGCCTGTGTTGGGGGAAAGATCCAGGTCCTTTGGCCCAACAGCAGACCCGACTGGCTTCCAAAGGAGCTGGAGACTAACTATGGAGCATTGGACTTGGGGGATGAGATCAGGACCCTGGATTATCCTCTACATCCTAATGGCGGAAACTTTTCTGTGAGAAGGGACGTCTTGGTCAGGCTTGGTGGCTTTGCTGTTGGTCTGGGCCTTTTCTTGTACAACGATGAAAAGGAGTTGTGCTATAGGATTTGGAAATCAGGGGGTAAGATTGTATATGCCCCAAAGGCTATCATCTATCACAAAGTGCTGCCCGAGAGGGTGAACAGGACATTCGTACTGAAACGAGGTTATTGGCAAGGCATCTCCAACGCGATCTTTGAGCAAAGCATTGCTCCAGTTGATCGCCGATCGTTATTCAGAAGAGGACTCGTTGAGCTAAAAGGCGCTCTCCTCACCACGCTGGTCATGGCCAGGGATGAACTATTGGGAAGGCAGCGCTGGTCGTTTGTGAACAGATACGATTTATGCTACATTTTTGGACACGCCAGGCAGAAGATATACATAGCGCTTCTTGGGAAGGAAGGATTTCAAGGCCAAATGCACAGGGAATTAGGGGGGGATCAATGTTGAGGGACGGCCCGCAGGTCAATCTCATATACCACAGGCATATCCACCATGCGCATCGCTCAGGATATGACCAGATCGCCAATCATTTGGGGAAGAGTCTACAAGTGCCCAGCCTGGCAAAGCATCTACATCTTCCCAAGCGGCTTCAGTGGCGCCTGGCTGATGGAGTCATCGCCTACGACTCTGAATCGTTCTGGGAGGAGCTTACAGCAGCTTCTCGGATATTAACGACCAGCAACGAGATCTATCACTTCATTTATGGGGAGAATTCATACCATTACTTAGGCTATCTCAATGGCTTCAGGGGCAACAAGGTTATATGCACTTTCCATTTGCCTCGTGAGGCCTTTGAAAAAGTCGTTAGAACCACGACTCACTTGAAGCGGCTTGCTGGCGTGGTCGTAGTGGCGAGCAACCAGCTCGAGTATTTCCGCTCGCTTGTAGGTACACATAGAGTCTTTCTGGTGCCCCACGGTGTTGACACGGATTTTTTCAAGCCAGGACCGAGGGCCTTTCACAACAATGGGAAGTGCCTTTTTGTGGGCACCCATCTGAGGGATTTCGCGACTATGCGCTCAGTAATAGAGATTCTAGAAAAGAGAAAAGAAAGCACAGAGTTTGAGATTATCACCTTTGAATCCAATTTCAACTATTTTGCGGGGTTGCGTTGTGTCACTCTGAGAAGTGGCGTATCAGACGAGGAATTGTTGGAGGCCTACCAGCGCGCCGACATCCTTGTATTGCCGCTGACTGATTGCACTGCTAACAACACCCTACTTGAGGCAATGGCTTGCGGCCTGCCCATTGTGTCTACCGATGTAGGGGCCGTGAGAGATTATGTAGATGATGACTGCGCAGTGCTCCTCCCACCGGGTGATGCAACAGGCATGGCGGAAAGCGTGTTAGCATTGATCCGAGGCACGACGCAGTTGGAGCGCATGGGCCAACATAGCCGAGAACGGGCGTTGGAGTTCGCCTGGCCAGTGATTGCTCAGAAGATGAGAATGGTCTATCAGCAACTGGCATGATCAACATCTGCACCCTGGAGCAATGCAGAGATTGCAGCATGGAAAAATGGTCTATACCCAGCATCTTGCCAATATCCACCGTCCCGCGTTGTGCGCCAGGATGAGAATCGCCCTCCTTACCCACTTCTTTCCCCCGGGTCATCATGGCGGGACGGAGATGTATACCTGCAACCTGGCCCAGGGGTTGCGGCGGGCAGGCCACACCGTCAGCGTCGTCTGCGCTGAGAACTGGGGCCAGGGGCGCTCATGCTGGAATGGTTACACAGATGATGAGTACCAGGGCGTCCCGGTCCATCGTCTCTACCTGAATTGGGCGCTGGCCCCCGACGTCTTTCGCTACCTGTACGATAACCCGCTGGTCGAGCGCCACCTTGTGGAGCATCTATCTGCCATCGGCCCGGACCTGGTACACATTACCTCTTGCTACACCCTGTCAGCCAGCGCCATCACCGCGGCGAAAGCGTTGGGGCTGCCGGTGGTGCTCACGCTGACAGATTCCTGGTTCATCTGCCCCCGGCATACCCTCCTGCGCAGCGATGGCTCGCTGTGCACCGGGCCGGAGGGCGCCTGGGGGTGCCTGCGTTGTATGTTGTGGAACGCCAGGGCCTACCGTTGGCCCAGCCGGTTGCTGCCTCAGGGGTTGGTGGCCAGGCTGCTGCTGGCAGTGAGCAGGCGGCCGTGGTTGACCAACCTTCGCGGGTTGCGGGGAATGTGTGGAGATATGGAGGCTCGCCGGACTTTCCTGAAGAGGGCTCTGGCTCAGGTAGATGTCATCATCTCCCCCTCCCAATTTCTCAAAGAGATGTTCGTCAGAAACGGTGTAGCTGGTGAGAGGATTGTGGTGTCGCCCCATGGGTTTGACACCGCATGGGCAGAGGGTTGCCGGCAGAAGAGCCCGTCTCACATCCTTCGGCCGGGCTCAGGGCAGGCCCTGCGGTTTGCCTACGTTGGCGCGATCATCCCGGGCAAGGGTGTGGACGTTCTCGTGCGGGCCTTCGGCCTTCTGGATGCACGTTCACGGGCAGAAGTCAGGATCCATGGCGATCTGACGCAGGATCCCTTGTATGCTACCGAGC